>NZ_JAWODO010000063.1:0-6925 GCF_046483245.1 Desulfosalsimonas sp. | reverse complement strand
AAAGAGGCGGCTGAATTTGAAAACCATAAAAAGGATGCAAAAGCCGCCATTCAAAGACTGGCGCAATAACCCCTTACAAAACAACTCCGGCGTGTTTCAAATTCCGGTATTTGAATAAGGAGGCAGCCGAGCCCGGCCAGGCCCATGCGGCTGCCCCCTTTGGAAAACCTCCCGTGAAACGGGAAGCATTTTTTTTATAGCAGCAAATACCTGCCGCTTCAATGCTTTACCGCGTCCACGGGCATATCCTGAAACTGAAAAATGGAAAGGAGAACAATGGATGCGCAGAAAAATGGCCCGCTGGACCGGAATCATCATCATGGCTGCAATCTTATCGCCGGTATTTTTTTTATGCCGGGCAGATGCCGAAGAAAATGTTGAAGAACTCGATACCATGGTGGTTAAGGAAAAGAAGACAAAGCCGCAGATTCTCACTGAGCCCGACAAAACCACCATCAATACCGAGCACTACCATGGAGCGGGCATACCGCAGAATGTCTCGGATTTTGTCAAAGACCTGCCAATCATGAACTACAGGGGCAGCTCAGAGCTTGTGCCCGACAGCGACACCTTTTACCTGCGGGGTTTTGACGGCAACCGGTTTGTCAGTGCAATGGACGGGGTTACGATACGCAAAACCGGAGGCCGGAGAGGGAGCAATATCGTGGATTACGCCCTGCTTCCGCCTTTTCTTATAGAATCCGTGGAGGTTATGCCCGGTCCGCATTCCGCCCTTTACCCTGGCAAAAGCATCGGCGGAGCCGTCAATTTTATTTCCAAAACGCCCGGGCGCTATGAAGAAGCAAAACCGGATCTTGCCTTTTCCGCCAGCTACGGCGACTACGGCACCCAGAACCACAGCCTGTCTGCCAGCGGAGGGGCGGGCAGCGCCATTTATGATCTGGGCTATCAGAAATACGCAACCGACGGGTATCTGAGAAATCACGAGGCGGATATTGACACGGTTTTCGGTCGTCTGGGATACATACTGTCAAACAACGGATATGTCACATTTCAGGCTTCCTATACTGATGCTGACCGGCAAAGGCCGGTGGTAAACGATCCGGATGATCCGGCCAGCGATTATGACCCGGATTATCCGGTCAGGGAAAAACAAAGCGGACGTGACCTTTATTACGACCAAAACCCCACCTGGGACAAAACCGCAACCTATTACAGGCTAAACAGCAAAATCCCCACGCCCCTGGGCACCTGGTCGGCAGGCGCCTATTACGGCGAGGAGACCAGGGATCATGCTGATCTGAACTCCGGCTCCTGGAAAACGCACTGGAAACAGCAGGGAGCAAAGGCCGCCAATGAATTCTCCCTGGGCCAAGGCCATGTAAGCACCATTGGAGCGGAGCTGGCGCAAAATTATGATGCCAGTGACGATGAGTCCTATAAAAAACGAATCGAAATAATTTCGGGATTTGCCCAGCACGAATGGCAGATCACCCAACGCCTGAACATGACCGCCGGCGCCCGCTACGAAGATGTCACCATCAACGTGGACAACTCAAACAACAGCGGCGGCACATGGATTTCAGGAGAAGACAAATGGATCGAGCGCAACTGGTCCGAATGGTCGCCCAAAAGTTTTCTTACCTACGAACTCGATGATCATGCCGACTGGCTGAGAGACACCTCGGTATCCGCAGGGATCAGCCGGATCTGGCGGGCCCCGGATTACCACGGCGATTACAATCCCCAGGGGAAGCCCACAGGTGCCTGGCTGGAGCCTGAGCACGGCACCGGCTACGATGCCATACTTTCCAGAAGACTTGCCGGTGATATCAATCTTCAGCTCAACTACTCATACTACCGGATAAAGGATTTTATTTCTTATAACCGGGATTTTGCCCAATACACCCCGTCAAGCGGTAACCCGGTTGAACCTGGAAAAGAGTTCATGGATTATAAGATCAACCTGGAAGAAGTCATCCGCCAGGGTTTAGAGGTTCAGCTCAACGGAAGCCTTTCCCGGGATCTGGATTTCATTCTGGGATATGCTTATCAGCACTTTGACAACCAGGGAGATGAGCCCGCAGGAGAGGAGGAACTGAGCAACCGGCCCGAACACAGGGCAAACGCCAGTCTTATCTGGCATGTTCGCCAGGGTACGCGCCTGATCCTGGATTACGAATATCAGGATGACCAGGTAGCCGTTGAGGCCATCGAGGTGGCCGAGGATACATACGAATTCCGGGAAACCGATGTAGATGCTTTCCACGTTTTTGATCTCGGGGTTGAGCAGCGCCTGTTTGACCAGTGGCATGGCATCAAAAACGGCATGGTCAAAGTTTATGTGAAAAACCTGTTTGACAGGGATTACGTCAATTCAAGCGGGCAGCCGGCACTTGACCGGACCATGGGGGCTGCACTTTCTTTCAAATATTAAAGCGCAAGGAAACTTGAAATGAAACGGATCAAAACATTTTCCGCATTTATTTTTGTTATACCCGCAATTTTCCTCTGCCTGTCTGCGGGCGGTCTGTATGCCGGCGATTCCGGCAAAACCGGTCTTTACCTGGTGAGCACCGGAAGCGGGGACCCTGAGAACATAACCTTTAAGGCAGCAGACACCATAAAGGACTCAGACGTTATCTTCTGCAGGCAGAGCACGGTGGAAAAATTCCCGGACCTGCTGGAAGACAAACAGATACATGATCCGGGATTCGGGATATTTGCGGTACACGGCAAGACCCCCGAAGAGGGAAAGGAAATCACGCGGTTTGATTATGACGAAAAAATGGCGGAACTGGAAAAAATTTTCGGCATTATCCGCGAGGCGGTAAAAGAAGGCAAAACCGTGTCCGTGCTGTGCAGCGGCGATCCCACCATATACGGGCCCAACATGTGGTACATGGAAGAATTTGCAGACCTTGACCCGGAGATAATCACCGGGGTAAGCGCGTTTAACAACTCCAATGCTGCCCTGAAAAAGGGGGTAACATCGGGAAAAAAGGCCCATTCCGTGACTCTTACCGCCACTTTCGGCCGGGCCGCGCTATACGACGGCCCGGACAGCGTGGACAAACTGGCGAAAAATCAGGCTGCCATGGCCTTTTTCACCATGTTTATGGATATAGAAGCCGTGGTGGAAAAACTGCTGGTGCATTACCCCGAAGACACCCCTGCAGCAATTGTCAAGCATGCCGGTTATTCGGACAAAGAGGAAGTCATGTTTGGGACACTCGCAAACATTGCCGAAAAAACACAAGAAGAGCCGGGATTTGAATACATGTTCTACATTGGCGACTTTATGAACGAATAAGAAAAAAGGAGCAAAAACATGCATAGTGTGCCTGTAACAAAGGGATTTCTGTTTAGCGTTTGTCTGTTTTGTCTTTCAGCGGTCCTTGTTTCCTGCGTTTTCCAAAAATCGGCCTCCGCCGCTGAAAAAAGCTCCGGCGGGCAGTTCCGGCTGGTCAGCGTGGGGGTCGGAGATCCGGATCTGATAACGGTCCGGGCAATCGAGCGGATCAGAGAGTCGGATATCATTATATGCCGACAAAGTGTTGAAAAAGAGTTCCAAGAATACCTGGAAGGGAAAACCTTCTGGGAAGGCGCTTTTGACCAGTGGCGCACCTGGGACCGGGACTGCGATGAAATCGCGGACACGGAAAAACGGAAAAAATGCGTCAGTGACCGAAAAATAAGAAAAAAACTGGAAGAAAAGATCAGAAAAGCCGTGGATGAGGGAAAGACGGTTTCGGTGCTGGGCCAGGGGGACCTGATGATCTACGGGGGCCCCTACAGGTGGTATCTGGATGCGCTAAAAGACCTGGAACCGGAAATCGTGCCCGGGGTCAGCGCCTTTAACGCGGCAAACGCCAGTCTTGGAAAAGACATCATGACAGGGGATAAGATCAGTTCGGCAGTACTGACCCATTACAGGGATATTGACAAGGTGGCCGGGCACCAGCCCACCCTGGTCATATTTACCATGCACACCCAATTTGAAGACCTGGTGGAAAAACTAAGGAATCACTATCCTGAAGACACTCCTGTTTCGATCGTCTTTTATGCGGGTTACAAGGAAAAAGAATACAGCATTTCAGGCACCCTGGACACAATCCGCAAAAAGGCGGAAGGAGAGGATTTTCCCTTCCAGCACCTGGTATACGTGGGCGAATTCATGGAATAAAGAAAACCTCCATGAAAATGAACAAGGCATTAAGGAGATTGAAAATGAAAAGAATATGTTATTTGGTATTTATCAGTGCAGCAGCATTGTTGGTGATTTTTGCCGCTGGCAGCGTGCATGCCCATAACCTGTGGTTAAATCCTCATAATCATTCCGCCGAAGCCGGGGATACTGTTGAAATCGGCATCGGCTGGGGCCATCACTACACCGAAGACAGGACCCACCAGGAGGTAAAAGACAGCACCGTACACGAGATTACTGCGATCGGTCCGGACGGTAAAAAAATTGACCTGGCGAAAAAATCCGCCGCCTCCTATGAACTGGAAACAAGCAAGCCGGGCGCATACCTGCTGACAGCCCGGATCGCCCCGGTGATGTTTACCACCACCCCTGAGGGCAGAAAGCGCGGGAGCCGAAAAGATGTGGAAAAACCGGTCAAATGTACAGCCTACAGCATCCTGGCCAAGACCGTGATAACAGCGGGCGGCGATGATAAAAACCTTGAAAGCCAAACCGGGCAGAAGCTTGAAATCATCCCCCTGAAAAACCCGGCTGACCTTGAAAAGGCAGATACCTTTCCGGTCAGGGTCTTATTTGATAACGAGCCCATAAGCGGGATCGCGCTTAAAGCAAATTATGCGGGCTTTGAGGAAAAAGATGCGTCCGGCCGCGGACACGGACACGGCGCGGCAGCAGAAACAACAACCGATGACAGCGGCGAAGCTGAAATCAGGCTCGAAAAACAGGGTCACTGGATCATTCTGCTTTCTCACCAAACCCCTTACCGGGACGGCAATGCCTGTGATCAGTCCCTGTATAAGTCTGCCTTTACGTTTGAGGTGAAATAACAGTCCAAAATTGCCAGAAAACAGGAAAAGACAATGAAGACAGTCAGAGCTTTTATTCTGACCGGCTTTGTGCTGGTTGTGCTTGCAGCAGCCGCAGGTCCGGCCTCAGCTCACGGAACAGACCACCGGACGGTCGATACCGGGCCTGCGGTGGCGGTGGAATTCACATACGTTGACGGCAGCCCCATGAATTACGCCGAGGTGCTGGTGTATTCACCCGGGGATGACAAAATAGAGCACCAGAACGGCCGTACTGATGCCAACGGCCGATTTGTGTTCTACCCGGACGAAGGCGGAGAATGGAAGATAGAGGCCAACGACGGCACGGGCCATTTGGAGAAAGCCTTGGTGAAGGTATCTTCTGACCCGGGAAAACAGCAGGAAGGCTCTGCCCGGCAAAACAAGGGCGGGCAGCAAACGGGTTTCGGCGGACTTGCGCGCCCGTGGGCCGCGCTGCTGGGAATAAGCCTTATTCTAAACATTTGCCTGGGATTCTATTTTTTCAAAAAAACCGGCGGTAAGGCATGAAAAACGCGATTGACGGCAACGGGGACCTTCTGCGGCAGGTGGGCGCCTTTACCGCCACCGTGCTGGTTGTCTCCAACATGGTGGGCACGGGAATTTTCACCACATCGGGCTTTATCATGGAGGAACTCGGCGACCCGGTGATTCTTCTTTTGTGCTGGCTTTGCGGCGGGATTTTCGCCCTGTGCGGTGCGCTGTGCTACGGCGAGCTCGGGGCGAAATTTCCGCGAGCCGGCGGGGAATACGTATTTCTCCGGGAAAGCTTCGGTAAAATGATGGGGTTTCTGTCGGGGTGGATTTCGCTGATTGTGGGTTTTTCAGCCCCCATTGCCGCTGCCGCCATTGCGTTTGCCACCTATTTTTATTCCGCTCTGGGACTTGATGCCGCCTGGGAAATGCCGTTAACGGTTTTCGGCTTCCAGGCGGCAACCCTTTCCATGGTGAATATCACGGCCGTGGCCGTAATCATTCTGTTTAGCCTGCTGCATTACCACAGCGTGACAACCGGCAGCCGGATACAAAACATGCTGACCATCTCAAATTTCGCCCTTATCCTTTTTTTTATTATCGCGGGATTTGCCTTTGGTGACGGATCGGCCCAGAATTTCCGGGGGCAGGGCGGGCTGTCGGCCTTTTCACCCGAACCCTTTGCCGCATCCCTGATATTTGTGTTTTTTGCATACAGCGGCTGGAACGCCTCGGCCTACCTGGGCGGGGAAATCAAGGCGCCCCAAAGAAACATCCCCTTGTCCCTGACGGTTGGAACCCTTGCGGTCACCGGGCTATATCTTCTGTTAAACGCAGTGTTTGTCTATTCCATGCCTGTGGATCAAATGGCGGGCGCCATTGACGTGGGGGCCAAATCGGCGGAATTTCTTTTCGGAAAAGGCGTGAGCCGGTATTTAAGCATTGCCGTGGCCCTGGGAATCCTTTCTGCGGTAAGCGCCATGATCATGACCGGGCCCAGAATATATTATGCCATGTCCAGGGACGGGGTGTTTTTCACCCGGCTGGCCAGGGTCAATCCCGAGCGCAGAACGCCCGCCTGCTCGATTGTTCTGCAGGCGGCAATTGCATGTTTCATGGTCATCACAGCGTCCTTTGACGCGCTTTTGACCTATATTGGCTTTACACTTTCCATTTTTGCCATGCTAACAGTCATCGGCATGATCCGCATCCGGAAAATCCGGCCAGAACTTTCCGGGATTTACCGAACCATCGGCTATCCGTTCACGCCCCTGTTTTTCATCGCCGGGCATCTGTGGATCATCTATTACATGATCCAGAGCCGGCCCATCGGCGTGATCTTCGGCCTTGCCACCATACTTGCGGGGATTTTCGTTTACCTGGGCTTTGCTTTTAAAGACCGGCTAAAGGCGCTTTTCCCCGGTCAATGAAAAAGTTT
>NZ_JAWODO010000054.1:0-22699 GCF_046483245.1 Desulfosalsimonas sp. | reverse complement strand
CCTCTCCCATACTCAAGCCTGCCAGTTTCAGTCGCACTTCCGGGGTTGAGCCCCGGGCTTTCACAACTGACTTAACAGGCCGCCTGCGCGCCCTTTACGCCCAGTAATTCCGAATAACGCTTGCACCCTCCGTATTACCGCGGCTGCTGGCACGGAGTTAGCCGGTGCTTCCTTCAGTGGTACCGTCAGCTCCCAGAGCTGTTGACTCCAGAAGGGTTCTTCCCACTTGACAGAGCTTTACGACCCGAAAGCCTTCTTCACTCACGCGGCGTTGCTGCGTCAGGGTTGCCCCCATTGCGCAAAATTCCTCACTGCTGCCTCCCGTAGGAGTCTGGCCCGTGTGTCAGTGCCAGTGTGGCTGATCATCCTCTCAGACCAGCTAACCATCGTCGCCTTGGTAGGCCCTTACCCCACCAACAAGCTAATGGTACGCGAACTCATCTCCAAGCGATAGCTTGCATGCAGAGGCCATCTTTGATCACAAAAACCGAAACTTCCGTGATGTTATCCGGTATTAGCACCTCTTTCGAAATGTTATCCCGAACTCGCAGGTAGATTATCCACGCGTTACTCACCCGTGCGCCACTTTACTCGCACCAAGCAAGCTCGGTGCTTTCTCGTGCGACTTGCATGTGTTAAGCACGCCGCCAGCGTTCATTCTGAGCCAGGATCAAACTCTCCACTTAAATCGTACGTATTGAATAATACGGATAAGCGAAAATAAAAATTAACTTGGCCCGCTTATTGCCACTATTTAGTTTTCAAAGATCAAGGCTCTGATCGATCGGCATTTGCGCCTGTAAAAGAGCCTGATGTTTTGCCGTCAACCTTTGGGCAGCGACAATTGCCATTTATATAATTTTATCGCCGGCCTGTCAACAACAAATTTTGCTTTTTTTCATTTTTTTTACTTTCGGGTTTTGGGTAACCTTGTTTCACCCAAACCCGGGGCAGTTGCTATGCCCCTGATCATTTGCAAGTCCGCCCGATGCAAGGGCTGCCCGTCAAATGAATTTTTGCGTTCTACATGTCGTGCAGGGCTTTGTCAACCATAAAAATGCCCTGCCTCGCCATGTTTTTTTATCTAGTGCCCGAACGAAAACCAGGATTTTTCGTCAAGGTCAAGGACGGCGAAAATTTTAACCGCAGGAATACTCGACGTATTTTGAGGATTAAAATTTGAGCCGGACGCAGAGATTGGCGGAAAAAACGGTTTTCGTTCAGGCACTATCTAGCTGCAAAAACTTCGGATTTGCTCCACCACATAGGCTTGCTGATCTTCGGTTAACTCAGGAAACACCGGAATCGCAAGGGTCCGGGCCGCTGCTGCTTCGGCCTCGGGCATCTGGCCGGCGGCATATCCCAGATCGGCAAAACACTGCTGCATGTGCAGGCAAACCGGGTAATAAATCTCGCAGCCCACCCCTGCGGCCTGCAAAAAATCGCGAAGCGCATCCCGCTTTGATTCCGCAGAGATGACAAACTGGTTGTAAATATGCCGGTCCTGTTTTTCCACGGGACAGCCGATGATCTCGTCGATCCCGGCTTCTGCGAACAACTGCCGGTATCTGGCGGCATTTTGCTGCCGCTTTTGTGTCCACTGATCCAGGCGGGCGAGCTTGATGGACACGATCGCCGCCTGGATGGCATCAAGCCGGAAATTGCCGCCGATGTAGCGGTGGTAATACTTGGGACTGGCCCCGTGAACCCGAAGGATTTTTAACATTTCACAATACGAATCCGAATTGGTGGTCACAATGCCGCCGTCACCAAACCCGCCGAGGTTTTTGGAGGGAAAAAAGGAAAAACATCCAAAATCCCCCAATGACCCGGCCCGCTGCCCCTTGTATTCCGCACCGATGGCCTGGGCGGCATCCTCGATGACAACCCAGTTGTTTTCTCGGGCCAGGGCGTTGAGGGGATCCATTTCCGCGCACTGGCCGTACAAATGCACCGGCATCACGGCCTTGACGCTTTGGCGCGTCTTTTCATCCATGCGGCGGACTGCGGCTTCCAGCTTTTGGGGGCAAATATTATAGGTATCCGGCTCAATATCCACAAAAACCGGCACTGCACCCACCCGGGCAATGGCGCCGGCTGTGGCAAAAAACGTATACGGACTTGTGATCACCCGGTCGCCTTCACCAATGCCGGCGGCCATCAGGGAAAGCAGCAACGCATCAGTGCCGGATGACACCCCCACTGCATACCGGGTGCCGCAATAAGCGGCAACCTCGTCTTCAAGCTTTTCCACATACGGGCCGAGGATAAAATGCTGGGACTCGTAAATCTTTTCGGTAACCGCCAGGCACTCCTGCCTGATGGACGCATACTGCAGCTTCAGGTCAAGTAAAGGGACTTGCATTGCGAGATCCTTAATTTTCGGTATCAAGCAGTTTGTTTTCGTCATTTGAATTTTGGTCATTCGATATTGCTTTGAATTTCGGATTTCGTGCTTCGAATTTACTGCTTTAACGCTTTTACTTTCTTGCCGTTGCTCTTGCGCCCGTTGTTTCTCCGGCCGTTTTGGGCTTTGCCGTTTCCGTTTCCATTGCCGTTGGCCCCGGAATGCACCGGTGCACAGACCGTGTACACGGCATCATAGCCCAGCAGCGTATTGACCTCCTGGCGCAGGGCCACGCCGGCCCTGATCTTCATTTCCTCGGGCAAGGCGATGATGGTTTCGGTTTTGGCCGGGATGCGCACGTGCAAAAACCCCTTGCACGCCCCGGGGTATTTCTGCAAAACCGCAAGCAGGTTCTCCATGGCCTGTATTTCAACGCTTTCGGCGTCAACCCGGATATGCAGGCTTGCCGCCCAGTTGGTTTCGGCATCAGCAATGCGGACCACGCTGTCGGCCAGAATCTTGGTGCTTTTCTCATTTTTCTGAACCTGGCCCTGGACAAATGCCGGGGTCTCCAGGATCAGCACGTCGGCAACAGCGGCATACAGATCCGGAAACACAACCACTTCCACGGAGCCATGCATATCCTCGATATTCAAAAAGGCCATTGGATCGCCCTTTTTGGTCATGATGGTCTTGATATGCTTGACAATACCCCCAAGGCGCACAATCTCACGGTCCCCCACGGCATCCTCGGCAACGGAAAGGGCATCCGCGTTGGCATACTTTTCCATTATATCCCGGTATTCATCCAGGGGATGACCGGTGATATAGAATCCAATGGCCTCCTTTTCCAGCTCCAGTAAATGCTTTTCATCCCATTCGGGAAGCTCGGAAATCACCGGCGCATTGATGGCGTCCGCTTCCTGGCCGGAGCCGCCGAAAAGCGACATCTGTGGATCGTTTCGCTCCTTTTGCACCCGCTGGCCGTAGTCCAGGGCATCATCTGCACACGCCATGAGCGCGGCCCGGGTGTATCCGGTAAAATCAAAGGCTCCGCATTGAATCAGACTCTCCAGGACCCGCTTGTTGACCTTGCGCAGGTCCACCCGTTGGCAAAAATCAAAGATTGATTCAAACCGGCCCTGCTTCCGAATTTCAATAATGGATTCAATGGCGGATTCGCCCACGTTTTTCACTGCCGCCAGCCCGAAACGGATCTTGTCGCCGGAAACCGTAAACCCCTTGTGGCTTTCGTTGATATCCGGCGGCAGAATCGCTATATTCATGTTTCTGCATTCGGCAATGTATTTGGCCACGTTGTCCGAGGAATTCATCTCCGAGGTGAGCACCGCTGCCATGAATTCTTCCGGGAAATGGGCCTTGAGATAGGCGGTCTGGTAGGCGATCAAGGCGTAAGCTGCGCTGTGGGACTTGTTGAAACCGTAACCCGCAAAGGTCTCGATGAGCTCAAAAAGCTCGTTGGCCTTTTGTTCGTCAATGCCGTTTTCCACCGCACCCTTGACAAACCGGTCCCGCTGTTTGGCCATGACATCGACAATTTTTTTGCCCATGGCCTTTCTGAGATTGTCCGCCTCGGCCATGGAAAAGCTGCCCACCTCCCCGGCGATCTTCATGACCTGTTCCTGGTAGAGGATCACGCCGTAGGTGTTGTTTAAAATCGGTTCGAGCTGCGGTATCAGGTACTGCACTTTCTGGCGGCCGTGCTTGCGCTCCACGTAGTCATCATGCATGCCGCTGCCCATGGGCCCGGGCCTGTAAAGCGCCACCAGGGCCGTAACCTCGGCAAAGCTCTCCGGCTTCATCCGGGTGAGCAGATCCCGCATGCCTGCACTTTCCAGCTGAAAGACCCCGGTGGTATTGCCGGCTGAAAGCAGCTGAAAGGTTTTCTCGTCAGTCAAATCCAGGTGCCCCAAATCCGGCGGGCGCTTTCCCAGGGATTCGATGATCTGCAGGGCATTGGCCATGATCGTCAGGTTGCGCAAACCCAGAAAATCAAATTTCACCAGCCCGATTTTTTCCACCATCTTCATATCGTACTGGGTCAGCACTTCGCCGCGTTTGCCTTTATATAAGGGCAAATACTCCACCAGGGGCTTGTCCCCGATGACCACGCCGGCGGCATGAGTGGAGGCATGTCGATTTAAGCCCTCCAGGGACCGGGAAATTTCGATGAGTTCGCCGATCACCGGATTGGACTGGGCCCGTTCCGCCAGCTTGGGCTCCAGTTCCATGGCCTTTTCCAAGGTCATGCCCGGGGTTTCGGGCACCAGCTTGGCGATTTCGTCGACTTCGCTCAGTGCGATATTCAAGGCCCGGCCCACGTCCCTGATCACGGCCCGGGCCTTCATTTTCCCGTATGTAATGATCTGGGCAACGTACTCGGGGCCGCCGTAGCGGTCCACAACATAGTGAAACACCTCTTCTCTGCCGTATATGCAAAAATCCACGTCAATATCGGGCATGCTCTGGCGGGAAGGGTTTAAGAAACGCTCAAATATCAGTCCGTTTTCAATGGGATCCAGATCCGTAATGCCCAGGGCATAGGCCACCAGACTGCCTGCAGCCGAGCCCCGGCCCGGACCCACGGGGATGTTGCGCTTTTTGGCATATTCAATAAAATCAGCCACAATCAAAAAATAGCCGGGAAATCCCATGGAATTGATCACGTCAATTTCATAGTCCACCCGCTTGCGGTAAACCGATTCCGCCACATCCGGATTCTTTTCCCGGATTTTTTCCATCCGGGCCGCGTAGCCCCTGCGGACCTTTTCCTCAAAGAGTTCGGATTCAGAGCGATCATCCGTGAGATTGAAATTGGGAAAATGATGGGTATTGAAATCAAATTCAACGTGGCAGCGATCGGCAATCTGCTTGGTATTGGAAAGGGCCTCGGGACAGTGGGAAAAGGATTTTTCCATTTCCTTCGGGGACTTGAAGTAAAGCTCGCCATTGCCGAAACGCATCCGGTCGGCGTCATCCATTGTCTTGCCGGTCTGGATGCACAAAAGCACCTCGTGGGCCCGCTCGTCTCCGGCATCCAGGTAATGACAGTCATTGGTGGCCACCAGTGGCAAAGAAAGACGCCGACCCATGTCCACCAGGGCCTCGTTGACGACTTTCTGGTCCTCCATGCCATTGTGCTGAAGCTCAAGGTAAAAATTATCCGGACCCAGCACCTCCGAATAAAACCGGGCGGCCTCCTCTGCCAGGTCAACACGCCCTTCAAGGATGCGCATGGGGATTTCCCCCTTGATGCAGGCAGACAGGCCGATCAAACCCTCTGCATGCTGCCTGAGCACCTGCTTGTCAATGCGGGGCTTGTGGTAAAACCCCTCCACGCTGGCGGCGGTGGCAAGCTTGCAAAGGTTTTTGTATCCGGTCTGATTTCTGGCCAGCAAAACCAGGTGGGTCATTTCCCGGTGGTCAGCCTGGGTCTTGTCATGCCGGCTGCGCGGTGCCACGTAGCACTCGCAGCCGATAACGGGCTTAATGCCGGCATTGCAGGCCTGCTGATAAAAATCAACCACCCCGAACATCGTGCCGTGGTCCGTGATGGCCACAGCCGGCATGTCATATTCCTTTGCCCGGGCCAGCAGATCCCGTATCCGAATGGCCCCGTCAAGGAGGCTGTATTCGGTATGCACGTGAAGGTGTACGAAACCGGAGGGATTGATACTCATGCTTGCCTCTTAATCCAGGCTGTAGTTGGGTGCTTCCTTGGTGATAATGACATCATGGGCATGGCTTTCGCGAAGGCCTGCCGGACTGATTTTGACAAAACGGGCTTTTTGACGCAACTCCTCTATGGAATTGGCGCCCACGTAGCCCATGCCGGATTTTAATCCGCCCACGAGCTGATAGACGTTTTCGCCGATAGTGCCCCGATAGGGAACCCGGCCCACGATGCCTTCAGGGACCAGCTTATCGGCCTCCTCCTGGTCCTCCTGGTGATAGCGGTCCCGGCTGCCGTCCTGCATGGCCTCAAGCGAACCCATGCCCCTGTAAGCCTTGTAACTTCTGCCCTGGTAGATAATTTTCTCGCCCGGACTTTCCTCTGTTCCGGCAAACAGCCCGCCGATCATCACTGAGTTGGCCCCGGCCCCGAGGGCCTTGGTCAGATCCCCGGAATACTTGATGCCGCCGTCTGCAATAATCGGCACCCCGTTTTTTTCAGACACCGGCCGGCAGTTCATGATGGCCGTGAGCTGGGGCACACCAATGCCCGCCACAATTCGGGTTGTGCAAATGGAGCCGGGACCGATCCCGATTTTCACGGCATCCACCCCGGCCTCGATCAACGCCTCTGCGCCCTCGGGCGTTCCCACATTACCGGCGACCACCTCCAGCTCGGAAAACCGTTTCTTGAGAAGCTTGACCGCTCTGAGGACATTGGCGGAAAATCCATGAGAAGTGTCGATGAGCAGGATATCCACATCCGCCTGGACCAGGGCCTCGGCCCGGGCCTCCATATCCTCGCCCACGCCAATGGCGCCGCCCACCCGCAGACGGCCCAGGTCATCCTTGCATGCATGAGGGTATTTTTTAAGTTTTTCAATGTCCTTGATGGTGATCATGCCCGTGAGCCGGCCTTCGGGGTTGACCACCAGCAGCTTTTCAATTCGGTGGGCATGAAGCATCTTCTTGGACTCCTCCAGGCTGATGCCTTCGGCCACGGTAATCAGATTTTCCCGGGTCATCACCTCGTCCACGCGCTTGTCCAGATCCGTGATAAAGCGCAGATCCCGGTTGGTGACAATGCCCACAAGCTTTTCGCCGACCGTGACCGGAACGCCGGATATCCGGTACTGCTGCATAAGCTTTAACACGTTGCGGATGGGCACATCCGGTGAGGTGGTCACCGGATCCACGATCATTCCGCTTTCCGATTTCTTCACATTGCGCACTTCCCGGCACTGCCGCTCAATGCTCATGTTGCGGTGAATAAACCCGATGCCACCGGCCCGCGCCATGCTGATGGCAGTTCTGCCCTCGGTTACCGTATCCATGGCAGCGCTGCATATGGGTATATTGACGTTGATGTTCCGGGTCAGCCGCGTAGCGGTGCTCACAGCGCTGGGCACCACGTCTGAGTAGCCCGGAAGCAGCAAAACGTCATCAAAGGAATAAGCTTCCTCAAGCGGTCGATTCTCCATTATTTTCCTCCCGCAAAACAAATGAATGTAATGATCGATGAATGATTTCCTGATGCATTCAGCAAAAATTCATGTGTACAATATCAACAAATAATCCGGTTTCCGGGGATCAACCCTCAAAACAGACTATCGCAGACCCCTGAATCTGTGATACAAAATCGTGCATTGGGCTATCGTCTGCCCTGCAGTATAAACATAAAACAAAAAGAAAAAAAGCCAGAGGCCATGTTAATTCACATCAATCCGGAAACACCCCAGCCCCGGCTCATTGCCAGGGCCGTTTCAGTACTGGAAGACGGCGGCATCATCGCCTATCCAACAGATACGTACTATGGTATCGGCTGCGACCTGTTGAACAAAAAAGCCATTGAAAACATCTACCGCCTCAAAAAACGCGACAAACGGGAGCCATTCAGCTTTATCTGCTCGGATTTAAAAAACATCAGCGACTATGCCAAAGTCACCAACTACGCTTATAAAACCATGAAACGGCTGCTTCCCGGCCCTTATACCTTTATTCTTGAAGGCTCACGCCAGGTGCCCAAAATCATGCTCGCCCGGAGAAAAACCGTGGGCATCCGGGTGCCGGATCACAACATCTGCATCGAACTGGTCAAAAGCCTGGGCCACCCGGTGATTTCCACAAGTGCAGCCACGCCCGAGGGCGATATTTTCAATGACCCGTCGTTTATCCAAGAGCATTTCAAAAACAGCATCGATTTGATTATCGACGGCGGTCCGGTGCCGGGAGAGCCTTCCAGCGTGATCTCGCTGATCGGAGACGAGCCCGAAATCCTGCGTGAAGGGCTGGGCAGGCTCGAGGAGGTTTAACAATCAGGGTGATTTGCCCGGGGCATAGATATAGCCGCCGGAAAGAGCGCCGGTGCTGATTTCTCCCAGCTGTTGCCGAATTCCGGACGAAACCCTGTCCAGTACGTAATTGATAATGGACAATTTTTCCTCGGGCGGATACACAACTTCAGGCGTTCCCTGTATACCGCCCTTTTCTGCAGCCCAGTCCACAGCATCATACAAATTGCCGATCCTGTCGACCAGGCCGTACTGCTTTGCGCCCTGCCCGGTAATAATCCGGCCGTCGGCGACTTCAGCCACATCCTGCCGGTTCATTTTCCGGCCGGCGGCCACGTCATCGACAAACTGACCATGCACGGTGTCGACAAAATCCTGGAGCAACTTTTTCTCATCACCGGTCATTTCCCGCAGCGGCGATCCGATATCCTTGTACTTTCCGCTGGTGATAGTCACCGGGTAAAGACCAATTTTCTCAAACAACGCCTCGAAATTGGTGTATTCCATGAGCACGCCGATGCTGCCGGTGATGGTGCCGGCATTGGCCACGATCCCGTCGGCCGCAGATGCGATATAATATCCCCCGGAAGCCGCCACCGCTCCCATGGAAGCGATCACCGGCTTATTTTCCCGAATCTTTCGAATTTCCCGGAATATTTCCTGGGACGGACCCACAGCTCCACCCGGGGAATCAATGCGCACCACAATGGCCTTTATGGCCCCGGCCCTGGCAAACTCCCGCAGATTCTGCAGAACCGGACCGGCTTCGAGAATGGCGCCCTTGACCTCGATCACACCAACTTTTTCACCATAGTGCATCTGCCGCTTTTCCGGTGAAAACAAACCGATCACAGACAGAATGACACTGGTAGCCGCGATCAGGCCGGCAACCATCAAAAGAAAAAACAAATACGGATGTCTTCGGGAAAACATGGAAATTGCCTGCCTTAAAATATCCAATAAAAAAACCGGCGGATCGAAAAACATCAGGGGCAGGCATGGGCTTTTGCCATGCCTGCCCGCTTATGTCAGGATTCTTACGATCATACCGCCGGTCAGATTTTGGCGTCCGGATGTTTACTTCAGATCTTGGGGTCTTGCTCCCCGGGTTCTTCTGCCGGCGCCTGCTTTTCCGCCCCACCGGACTCATCAGGCGCTTCTGCAGCCAACGCCTCGGCCTGTTGCTGATCCGCGGCTCCTTCTTGCGCTTTTTTGGCCTCACCGTTGAATTTTTCCATTAAGTTTTCCTTCAACAGTTCACCAAAACTCGAAGGCGCTGCCTTTGAATTGCTCACATAATCGTGGAGCAGTTCCTGATCGTCATCGACCTCCAGCCGCTTGATGGACAACCCGATACGGCGCTCCTCCGTATTGATATTAATGACCCGGGCAGTGAGCTGATCGCCCACATTGTACATGCCTACCGGAGTTTTGATCTTTTCCTTGCTGATCTCGGAAACATGCACCAAGCCTTCAATGCCTTCTTCCAGTTCCACGAATATACCGAAATCCGTTACATTGGTGACCATCCCGTTGATATCGGTTCCCACGGGGTACCGTTCTCCAACGGTTTTCCAGGGATCGTCATGGAGCTGCTTGACGCCAAGGGAAAACCGCTCGTTCTGCTTGTCAATGTCGAGCACCTTGGCCTGAACCGTATCCCCCTTCTTGTAAATTTCAGAGGGATGCTTGATCCGGCGGGTCCAGGAAAGATCGGAAATGTGAACCAGGCCGTCAATGTCATCATCAATGCCGATGAAGATGCCGAAATCGGTAATATTTTTAATTTTGCCTTCAATGATGGAGCCCACGGGATATTTTTCGCTGATCACATCCCAGGGATTGGGCATGGTCTGTTTCATTCCCAGTGAAATCCTGCGGCTTTCCGGCTTGATATCCAGCACCACGGCCTCGACTTGCTCGCCCACGGACACCACCTTGGAGGGATGTCGGATTTTACGGGTCCACGACATTTCAGAAACATGGATCAGGCCCTCAATTCCCTCTTCGACTTCCACGAATGCCCCGTAATCCGTGAGACTGACAACCCGGCCGGTAAGCTTGGTGCCCACGGGGTATTTATCCGAGGCAAAACTCCAGGGATCGGGCACAAGCTGTTTCATCCCCAGTGAAACCCGTTCGGTCTGCGGATCAAATGAAAGAATCATGACCTGGATGGGATCGCCGATGGCAAACAATTCAGACGGATGCTTGACCCGGCCCCAGGAAATATCGGTGATGTGCAGCAGACCGTCAACTCCGCCCAGGTCCACAAACACCCCGTATTCCGTAATATTTTTCACCGTGCCGTCCATCACCTTGTTCTCTTCAATGGCGGCCAGGGTCTCGGAGCGCTTCATCTCGCGTTCGGCTTCCAGAATCACCCGGCGGGACAACACAATGTTATTTCGCTTGCGGTTGAACTTGAGGACCTTGAAATCAAAGGACTGGCCAACCATTTCATCCAGGTTGCGGATGGGGCGCAGGTCGGCCTGGGATCCGGGCAAAAATGCCTGAACCCCGATATCAACGGAAAAACCGCCCTTGACCCGGTGCGTAATGACGCCCTCAATGGTGCCCTCGGCCTCGTAGACCTCCTTGATGGCGTCCCAGACCTTGACCTTGGCTGCTTTTTCCTTGGATAAAAGGACGCGCTCTTCTTCTTCATCCCACCACTCGATCATGACCTCAACGTCATCATCCACTGCGGCCTGGACGGTTCCCTCGCTGTCCTTGAATTCATTGATGGGAATCAGCCCCTCGGACTTGTAGCCCACGTCCACCAAAACGTGATCCCTGTCCACGGAAATGATGCGCCCGTTGACAACCTCGCCTTCTTCAAATCGCTTCAGGCTTTCTTCGTACATCTCCATCAGGGACTCCATACTCTGCTCGCCATCCTCCGGGATGTCGACGTTCGCAGCAGCCGATGCGCCCTCGATGTCTCTTTTGTCTTGTTCTTCAGTGTTTTCTTGAAAATTTTCCATTTACAACAATACCCCCTTTGGCCGTTTTAAGATACTCCCTGCCTGTATGCAAAGGAGTATAAGTGCGCTTTATTAACAGAGCAAAAGCAAAAACACAACAGTTAATTTCAACCCTTACCGCCCCCGGCATCCCGGATAACGGACAACATTTCATCGACCACGGCATGGGCGTCTTTGCTTGTGGAATCGATATAAACCGCATCATCGGCCGCCTTTAAGGGGGCAATGAGCCGGCCGGCATCATTGGCATCACGCTTTTGCATATCCTTTTCCACCTGCTCAAGGCTGGCTCCCTGGTCCCCGGCAAGCTCCAGGTACCTGCGCCGGGCGCGCACGTGCAGATCCGCGCTTAAAAAAAATTTGACATCCGCATCCGGAAAAACCACCGTTCCCATGTCCCGGCCTTCGAAAACGGCGGATTTTTCCGCCCCCAGCCGCCGCTGCAGGGCCAGCAGGGCGCAGCGCACCTCGGGCCTGGCTGATGCGGCCGAGGCCAGCATGGTGATTTCCGGATTCCGGATCTCTCCGGTGATATCCACGCCCGCGGACAAAAGCCGCAGATCCCCGTCGCGGCGGACAAAGCGCAAATCCAGATCCGCCAGCACCCCGGCCAGGCCTTTTTCGTCCTCCGGGCCCACCTGCCGGGCCTGCATTTCAAGGGCGACGCCCCGGTACAGAGCACCGGTGTCCACATAGGTGTAGCCCAACCGGTCTGCCAGTGTCCGGCTCACGGTTGTCTTGCCCGCACCTGCCGGGCCGTCAATGGTTATCAGAAGTGGTTTCAAATCAGTCATATCCGTTTACTGTTGCGCCTGCATCTGCTGCATCACGGTTTCAAACGCATCCAGAAACCGCTGGTTTTCCTCCCGGGTTCCGGCATTGATGCGGATGTATTCGGGATAACCGTACGACACCATGGAGCGCACGATGACACCCTGCCGGAGCATGGCCTCAAAAAACACATCTGCATCGCATTTAACGTCAATGAGAAAAAAATTGGCTTCAGAGGGAAAATAATTGACACCCATGTGCTCCAGGGCGGCATACATGAACTCAAGCTCACCGCGCACAAGGCGGACGGTTTTTTCCATAAATGCATCATCATCCAGGGCCGCACATGCCCCGGCCTGGGCCAGGGCATTGGCATTAAACGGCTGGCGCACCCGGTGGAGCCATCCGGCCAGTTCTTCGGCCATCACCCCGTAGCCGATGCGGATGCCGGCCAGGCCGTAGGCCTTGGAAAAGGTCCGCAGCACCACCACGGGCCGCCGGCCTGTGCAGTATGCCAGGCCGTCTGCGCAGTCCGGATCTGCGGCAAATTCAATATAGGCCTCATCAATGACCACCACCGCCTGATCCGGCACTTTATCCAGGAACTTTTCAAATTCGGGTCGGGTAATAATGGTGCCCGTGGGATTGACCGGGTTGTTGAGAAAAATCATGCGGGTGTTTTCCGTGATCTGCGCCGCCATTTGGTCCAGGTCCACGAAAAGGGATTTCAGGGGCACAAATACCGGCAGGGCCCCGGCCGAGCGCACCATGATCTCATACATGAGAAACGAAGGCGAGGTCATCACGGCCTCATCTCCGGGCTGTATCAGCGCCCGGGTCAGCATGCCGATAATCTCGTCAGATCCGTTGCCCAAAACCACGTTGCCGGGCGCCACCCCGAGTTTCCGGGCGATTTTTTCCACCAGGTAATAACCGCGACCATCCGGGTACCGGTGCAGCTTGTCCATGGCCGCGCGCATGGCATCAACGGCAAGCGGCGATGGGCCGAGGGGATTTTCATTGGATGCCAGTTTTACGGAACCGGAGATACCGTAGTCCCGCTCCAGTTCCTCGATGGGCTTTCCTGGCTTGTAAGCCTGGATGGATCGAATGTAATCGGGAATATTGAGTTTCATTGCTTTTTTCCGTCTGTGATTTTATCCGGAACAAATCCGGTCTTGGACGCCCACGGCTTAAAGGGCTTTGTCTTCCACCGGCGATGAACCCAGAACCACTGCTCCGGGTACCGGCGGATCATATCTTCCATTACCTTATTACAGAGTGCAGTGGCCGCCTCAATATCCTTGGTCTTATCCCGGGTCTGAATTTTTGGCAGGGCCGGGTGGCATTCCACCCGATAATGACCGTTTTCACGGACCAGAAACACGGGCACCACCGGTGCACCGGTTCTTCTGGCCAGCAGTGCCAGGCCCTTGCCGGTGCACGCCGGGATACCGAAAAAATCCACAAACACCCCGTCTTTTACCCGGGCATTCTGGTCCAGCAACATGCCGATGAGTTCATTGTTATGCAATGCCGCAAGCATGCTGCGCATGGCACGCCGCTTGGCCAGCAGGCGGGCGCCGTAGCGGCTGCGCTGGCTTATGAAAAAACGGTCCAATGGTTCAAACTCCAGGGGCCGGTATAGGGCGCTGACAGGCAGGCCCATTTGTCCCATGGCCAGGGGAAGCAGTTCCCAGTTTCCGATGTGGCCGGTCAAGACAAGCACGCCCTTTTTTTCCCCCAATGCGGCCTGTAAATGATGCATGCCGGAAAACCGAAAATGTTTCCGGATGTCGGTGCGTTTGAGGCGCAAAGACCAGCCGATTTCAAAAACAATGCGCACAAGGCTGCAAAACACGCTTCTGGCCATGGCCCGGATCTGCCGCGGGGTCATTTGGCCGCCAAATACCCGGCCAATATTGGATACAGCAATCTCCCGATGCCGCCGGTCTGCGGCAAACCAGAGCCGGCCCAGCCCATTGGCCGCATGCACAGCGGTTTTTCGCGGGATCAGGCCAATAAGAAAAAATCCCCGGGCAATGAGAAAATAAAAAAAGGCATCCACATGCCGCCTCTTTCCCCGGGCCGTTATTGTGCCATTGGAGTTGCGTTGATTCACAGAGTTCATTAGCCCGGCTTATACATGTTTTTCCGCTTTTGTTCAAGTATGATGGCACCGTAAAAAGTCTGATTTCAGATGGTGCCGTAAAAGTTCAAGATCAAGGCTTGCGCAATTTCGAAGAATGCAGCGTACTTATCTGTACGTGAAATTCTGAGAAATTGCGCGTAACGCAGATATTGGACTTTTACGGCGCCATCAAGTATGATCCGTTGCCCTGCAGCTTTCTTGACTTGCCGGACAAACCGGGATATTTTGCCGGCAGATCCGGTGTTTTCGTTTATGCCTGACAAAAAGGGGTTTGATGGCGACAAATCGGTTTTCCAATGTGGCCGGCTTTGATGATGCGCCGTTTTCCCGAACGCATCAGGGCAGTGTGCCGGTTGTGGCAACGGTGTATGCGGATCTGCGCTTTGACGGGGTTTTGACCGACAAGATCGAAAAAGACGGATTTGATGCAGCGGAAAAAATCGCGGCCATGGTGGGCCAATCCCGGTTTGCCCAACACGTCCGGCTGATTTTGCTCCAGGGCATAGCGCTTGGGGGATTTAACGTGGTGGATGTGTTCGGCCTGCATGACCGGCTGGGCCTGCCGGTAATGGTGGTGGCCAGAAAACAGCCGGACATGGCCGCCATACAAAACGCCCTGCTCACCCACATTGCCCGGGGCCTGGAAAAATGGGCAATCATTAAAAAACTCGGCCCCATGGAGCCCATGGAAAACGTTTATGTCCAGCGGGTGGGACTTTCGGCCCCTGAGGCCGCAGCCGTGCTCAGGCGATTTTGCATCCACGGCCGCATCCCTGAACCCATACGCACCGCCCACCTGATTGCCACGGCCATGGCCTGCGGACAAAGCCGGGGGCATCCTTGATGCGGGTTTTTTTTAACTCCGGTAATCTTCCGCGGAAATCTCATAACGGCGCATGATCTGCTGAAGGGACTGGCGTTCGAGGCCGCATTTTTTGGCTGCACGGGTCACGTTGCCTCCGGTCTGCTGAAGCAGAGTTCCGATATATTCTGCGTTAAATGCGTGCAGCACCGTCTCCTTGGCCTCCCGGTAGGGCAGATGACTTACATCCGCATATCCGCAACCTTGATTTTCTGCAGTCGAATCGTCCACCTGGTGTTTTAGGTCCTGCGGATTGATGGTCCGGCCTGAGGAAAACAAAATCGCCTGAATCACGATATTTTCCAACTCCCGGACATTTCCCTCCCAGTGGCGGGACTTGAAATGCGCCATTAATTCAGAGGAAAACGTCTTGTGCGGTTCGTTTAACCGGCTGCGATGCTTGCGCAGCAAGTGCTCGGCAATCAGGGGGATGTCATTTCTGCGCTCGCGCAAGGGCGGGAGATGCACCGGCAGCACGGCCAGGCGGTAAAAAAAATCCTCCCGGAACGTACCCTCCCGGATCTTGGCCTTTAAATCCTGGTTGGTGGAGGCAATGATGCGCACATCCACACGAACGGACCGGGTGTCGCCAAGGGGCTTGATCTCACGTTCCTGCAACACCCGCAGCAGCTTGGTCTGGATGGCCGGACTGACATCTCCGATTTCATCAAGAAAAATGGTGCCCCCGTCAGCCTCCTGAAACAAACCGGTCTTGTTCTGGGTGGCATGGGTGAATGCCCCTTTTTTATATCCGAACAATTCGCTTTCCAGTATCTGCTCGGGCACGGTGGGGCAATTGACCGCAACAAACGGGCCCTTGCTGCGGCTGCTGATGGAATGAATGGCCCGGGCGGTTAAATCCTTGCCTGTGCCGGACTCGCCGGTGATCAGCACGGTCATTTCGGTCTGAGCCACCATGCGGATGGTTTCAAACACGCTTTGCATGGCATCCGACTGGCCCACCAAGCCATAAAACGACGGACCGTGGGGATCGCTTTGCTTCAGCAGCCGGTTTTCAGAAATCAGGCGGCTGCGTTCCAGGGCTTTTTCCAGCCGGAACACCAGGGTTTCATGGTCAAAGGGCTTGGTGACAAAATCATAGGCCCCTTGCTTCATGGCCTGGACCGCGTACTCAATGGAGCCGTATGCGGTCATCATGACCACTGTGAGTTCCGGCCATTTGCGCTTGATGAGCTCCAGCAGCTCAAGTCCGTCCATGCCCGGCATCCGGATATCGATGAGCGCCAGATCAAAAGGGCTTTTTTCCAGGGTCTGCAAGGCGGACTTGCCGGAATCCGCGGTCTTGACCCGGCAGTTTAAATCCGGCTCCAGGCTCCGGGCCAGCAATTCGAGCATATCGGGCTCATCATCAACCACCAGGATATGGTGTTCATCCATTTGCGCCACCTCCTTCAGAGCCGGAGACAGGCAGCAGAAGGGTAAATACCGAGCCCTTTCCGACGCGGCTTTGCACGCGGATATCGCCGCCGTGGCTTTTGGCAATGCCGTAGCTCACCGCAAGGCCCAGTCCGGTGCCCTCTCCTGTGGATTTGGTGGTGAAAAAGGGATCAAAAATACGGGTCAGATTCTTTTCCTCAATGCCATAGCCGTTATCCGCGATATCGATTTCCAGCCGCCGGTTGGATTCATCAAAGCGGGTGGCAATGGTGATGGTGCCGTCCTGCTCCACTGCATGGGCGGCATTCATTACAAGGTTGATCAGCACCTGCTTTATCTTTTTTTCATCCATTCGCATGTGAGGAATATTTTCGGCAAACTCCTTGGAAATCCGGATACTTTCCATTTTTGAACGATGCTGAATAAACACCAGGGTCTCCTCGATGACCTCGTGAATGTTGATATCCGCCATTTCCGGCTGAGAACGGCGGGCAAAATTAAGCAAATCCTCCACAATGGATTTGCAGCTCTGTGCATGCTTTAAAATCACCTGCAGGTCTTTTCTGCGCTGGGAATCCTCGGGCTCGCCCCGCAACAGCAGCTGGGTATAGCCCTGAATGACCCCCAGGGGATTGTTGATCTCGTGGGCAATGCCCGAAGAGAGCTTTCCGATGGAAGCCAGCCGATCTGCATGGGCCATCTGCTTTTCCTGGTGGATTAAGGCATCAGTGCGATCCTGGATCCGCTTTTCCAGATCCTGGTTTAACGCCAGCAGTTCCTGGTGCGTATCCTGAAGGGCCCGGCGGTCCATGGTGATTTGCTGATAGACATGCCACACCCGGTTGAAAAACAAGGTGGCCGCAGCCACGATAATCAGCAAAAAGGTATTGATTCCGCCGGCAAAAGGCCGCAGCCCGTCCCACAAATCCGGCTGGCCGGCCAGGGAAAAAAACTGCTTGAGGATA
Source organism: Desulfosalsimonas sp. (assembly GCF_046483245.1). Classification (GTDB taxonomy): domain Bacteria; phylum Desulfobacterota; class Desulfobacteria; order Desulfobacterales; family Desulfosalsimonadaceae; genus Desulfosalsimonas. The sequence goes on along the minus strand of NZ_JAWODO010000054.1, from coordinate 5,233 downwards.
TGGCCGCCGGAACGCGATACCGCAAAGCCGGCCAAACAACAGCAAAGCCACAACATATATGTCCACACCACATTGTCTGTCTGGCTTCTGCGCAGCCGGACGGCCCGATGCACACACAAGAAGGAAAAAACAATCATCAAAGCCGAACCGATCATATCCACCAGGCGGATTGGCACATCCGATACAATCATGGGCCGCCTTCCTGGCCGGGGTCAATGCTCCGGACCGGATCGGTCAGGTGCCGCAGCCCCATGTAAAGGAAAACCATACCGGGCACACAAAGCAAATGATCCAGCTTCAGAAAATAATACAGCAGGCCGAGCCAGCCCCGATCGCCTGCGGCCTGGATATGGATTTGCCAGTCCGAGGCCCGGGCCACCCGGATCAACTCCGTCTGCTCATCCATATAATGCACCAGAAAAGCATCCAGGGACCAGAGGATAAAAAACACCGAGGCATATTGGATCAGACGCCATCCGGACTGGCGCACCAGCTGCCGGGATCGCAGCCAGTAAATCAGGATACCCATGGCGACAATAAAAAAAATATGGGATAATTGATGGGTATACAGACCTTCCGGGGCCCCGTGGGCCTGAGTGGCATAGGCCGGCGAGGCAAGCCGGAACAACAAAATCCACCCCAACCAAAACAGCCTGTTTATTTTCATAACTTGCTTTCTCGTCACCCGGGTGCCATAATTATAGAAATGGGCTGCCAAAAGCATCAGCGTTGTTTGTTTGCTCAAGGCCTCGCAAAAGAAAAGAAAAAAAGAATGATGTCGCTGCCTTTGAGAGCAATCTCCATGCCAAATCCGCATTTATTCTGTTTTTCGGCCCGAAAAGGGTTTTTCCCATTATCCACGCGCCCCGGCACTGCAAAAACATTCCTGGGAAGCCGGATACCGGAAAACTCTTGCGCAATTTTTTTATTGCGATCCGCAGACAATACCGGGGCATTGCAGAAGAAAAACCTTGCACAACTTTCATGGCATCGCAATAAAAAAATTGCATTTAATTTTGCCGCCCCACCGGAGATCGCATGGAAACACAAATTCAAAACAGGACAATATGAAATAATTTCAAGCAACTCTACCTCTTGCCGAATTATTACTGCAGTCGGAAAATCAAACTTTTGGGTGATTCGCATGGTATGATTATTGCTTTCATACTTTAAATCTTTTTTGGTTGCATCAATGCAACCCATGCATGCGGGACAGAATCCGGATACGGCAATAAAAACAAGAAAAGTGAACAGGAGGTGTACATGTCGGTACGCAGAAACAGAATGCAACTTTTTTGGATGGTGATTGCAGCCGCCCTTGTATGGTGCGCGCAGCCCGCCCTGGCACAGGTCCAGGCGGAAATTGACAAGCAGGAATACCTGGCCGGCGACACGGTGACCATTTCCGGCAAAATCGAGCCGGGAAAAGATTTATACATTGCCATCTCTTCCCAGCGCAAATTTGCCCCCAACGAAGCCGGGGGGGTCAATGAAATCAAAAGCCTGAACGCCGCTGTGGAAGAAAACGCATTTGAGGCAGACACCTCAGTGCCTGTCCTTTACTACATGCTCACCAACAATCCGGATAAGTTCGGCGCGGTGGAGAAAAAACGTTTTGGCGGCCCCTCCTTTGCCAGGGGCATTTACAGCACCACCATGTTTGAGCTTGCGAACTGGCAGGAGTTGGACGAAGAAGCCAAAAGCATGCTCGGCCCCCTGAAATCCCCTGAAGAATGGGCTTTTTACAAATACAACCATGAAAACGGCTATGGCATCAACACCATCACCAAGGAACGCACCCAGGTGGGCAAGGTCACCATTTTTGCCAGAAGCGTGCTCACAGACTATGAAAAAAACAACAATTACTGGGACGAAGGGACAACGATCGACCTGGACAAGAGCACAGGCGAATTTACCGCCTCGTTTGCATCCTTCCGTCACACCCCGCCCGACACTTCCTTTGACGTGGTGGTCAACGGAGAGATGGACGCAGTATCCCGACCGACAGAACCGAACCTCCTCGTCGTGGTGGTGGTTCATCCTGTTTCCCGAGAGCGACGAGGGCTACGGCCCCGAACAACTGATGTTTTCGATCGCCGCCCGCGCAGGCGACGAAATTCGCGTCAACGACATTCCGATGGCGGGGCTTGACCTCGATCGCTCGGTTGCGGCGGATGTCGACGAGTTCAGCGCGATCTCGGTTGGGTGGTACGGTGACGACGAGGCAGTTCACGAGGGACTGGTCAATCAGCCAGCCACCGCGCGGCTCTCGGATGGCTCGATTACTGCCTGGGCAGAGGACGACGACGGAACCAAACGCGGCGGTGAGATCAGGGCGTCGACCGACCGATCACTTGGGCTGGAGGCCCACTTCGCTGGCGAGAAGGGTGAAGCCGAGTTTGAGGCGTGGGGTGACCTCGAAAATCGGGTCGACTCGCCGGTGCAAGCGATGGATACCCACACCCAGCTCGGTGGCATGGATCTCGTCGCGTGGCGACGGATGCAGTTCGAAGGCAACTTCGACCTCCCAGATGGCCCCGAGCAGTTGGAGGGCATTTGCTACTTCCAGCGCGTTTGTCTCAATCTCCCGCTGTTCCCGTGGAAATGGATCTGGGCGTTTTTCCCCGATGGCACCGCCTTTTCGGCATTTATCCCGTTCTTCGGCCCGCAGGTGCTCCGGCGCGGCTATCGCTTTTTCGACTCCAAGCGCCTCGAACGGTCGACCATCCCCGTTAGACAGTCGGCGCTCTGGGAGTCCGCAACTGGCGACCGGATCGTCGAATTCGAGTCGGCCACCATCGAACCGGTGTTCGATGACGGCCCGCACCCACATTTTGAGGTTGAGGTGAGCGACGGCGACGGCAACCGTGTGGCGTTCACGGCGACCAGCTACGGCCATGCGCGGAACTACATCGACCGACCGATTTTGGGTGGGCTGGCTGAGAGCCACTGGAGCTACAACGAGTATCTGTTCCGAATGGACGAGTTACACGGAGAAATTAACGGAGAAAAAATAACTCGGGAGTCGATGGGACAGGGATTCGGAACGCTCGAATACGCCTGTGGCCTTGGGCTGTAGCTACGAGAAGACCGCCCCAAGCGCGCCAGCCAGCGCGCTGTCGACGGCGAAAATAAGCGTCACTACGAGGCCGCCGACCAACACGCCGCCGAAGCCGAGCGCACCGCCGAGTGGGCCGCCAACGAGCCCGAACACACCGACGACGACCGCAAAGATGATTGTTAGTGCAATTCCGGCGACCGAGCCAGCCAGCAGGCCGTGCCATGCACCGCTCAGCAGGCCGCCCCCAGCGACGTAGCCAGCCGCCAGCCCGCCGATAATTCCGGCTCCGATGTGGCCAACAATGGGTGCCCCTGTCGCTAACAGACCCACAACGATCATCACCAGAAAGCCGATACCAACCGCTCGCCAGTTTGTCATACCTGCTATAACTGTCCAACAGCAAAAAGCACACGGACAGCCCTCTCCGTCGACAGTTAGTAACAACACACCGGCTGGAGCCAACGATTCTAGTAACTTGGGCCGATTTTTAGCAGTTGAGTTAATACCTATCGAGCAGTTACGTTCAGCCAATGACTGCGGATACCACCGACGATGGTTCTGCCGACGCCTGCTGTGCGGACGATCACTGTGAGTCGTCGTCGACAGCAGCCTCAACCAGTTCTGGGAGCCACCAATCCAGCGGCACGATGCCAGCAGGCGAGGCGGCCGAAACCCTCTCGCTGTCGGTGCCGTCGATGGACTGTGCCTCGTGTGCGAACAAGGTCGAATCGAGTGTCTCAAAACTCGATGTGAGCGAGATCGATCCCCGACCGACTTCGGGGACGCTCATCGTCGGCTACGACCCCGACACCACAACACCGGAAGCGATCCGCGACCGGGTCGAGGCTGCGGGCTACGAGATCGAAGACGACGAGACGCCACACGACCCCTCGGCGGTCTGGACGAGCAGCCGTGCGATTCGGACCGGCCTCGGCGCAGTGTTCATGCTCATCGGCGTCACCTTTGAGTGGCTTGTTCCCGGTGCGAACACGACCCTCGCAACCGTCCTTGGCGCGGACCTCGGCGTCGACTGGCTGGCCTATGTCGCGGCGGCCGGCATCGCTGGCACCGAAATCGTTCGTAATGGCTACTACTCGATCCGCAACTGGAGTCTCGATATCGACCTGCTGATGACCGGCGGGATTCTCGGTGCACTGGCGGTCAATCTCCCGTTCGAGGCCGCCACGCTGGCGGTACTGTTCAGCATTGCCGAACTGCTCGAACGCTACTCGATGGACCGAGCGCGAGGGTCGCTTCGGGAGCTCATGGAGCTTTCGCCCGAAACCGCCACAGTCCTCCACGATGGACACGAACACGTCGTTCCCGCCGAAGAGGTTGCTGTCGGCGACCGCGTTGTTGTTCGTCCCGGTGAGAAAATCCCCGTCGACGGGATCATCCGCGAGGGTGACAGCGCACTCGACGAATCCCCGATTACCGGCGAGAGCGTTCCCGCCGACAAGGGACCGGGCGACGAGGTCTACGCCGGGAGTCTAACTGAGGCTGGCTATTTAGAGATCGAAACGACCGCCCCGGCCGACGAGTCGACTATCGCCCGCGTAATCGAACTCGTCGAGGCTGCCGAGGGCGACCAAACAGACACCGAACAGTTCGTCGACCGCTTTGCGGCCGTGTATACGCCGATTGTCGTCGTCGCCGCGCTGGCGACGATGGCAATCCCGCCGCTCGTCTTCGGCGGACCGTTCACTCAGTGGTTCGTCCGCGGACTGACGCTGCTGGTGATCGCCTGTCCTATAACTTATCTAAGGCAAAGCGGAGTTCAAGTTGTAGATTGGAATCCTACTTTGCCATTATCAGCTGCTCTTAAAGAGGTGAAAAAATATCAGATAAGATAATAAATAATTTTAAAAGAAAAATTCATATTATGCAGGCCGTAGCGTCATTTATCATATTGTGGGTTTATACTATAGCTATATTTGGTTTTGTTAAAATTTTTTCAAAGATATTAGAGATAAATTTAGATTTAACAGTTATCTCATTTATGATATCTTTAATAGGTATAATACTAGGTTTGATTTTTTATAAAATTACTATTTTAAGTAAGAACATAAAGAATTATATCTTTGTAGGCATACCTGGTTTTATTCTAAGTTTAATGATAGTAACCTATCTTGTTTCAGGTTTTGCAGGTCTTGTTTATCTATTGGTTTTTTT
>NZ_JAWODO010000024.1:0-2929 GCF_046483245.1 Desulfosalsimonas sp. | reverse complement strand
AGATCATCGTGCGCAACGAGAAGCGCATGCTCCAGGAGGCCGTCGACGCCCTGATCGACAACGGCCGCCTTTTTTTGATGTCGATCAAACGAGGCAGGCCAGGACTGCATTTTTGCTCGTGTTCTTGCGGAAAGCTCTTGACGCTCAAGCTGAATAGGGGGTAGAGTCGAGCCCAGTTTACGCTGTTGCCTGAAGGTCTATGCCGCTCGAGTCGTAAGCGGAAAAAAAGAACTTATGTATTTTGAAATTGAACTGCTCCGGGCAATGATAAAAGCCCTGCCCGACCCGGTGTTTGTGATCACAGAAAGCGGGCATTACCTGGAAATCGCCGGCGGCAAGGACCCGGCCTATTATCATGACGGCTTTGGGCACAGCGCGGGCGATAAGGTGCTGTGCCGGCTTACGAAAGATTGTGCGAAACAGCTCCGGCAAGCCGATTCCCTCTACCGGATCGGGGGCGAGGAATTTGCCGTGCTGCTTCCGGAAACAAATGCAGAAAATGCATGCCAACAGGCAGAGCGACTGCGGCAAGTCTCAGAGCAGTTAAGGATAGATCTCCGGCAATCAGCGGGCCAAATCTCCATCAGTGTGGGTGTCAGTGAATTTGCGGACGCGGATACCAGCATAGAGGATGTCATGAAACGGGCTGATGCCCGCCTTTATGAGGCCAAAAGAAACGGCCGAAACCGTGTGGTGGGCGGTTAAAAAAACTTTCAGGGAGCAAAGAAAGATCATGAAAAATATCTGTATCGGCTTAATGTGGGTATTTGTTTTGTCTTTTCATCTGCTGGCCGCCCCTGGGCTGGCTGCAGCGGGAAAAAACGGCCTTTCACAGGGTCAGACCATCTATGTGCCTGCATATTCCCACATTTACAGCGGAGACAGGGAAAAACCGTTTTTGCTCACTGTTACTTTAAGCATCCGCAACACCGATCCGGACCATGGGATTCAAGTTACCCGGGTGGACTATTACGAAACCCAGGGAGAGATTCTAAGAAGATATCTGGATGCGCCCTTAACCCTTAAGCCCCTGGAATCGGTTCGCTATGTCGTGGCCCAGAGCGACAGCAGCGGCGGGTCAGGCGCCAATTTCATGGTTGAGTGGCAATCGGAAAAAAATACATCTGTCAATCCGCCCATTGCAGAGACCATCATGATCGGAACCCAGATCCAGCAAGGTGTTTCTTTTACCTCCCGGGGGCAGGTGATACGCGAAAAATAACAAGGGGCAGGTTGGTTGCTGCCTCATTGATAGACCTTTTTGTCTCCGTTGGGCTGGAGTTCCTTTTCCAGTTCCGCGAGGTTATCTGTTTTGCCCATGGCAATCACCGTGTCCCCCGCCCGGATCAGGGTCTCATGGGAGGGGTTGAACAACATCTCCCCATCCGGGGTTTTCACGGCAATGATGATCAGATTGTATTTTTGCCGGATCCCTGAGTCTTTGAGCATAAGCCCGGCAAGCGGGGAGCTTTCCTCCACCGGGATTTCATCCATCTGAATATCTTTTCGGTTATAGGTAAAAACCAGGTCCAGAAAACTGGTCACCGAGGGCCGCAGCAGGCGCTGGGCCATGCTCACCGCGCCAACTTCGTACGGCGATTCCACCCGGTTGGCGCCTGCGGCAAAAAGTTTTGCCCTGGCCTTGACACTGCTGGCCCGGGCCAGGATGAAAATATCCGGGTTGAGCTGGCGGGCGGTCAGGACCAGAAACACGTTGTCCGTATCCGTGGCCAGGGCGGCAATCAGAACCTTGGCATGCGAAACCCCCGCCCGCAGCAAAATATCCTCCTCGGTGGCATCCCCGGATATGTGCAGAATATTTTCAGCTTGCATCTGCTCGATGCGGCTTTGCTCCTTTTCAATCACCACGGGCTCAATGCCGTGGGCCCGGAAGCTGTTGCACAGCACCAGGCCGATGCGGCCATATCCGCAAACGATATAATGATCTTTCATTTGCTTGATTTTCTTATCCAATACCCGCCTCCCGAAAATGGTCCGGATTTGCGTTTCCACCAGAAACTGCACCAGCGCACTGGTGACATACAGAAAAGACACGGCCCCCATGGCCACCAGAAATATGGTAAATACCCGCCCGGTGTAGCCCATGGCATGGACCTCGCCATAACCCACGGTGGTCATGGTGATAACGGTCATGTAGGTGGCATCCAGCAGACTCCAGCCTTCGATGATCATGTATCCGAAGGTCCCGAACAGCGTTGTGATCACCAGCAGGGCAAGGGCAAAACGAAGATGTCTGGAAATGTCGGTCAAATGGCTTTCAACCTGTTTGCGTTCGATACAATCCGGGTTTACATCTTGGGAGCCGAAGGATATGAGTATATATCAGATCCTGTTGATGCACCAGAAAAAACAGATCCCCGCAAAAGCGGTGGGATTCGTTTTATAAAACATTCCGGCGGGTTTGATCAACCGGTGGTCCCGGAAAAAATGATTGATGCGCACAATTTCGGCAAAAACAGCAATATGATTCAGGTGCAGAGATGAAAATCAGAATCAAAATCATGCTGGGTTTTTTGATCCTGGCGGTGATGCTGGCGGTGGCCGGCGCGGTTTCCATTTATGAGCTGCGATCCGTGGGCGCATCGGTCCAGGGTCTTCTGGATGACAACTACCGAAGCATTGAGGCTGCAAAAAAGATGATTGAAGCCCTGGAGCGCGAAGACAGCGGCATGCTCCTGCTGCTTTCCGGGAAATGGAAAGAAGGCCGGCAAACCATCCAGGCCGCGGATGAAAAATTCATGGACGCCCTGGAGACTGCGGAAAACAATTTGACCATCCCGGATGAAAAAAGCTATGTGCAGCGGATTCACAAGGCTTACGAAAAATACCGCCGGCTGTGGGACCAGCCCATTGCCGGTACGTCCCGGGAGGGCAACCTGGGGTGGTATTTCGAAGACGCGCACAAGGC
>NZ_JAWODO010000131.1:0-4421 GCF_046483245.1 Desulfosalsimonas sp. | reverse complement strand
ACAACAGGGTGGCGGCATGCACGGTTTCCGGATGGATATGGGCGGCCTCGGCCGGAAAAATATGGCCGGTAAGCCATTTATCCAGGGCCAGGTCATCGGCCAGGCCGCGAAACAAAGACATGGGCAGGTGGGTGTGAGTGTTGACCAGCCCCGGCATCACAATACCGCCGCAGGCATCAATGACCTGCCGGGCTTCGGCTGGATTGCCGGTCCCGTCAGAACCCACAAACTCAATGCGCCCGTCTTTTATGGCCACCGCCCCGTTTTCAATGATTTCAAAATCCGGGTTCACCGTAACCACCATGGCATTGCGGATCAAAATATCGGCCACCTGCCCCAAAACCGTCCCCTTTGTATGATTGACGAACGTGAAAGGAAGCCCCTCAGAAACGCCTTGTAAGTCACTTCAAAAAAGTTGCTGTTAAGGTCCCGCGGGCTTCGGCCCAGGGTGAACGCTGCCAAGGAAGTTCAAGGTCGGGGTCGGTTTGTAAGCGACATTGACCGTTTACGGAAAACTCCGTAAACGGTCAGGAGCGAAATAACCAAAGTCCGACCGCAGGGCTTCCTTTCACGTTCGTCAATCATGCAAAGGGGACAGTTTTGGGGCAGTTGGCCGATATTTTGATCCACAATGCAGTGGTGGTTACGGTGAACCCGGATTTTGAAATCATTGAAAACGGGGCGGTGGCCATAAAAGACGGACGCATTGAGTTTGTGGGTTCTGACGGGACCGGCAATCCAGCCGGAGCCAGACAGGTAATCGATGCCTGCGGCGGCATTGTGATGCCGGGGCTGGTCAACACCCACACGCATCTGCCCATGTCTTTGTTTCGCGGCCTGGCCGATGACCTGGCCCTGGATAAATGGCTTACCGGCCATATTTTTCCGGCCGAGGCCGCCCATATCCATCCGGAAACCGTGCATGCCGCCACCCTGTTGTCATGTGCGGAAATGCTGCTGTCCGGCACCACCGCCTGCTGTGACGGTTATTTTTATGAAAATTTTGTGGCCGAAGCGGTTGCCCAGGCCGGGATCCGGGCGGTGCTCGGACAGGGCGTCATTGATTTTCCGGCCCCGGACTGCCCGGATCCGGCAAAAAACATAGACACGGCCCTGGGGTTTGTAGATCAATGGAAGGACAAAAATGCCGGGATCACCCCGTCGATTTTCTGCCATTCCCCCTACACCTGCTCGGAGCAAACTCTGCAGCGGGCAAAACAGGCCGCAGACAAGGCAGGGGTGATTTTCCAGATCCACGTGGCGGAAACCCGAACCGAGGCGGAAAACGCCAACATCGGCCAAAGCCGCTCTGTGGCGGCTTATCTGGCGGATTTGGGGGTGCTGGGCCCAAACACCCTGGCGTCTCACTGCGTGTGGCTCAGCCCTGAGGATATTGCCATTTTTCAAGACACGGGCACAAAAGTCAGCCACAATCCCGAAAGCAACATGAAGCTGGCCTCGGGCATTGCTCCTGTGCCGGCCATGCTGGCCGTTGGTATTTGCGCGGGGCTGGGAACAGACGGGTGTGCCAGCAACAATAACCTGGACATGTTTGAAACCATGGGTTTTGCCGCAAAACTCCACAAGGCCGCGGCCATGGACCCAATGGTGATGGATGCCCAAACCGTTGTGCGCATGGCCACCATCCAGGGGGCGGAAAGCCTGGGCCTGGATCATCTCATCGGCTCTGTGGAGCCGGGCAAGGCCGCTGATCTCATTGTCATTGACACCCGAAGACCGCATCTGTGTCCCCTATATCACCCGGAATCCCACCTGGTTTACGCTGTCCGCGGCGCAGATGTCTCCCATGTGCTGGTTGACGGCAGGTTTCTGGTGGAAAACCAACGGCTGCTGCACATGGATGTTGGGGCGGTGATGGCGGAGGTCAACCGGATTTGTCAAAGGGTGGCGCAAACCGATAAACACCAACCATAGAGGAATTTCATGGACATTTCCGGCCTGATTGCCGCAGCCCGGGCTGCGGTGCCCGCAGACCTGCTGATCACAGACGCCCGCATTGTCAACGTGTTTTCCGGGCGGATCACCAAAGGCAGCATTGCCATAAAAGACGGATACATTGCCGGAATCGGCGACTATCCGGCCCTGCAGACTGTTTCGGTCAACAACGCTTATGTGTGCCCCGGCCTCATTGACGCCCACGTGCACATTGAAAGCGCCATGACCAGTGTTTCGCAATTCGTGCGGGCGGTTTTGCCCCACGGGGTGACCACGGTGGTGGCAGACCCCCATGAAATCGCCAATGTCATGGGCACAGACGGCATTGCCTACATGCTGGCGGCAGCCGAAAAACAGCCCATGAACATCTATTTTACGCTGCCCTCCTGTGTCCCGGCAACAAACATGGAAACCGCGGGTGCGGTTCTCGATGCCCGGAGCCTCATGCCGCTTTTGTCCCATCCGCGGGTTCTGGGCCTGGGCGAAATGATGAATTTTCCCGGGGTGATTAACGCTGATGCCGGGGTCCTGGAGAAAATCCGGGCGGCGGCGGATCATCACAAATCCGTGGAGGGTCATGCCCCGGGGCTTTCGGGAAAGGACCTGGCGGCCTACCTGGCCGCCGGCATCACAAGTGATCATGAATGTGTGTCTGCCGCCGAGGCCATGGAAAAACTCAGCCTGGGCATGCACATCATGATCCGGGAGGCCACGGGCGCAAAAAACCTTGATGACCTGCTGCCAATTGTCAATGACAAAACCGCCGGCCGGATCATGTGGTGCACAGATGACCGCCATCCCCAGGATCTTTTAAACCAGGGCAGCATCGATTATATCATCAGGCGGGCCGTGGGAAGGGGCCTTGATCCGGTCACGGCCGTGTCTCTGGCCACCATCAACCCGGCCGCCTACTTCGGCCTGCACCGGCTGGGGGCCATCGCCCCGGGCCGCCGGGCTGATTTGGTGGTGGTACAAGATCTGCAGCGCTTTGACATTTCTTCGGTTTATTGCGCCGGGATTCTGGCGGCAGAAAACGGGGAGGCGGTTTTTCCCGATCCCGGAGCCGAGCCCGGCGGTTATCCGGGTTCCATGAACGTGGGCAATTCCGACCCGGATTTTGCGATCCCCGCCCGGGGCCGCAGGGTTCGGGTGATTGGTCTGTGCCCGGGCCAGATCACCACACAAGGTCGCATCCTGGAAGCCCGGATAAAAGACGGGCATGCCGTGTCCGACCCGGGCCGGGATCTGATCAAGCTGGCCGTGGTGGAGCGCCACAAGGCCACGGGCAATATCGGCCTGAGTTTTGTCACCGGCTTCGGGCTGCGGTCCGGGGCCATTGCCGGCAGCGTGGCCCATGATTCCCACAATATCATTGCCGCAGGTGTGGATGACGAAGACATCTGCGCGGCTGTCAGGGCCGTCATTGACATGGGCGGGGGGCTGGCCGTGGCTGCGGATCAAAAGACAGCCGCGTCTTTGGCCCTGCCCATTGCCGGGCTCATGTCGGATCAGGCCCTTTCTGCGGTGCAGGACAAGATTGAAAACCTCAACCAGGCGGCTGCAGACCTGGGCTGCGCAATGGCGGATCCGTTTATGGCCCTTTCCTTTTTGGCCCTGCCCGTAATCCCGGAGCTGCGGCTTACGGACAAGGGATTGGTGGACGTGGTGCAGTTTGCTCGCGTTCCGGTGTTTGCGGATTGATATGAGAAAAAAACAAAGACTTGGGCCATGATTGTTCACGTGGACATGGACGCGTTTTTCGCGTCAGTGGAAAAAAAAGATGATCCGGCGCTGGCAGGCAGGTGCGTGATCGTGGGCGGGATCTCGGACCGTGGGGTGGTGTCTGCGGCCAGCTATGAGGCCAGAAAATATGGGGTTCGCTCAGCCATGCCCATGTACCGGGCCCGCCGCCTGTGCGCCGAAGGGGTTTTTCTCTCCCCCAGGCCCTGGCGGTACAAGGAGCTTTCCCGGCGGATCATGAATATTCTGTCCGGATTTTCCCCGTTGGTGGAGCCGGTGTCCATAGACGAGGCCTACCTGGATATCACCGGATGCGCCCGCCTTCTGGGAGATCCGGAATCCATCGGCGCGCAGATCAAGCAGGCCGTCCGGCAGAACACGGGCCTTACCTGCTCGGTGGGCATCGCGCCCCTGAAGTTTCTTGCCAAGATCGCTTCGGATCTGGAAAAGCCCGACGGCCTGGTGGTGATCCCTGCGGAACAAACAGCCGATTTCATTTACAGCCTGCCGGTGCAGAAAGTGCCCGGTGTCGGGCGGGTGGCCGGGGAAAAACTGCAGCGCATGGGCATTTCCACCCTGGGGGATGTGGCCGGCTATGACAAGGCTGTTTTGGTTCGGCATTTGGGCAGTTTCGGCACGCGGCTTTATGAGTTTTCAACCGGTGTTGACCGCAGCCGGGTCACCCCGGTGCGGCCCGTGAAATCCGTGAGCTCCGAGCAGACCCT
>NZ_JAWODO010000136.1:0-17553 GCF_046483245.1 Desulfosalsimonas sp. | reverse complement strand
ACCTGAGGTGTTCCATTGATTGTTTTGACGCCCAAAAAGAATGCGACCGGATCGCCTGCTTTTATAATGATGTCAACTGGTGGATTGAAAACTTCATCGCCTCGGAAACCCCGGTAGCGTCCTTGGAGACAGCAGAGGACGACAATTTTTTCTTCTGATGGTGCGCCTGTATCAGATGATTTGAAAACATTATGTTTTTGAACCAAAAATGGATTAGAGACCTGGAAAAAGATGCCTCTCTTGACAGGTAATTCCTGCACTTTAGAAAAGCCTATTATGGCAGATTTTTCGTTTAACTTTTCCGACGGACACGATGTCCAAACGCCATTCCGGATTTCTGCAGCAAATGGAAACAAGCAGATAGAGGTTAAATGCGAGACTGTATTGCGCATACTGCCCGGGAAACGTATTGTTTGTTCAGGCACAAGCCATGGACGTCGGGTTGTTGTTAAGATTTTTTTAGAGTCCAAGCGTGCTGAAAAGCACTTGTTACGTGAAAAACGTGGTTATATTTGTTTGCAAAACGCAGGCATTGATTGCCCGGAGATCTTGTTTCAGGGCCAAACCAAACCTGGTGGCCATTCTTTGCTGGTATTTGAAGAGATTTATCCGGCTGTCGGGTTTGATAGCGTCTGGGTGGAGGCCGGCAATGATGAGCATCGGGCGGCTCTTTTGCAGCAAATTGTCTCAGTGGTTGCCGCCCAGCACAAAGCCGGTCTCTACCATGATGACATGCATCTCGGCAATTTTTTATTTTCCGGAAGCGCTCTTTATACCATTGACGGGGCGGCCATTCATTATCAGCCAAATGGCTTGAATCAAAGAAGAAGTCTAGAAAATCTGGCTCTTTTATTTGCCCAGTTATACCCCAAGTTTGATTTTCTTATACCTGGCGCTTTTCAAGTTTACCTGGAAAAGCGCCAGTGGCAGTTCTCCTCTGGCCTATATAACAAATTAATTCGTAAGATCAGATCCCAAAGACGTTATCGGAAGAAAAAATATCTCAAAAAAATTTTCCGGCAATCTTCTGCTTATATCTGTAAGAAATCCCGAAAAGATTTTTTGATTTGTGATCGAAAGCTCTATGGACAAGCGATGGCCGACTTTTTAAAGGATCCGGACAGCTTTATTGATTCAGCAAAATTGTTAAAGGATGGCAATTCGTCAACGGTCGCATTGGTGGAAGTGGATGGTCAACTTCTGGTTATGAAACGTTACAACATCAAAAGTACAAAACATGCAGTTTTAAGGGCACCGCGGCCCAGCCGCGCCTGGAAATCTTGGGAAAATGCCCATCATCTGTCTTTGCTCGGCATTGAGACCCCAAGACCTGTTGCTATGCTGGAAAAAAGGTTTGGCCCTTTCCGATCAATGGCATATTACATCACTGAATTCGTCGATGGGACCGGGTTCAATGAATTGCTTAGTTCCGGCAATCTTGACGAGGATTTAATTGAATGTCTGGCCGGAGAATTTGTTTTATTGCTTCAATTGCTTGCTGATGAATCTGTTGCCCACGGGGATCTGAAGGCCAGCAATTTCATTTTATCCGATAAAAAACTTGTGGTCCTGGATCTGGATGCCATGACCAGATACCGGAATCCTTTTAAATTGCGTGACAAAATTCAAAAAGATTGTCGCCGGCTTTTGAAAAATTTTCAAAATTTCCCCGAAATTCATGAACAGTTTCAATCTCATCTTCAAAAAAAATGCTTTCGTTTTGTGTTTTGATTCATTATTTACCAGGAGACCCATAACCGATGAAGCCCATCAAACTTTACTGGTCCACTAAGTTAAAAAATGGTCGTAAGAATTTTGGTGACTGGCTGTCTGTTTTTCTTATACGGGAAATTTTCGGCCGGGATGTCATCTATGCAAGACCCAATCGCTGCGACCTTGTTGCCATCGGCAGCATTCTTCAAAAGCTTAAACATAAATTCTGGAACCGGCGTGTTCATGTTTGGGGCAGTGGATTTATCGGTTCGCATCCCCCGGTGCCCGCTCATCACTTTTATCATGCAGTTCGGGGACAAATGTCAGGGGAACTCATTAATGGCGGCAAAATAGAAAGCTACGGAGATCCGGGGTTGTTGGCAGACCGTTTGCTGCCGAATCGTGCAAGTATACCCAAGAATTGTCGAATAGGGGTGGTACCGCATTACAAGGATCGTGACAATGCCGAGGTCGCTGAATTTGCTGCCAGAATCCCGGATGCCCGTGTTCTGGATATTTTGACCGAGCCCGAAGATTTTTTAAAAGCAGCCGCGGGCTGTGAAATTATTCTTTCATCCAGCTTGCATGGATTGGTCATTGCTGATGCCTTTGAAATCCCAAATGCCTGGATTGAGTTATCAGATTCTGTTCGGGGAAGTCGTTTTAAATTTATGGATTATTACAGCGCCTTTGGCTTCACTGATTCAGAGCCGGTCAATTTGAAAGATTTCCGGCTAACAGACCTTGATCGATTGGTACTGCAATACATGCGGCCCAGGCTTAGAGAGATTCAACAAGGATTGATTGCAAGTTTCCCCTTCGCTGTCTAGCCATTTATGTCAGCAGTAAACGGGCGGTTGTGTCTTTTTTCCGTATGCCGCTGTATGCGTTTTGTTTTTTTTTCGATCCAGTACCATTCTATCCGATCTATTAAATTAAAATGTGTTTTACCCTTATAAAAAAGCAGAAGGTTTTTTCGGTCTTGTGTGTCAAAAATTCCTTCCGGAAGGGTATAATTTAATCTTGCCAGGCTTTTTATTTTCCATCGGAATCGGAAAGAAAACTTTTTTTCCACGCGCTGCAAATCAAAAAGTGCAATTTCAGGAGAATCTGGGTTGTTGTGGTAAAACAGCAGAATATGAGTCGAATTAAAGTCCTGATGGTTAAATCCCTTTTGATGCATTTTTCGTGCTAAATCAGATAGTCTTCTTATCAGTTTTTCTCTTCTTTGCCTTCCTTCATCGCCCTGGAAAAATCCGGGATTCTTATCAAGAAGGGTTTCCAGGGAAACATAGGGAAAAGCATCTTGGGTAACGAGAAAAGATTCAACCCAAAAAAAATGATGATATTTTTCCCCCGCAGCTACAGGAATGACAGTCTGAAGTTGTTTGTCGCGGAATTCACATATGTTGTTGAATTCAAGCAAACCCTGAGAAAGGTTTTTTATGCCAAAAAATGATTTCAGTATTCCTTTAATGCCTATAAATTCAGTATTATGGCGTTTTAGGTAATAATATTTCAAGGCATTGTTTTTTGCAAATGACAGACGGATGACGGATCTGTCTTTTATTTTTTTAACGATTTCTCCGGCAGCATAATTCCATACAGTGTCAAAAGAATCGAGCTGCGCCTCCCGCAAAAAGGATTCATAGTCGCTATTGATTAAAAGATCATTTTTTTTGATGGCGTTGATTGGGGCCGAAAAATTTTTCATGCGATGATTTTATTTCCATCTTTATTACGATAAAAGCGTCGGAAATCATTTTTTTAATTTTGATTTCAGCAGGTTCTGTTTTATTTTACCGGTTTTTCTTTTGCCACCTTTTCAATAATATCCGCTGCCCTTTCATGACGATCATATGTATCTGTTGTTTCAATATATTTTTTCCCGTTTTGTCCCCATTGCACCAATTTGTGAGAAGAAATCATGGAAACCAGCATATTATTTAATGTTTTTTGCTCAAAAGGTGAAGGGACCAATCTGCCGGCATCAGCCTTTTTTACATAAACGCCGAAACCGCACACATCCGTAGCCAGCACCGGCAGTCCTGCTGCCATCGCTTCAATTAAAACCGAGCCGGCTGCTTCATGGTAAGCAGGATGCAGTAAGAGGTCGGCACCGGCCAGAAAACGAGCCACATCCTCCCGTTGTCCGACAAAATGAATATGGGGAAAAACCCCAAATCTTTTTGCAAGCAGCCGGTAAGGAAGTGTTTTTCCCCTACCCACAACTGTCATCAAAACCTTTTGTTTCAACTGATAGGGAAGGGCGGCAACGGCCTTTATTGCGCGATCAACGCCTTTGGTTTTAAAACCGGAACCCACCATTAAAATCAGAAAAGTATCCTGATTCAACAAAAAATGATTGCGGAAATCCTCTCGGATTCCTGGTTTGTTCACCTGAATAAAAAAGTTTTTTGGTATCCATGGTGGTACTGGATGAAAACGGTCCTCAGCAGTATTATAATAACTGACATATTTTTTTTTTACAGTATCTGCGATGGATATGATTTCAGTTTTTGCTTCTTTACCAAAGACTGATTGTTCCAGAAATTTTAAAGTGCGGCACCGCCTTGACAGACGGTAAGCAATATTTTTTTTTGCTGCCCGGGCCGCATAACATTCATCACCGGCAAAATATACATCCAGGCCCGGCATTTTGTTAAAGCCCACCACCGCATCATACTGGCCGGCACGTATATAAGGCTCAATTTTCCGGGAGAAAGACAGGTATCGGCGGTGATTCGTTAGCCCGCGGGGCGAAATTGTTTTTATTTGTATGCCTTCAGGCACGTTGCCAGTCCAGGAAATGGTAAACACGTCAACCTGGTGTCCCCGGTTAAGGCATGTGCCGGCAAGCCTTAAAAAATCCTTTTGAAGACCACCATATGGGAAATATTTAAACAGGCAAAAAGCAAATTTCATTCACGCCCCAATACGAGCAGGGTTAATGTTAGCCTTTAATGCATTTTATCCCTTTTGCTTTAACATTTTTCATGGATTAGTCAAGAAACTCATAGATGCAAAAAGTGCAGTTTAACATATTCATATTATTTGATGCATTCTCTCTTTATTGACACCTTGATAGCTTTTGGATATTAATTTTGATCCTGAATTGACCCAGCTCAGGTTTGACAAAAACAGCCAACCAGGATATTTTCTTTTTTATGGAAAACTGGTCCCCCATAAGCGGAAAAACCATACTGCTCGGCGTTTCCGGCGGAATTGCCGCCTACAAGAGCGTGGAACTCATGCGGCTTTTGCAGCGTGCCGGAGCCAGGGTGAAGGTGGCCATGACCCGCAATGCGGCCGCCTTTGTCGCGCCCCTGACGTTTCAGGCCATATCCGGCAGCCCGGTATTTATGCAAATGTTTGACAACCCCGAAGATGATGCCATGCGCCATATTTCCTGGGCCGAGGCCGCGGATGCGGCAGTGATTGCGCCGGCTACCGGAAATATCATCGGCAGGCTGGCAAACGGGATTGCCGATGACGCCCTGACCACCCTGATGCTGGCCGTAACCGCGCCAAAGCTGATTTGTCCGGCCATGAATACCCACATGTATGAAAACCGCGCGGTGCAGCGAAACGTTGAAACCCTGGAGTCTGACGGCTACATCATTGTGGAGCCCTCTGAAGGCGAACTTGCTTGCAAGGCCGTTGGACCCGGCCGGCTTGCGGATCCGGAAAGCATTTTTGAGCACATTATCAATGTTTTTCTGCCAAATGATTATTTCAACAAGCGGGTGCTTGTCACGGCCGGGCCCACCCGGGAGCCCATGGATCCGGTCCGGTTTGTCAGCAATCCCTCATCCGGGAAAATGGGATATGCCATTGCCAGGGCCGCGGCCGGAAGAGGGGCCCACGTGGTGCTGGTCTCCGGGCCCACGGATTTGGAAGCACCGCTTGGGGTGCGCCGGATCAACGTGGAAACCGCCCAAGAAATGGCCGATGCGGTGTTTGCCGAATCCGATGCCGCAGACGTGATCATCAAGGCCGCGGCCGTGTCCGATTACACACCCGCGGATGCGGCGCCCCACAAGCTCAAAAAGGGCGAAGATGCCCTCACTGTTATTTTTGACCGGACCCTGGATATTCTTGCAGAACTCGGGAAAAGAAAAAAATCCAACCAAGTGCTGGTGGGATTTGCAGCAGAAACCCGGGACCTGGAAAAAAACGCCACCAAAAAGCTGGGTGCCAAAAACCTGGACATGATCGCCGGCAACCTGGTCATCGGCCCGGAGTCCGCGTTTGCCGCCCAGGAAAGCAGCATCCAGCTTTTTTTCAAAGACGGCACCAAGGAGCCGCTGCCGCCCATGGACAAACAGGCAGCCGCCCATGTGCTGCTTGACCGGATACTTTCGGCCGCGTCGGCGGGGGCCGGCAAATGACAGAGCCGGGCCGGATGGATTTGGATATCACGCAGGAAGTGCGGCAATACCTGCTTTATTTAAAGGAAATGGGATGCACAAGCGCACCCCTGGGCGAAGATGCACAGCACATTGTGCAAAAATGGGGCGGCGAAAAACAGGTCACTGCCGGCCATGAAACCCATTTGCCGGAACATGACAGCCTTGATGCCATTTTAAGCGATTTGGCCCATTGCCGCAGGTGCCGCCTGGCCGATTCCCGCAAGGCAGTCATATGCGGGCAGGGAACAGCCGGTGCAGATATCATGTTTATCGGCCCCTTTCCGGAGCCGGCCGATGCAGACTCCGGGATGCCCTACAGCGGGGAGACCGGGCAACTGCTCACCCGCATCATTGAAGCCATGGGCCAAAGCCGCCAAAGCGTCTACATTTGTCATGCAGTCAAGTGCCGGCCGCCGGAAGAGCGGCTTCCGGACCGGTTCGAGGCTCGGGCCTGCCGCATCTGGCTGAAGCGTCAAATCCGGGCTGTATCCCCGAAAATAATCTGCGCCCTTGGCGGCTTTGCCGCCCAGAACCTGCTGGGCACCGATGAACCCATCTCCCGCCTGCGCGGCCGATTTCATGATTATGAGGGCATTGCTGTAATGCCCACCCACGAGCCGGCCTATCTGTTGGTGCACCCAAAGGCCAAAAGGGCGGTTTGGGAGGACATGAAACAGGTGATGGCGCGCCTAACTCATTAAATATGCATTGACATTCCAATTCATTTGGTTTTATATAATATAGTTTGGAGTTGATAGACTGCGGGGGCTTTTTTCAAACCTCCGCTTTGTATTTTTGAACAACCTGTAAACCATTGAAATGAGGATTCAAAATGGCGAAAAAGGAAAAACAGGCAAAAGAAAAACCCCTTGAGAAGCACACAGCCCCGGAACTGCGCGACATTGCCAAAGAACTACCGGATGTCACGGGTGCTTCGGGCATGAACAAGGCCGAATTGATCGCGGTGATCAAAAAAGCCCGGGGAATTGAGGAATCCGGCAGAAAAAAACAGTCGGATGTTTCGGTACGTCAAATCAAGGAAAAAATCCGGGAACTAAAGAAAAAACGCCAGGAATTTCTGGAAAATGATGACCGGAAAATGGCCGATATTTTCCGCAAGCGCATCAGCCGCCTGAAGAAGAAAACCCGGAGGGCTGCCTGAATCGAAAAACCGCCATGAAAATTGATCCAAAAGGCCTGGCCTTTGATATCGACGGGGTGGTTGCAGATACCATGTCTTTGTTTCTGGCCATTGCTGAAAAGGAATTCGGCATTCGGCACATCCGCTACGAAGAGATCACCGACTATTCCCTGGTGGAGGCCGCAGTCATTGATCACGGCGTGATGTGGGAAATCATTCTCCGGATCCTGGAAGGGCGCTACAATCATCCGCTGGCCCCCATTGACGGCGCCCCTGAGGTGCTCAGGCGGTTGAACGGCATTTGTTCGCCAACCTTGTTTGTCACCGCACGGCCGGAAGCCGGCCACATTACCGGGTGGATGTGCGAGGTTCTGCAAACCGGTCGGGAATGCATCGAGGTGGTGGCAACGGGTTCATTCGAGAACAAGCAGGAAGTTCTGGAAAAGCGCAATATTACGCATTTTGTGGAAGACCGGCTGGAAACATGTTTTATGCTGGCCAAAGCCGGCATTACACCCATTGTTTTCAGACAACCCTGGAACCGAAAGTCCCATCCTTTTGTTGAAGTGGGCAATTGGGGGGAACTTGAAGCCTTGATTTCAATGGAATGAGCAAAATTGCCGTCACCCAACTGGTGGATTCATTCGTGGATTACCTGGCCGCGGAAAAAGGCTACTCAGATCATACCTGCAGAGCTTACGCCCGGGATTTGACTGATTTTCTGGCTTATTTCACGACCTGGCAATCCGCTGATCGGGGGCGGAAGCAAAAAGGGCAGGGCGCACAAAAAGACAGCTCCGGGGCAGCGGGTATCGAAGAGATCAGTGCCCTTGTGATCCGCAGTTATCTGGGGCAGCTGCACCGTCAGCAGATCAAAAAGACCTCCATTGCCCGCAAGCTGTCGGCCATCCGCTCTTTTTTCAATTACCTGGAAAAACACCACGTGATTTCTCAAAACCCGGCAACTCAGGTGATCACCCCAAAGCAGGACAAGCCGGTGCCCAGTTACCTGACCGTGGATGACGTTTTCCGGCTGATTGATTCCATTGCCGATGACAGCGTGGCAGGCAAACGCAACCGCGCTATACTGGAGACGCTTTATTCCACCGGCATCCGG
Organism: Desulfosalsimonas sp.; assembly: GCF_046483245.1. Classification (GTDB taxonomy): domain Bacteria; phylum Desulfobacterota; class Desulfobacteria; order Desulfobacterales; family Desulfosalsimonadaceae; genus Desulfosalsimonas. The sequence continues at coordinate 9,170 of NZ_JAWODO010000136.1, read as the reverse complement.
GTATCGGAATTGACAGGGCTTGACGTGGAAAAAGTGGATTTTGCCAACCGCACGGTCCGGGTGCTGGGAAAGGGCTCCGTGGAGCGGATTGTGCCCATCGGGCACAAGGCCGCTGAAGCCATCCGCGCCTACCGTCGGGCGTTGTACGGTAACAGCGCAAAAACCCCGGATATCTGGAAGGGGCCCTTGTTTTTAAACAAAAACGGCGGACGGCTCACCCAGCGTTCGGTGGCGCGCATGCTGGATCAGGCCGCCCGGGCCGCCGGGCTCACCGTGCCGGTGTCCCCGCATGATCTGCGCCACACGTTTGCCACCCACCTGCTGGATGCAGGGCTGGATCTGCGCATGGTCCAGGAGCTTTTGGGGCACAGGCAGCTGTCCACGACCCAGAAATACACGCATGTGAGCATTGACCGGCTGATGGCCGCATATGACAGCGCCCATCCCAGAAAATAAAACAAGGCTGGATTCTTATGTCTGAAAATTTTCATGGCACCACCATACTGGCGGTCCGGTATAACGGCTGTGCGGCCGTGGCCGGAGACGGCCAGGTCACACTGAACAATTCGGTGATCAAGCACCAGGCCAAAAAAGTGCGCCGGATTTACAACGACCGGATCATTGCCGGATTTGCCGGGGCCACGGCAGATGCCCTGCATTTATCCGAAAAACTGGAGGGCAAGCTGGAACGCTACAACGGCAACCTGACCCGGGCGGCCGTGGAATTGGCCCGGGACTGGCGGACCGACAAGTACCTGCGGCGCCTGGAGGCCATGATGATCGCCGTGGACGCCGCCCAGATGCTTTTGATTTCCGGAAACGGCGATGTGATCGAACCGGATGAAGGCGTGATCGCCATCGGCTCCGGCGGTGTGGCCGCCCATGCCGCGGCCTCCGCGCTCATGCACCACGCCCCGGCCCTGGAGTTGTCCGCCGGGCAAATCGTGCGCCAGGCAATGGAGATTGCCGCCGGCCTGTGCGTGTACACGAATCACGTGTTTGTAATCGAAGAAATTCAGGAAAAAACCGCCTTATGACGGACTTAAAGCCACAACAGATCGTTGCCGAACTCGACAGATACATCATCGGCCAGCAAAATGCCAAAAAATCGGTGGCCATTGCCCTTCGAAACCGCTGGCGCAGGCGTCACGTGGAGCCGAATCTGCGCGATGAAATCGCTCCGAAAAACATCATTCTCATCGGTCCCACGGGCGTGGGCAAAACCGAGATCGCCCGCCGCCTGGCCCGGCTTACGGATTCGCCGTTTTTCAAGGTGGAGGCCTCAAAATTCACCGAGGTGGGTTATGTGGGCCGGGATGTGGAATCCATGGTCCGGGATCTGCTGGAAGTCACTATCAATCAGTTAAAAATCCGCGAGCAGGAGGCAGTGCAGCCCAAGGCAAAGGAAATGGCCGAAGAGCGGGTGCTGGACATGCTTTTGCCGGAAACCGGTGCCAGCAGTCCGGTCCAGCGCCAACAGCCCCATGCCGCCGGCACCGAGTCCGAATCCGGTACTGCCCGGCAGGGCACTTCCGCATCTGCCACCCGGGAAAAGCTGCGCAAGATGCTAAAAGACGGCAAACTGGATCACCGGCCCGTGGAGATTGAAACCCAGGACAAGTCCACGCCCATGATGGAGATTTTCTCCAACTCCGGCATGGAGGAAATGGGGATTAATTTCAAGGATATGCTCGGCGGGCTCATGCCCAGGGGATCATCGAGGAAACGGCGGACCACCGTGGCCGAAGCCATCGAGATCCTCACCCAGGAAGAAGCCCAGCAGCTGGTGGACATGGACAAGGTCACCAAGGACGCCATTGAAAAGGTCGAGCAGTTCGGCATCATTTTTTTGGATGAAATCGACAAGATCACCGGCAAGCAGGGCGGGCAGGGCCCGGACGTTTCTAGGGAGGGCGTGCAGCGCGATCTTCTGCCCATTGTGGAGGGGAGCACGGTGACCACTAAGCGCGGGCCGGTGCAAACCGACCATATCCTGTTTATGGCCTCAGGGGCGTTTCACGCCACCCGGCCCTCGGACCTGATTCCGGAACTCCAGGGCCGATTTCCCATCCGGGTGGAGCTGGACTCCCTTGGTAGGGACGATTTTATACGGATTCTCACAGAGCCGCAAAACGCGCTGCTGCTGCAATACATCGCCCTTTTGCGCACAGAGGGCATTGATCTGTCCTTTGCAGACGAGGCTGTGGATGAAATCGCCCGGTTTGCCGAGACCGTAAACAATGAGACCGAAAACATCGGGGCCCGCCGGCTGCATACCCTCATGGAGCATCTTTTGGCGGATTTGTTGTTTGAAGCCCCGGACACTGAAGAGAAAAAAATTGAGATTGATCGGGCCTTTGTGGATGAAAAACTCCGGGATGTCCGGCAGGATCAGGACCTGAGCCGATACATCCTGTAACCGCCGCATCTATTTGCCGGCGCTGAAACGGAAAAAAAACAGCCATGACCCCCAATGTCGCAGACATCCTTATAGAGGCGCTGCCGTATATCCGGTATTTTTCCGGCATGACCCTGGTGGTCAAGTACGGCGGCAATGCCATGGTCGACGAGCAGCTCAAGGAGGACTTTGCCAGAGACATCACCCTGATGAAGTTCATCGGCCTGCATCCGGTGGTGGTCCACGGTGGCGGCCCCCAGATCAACAAAGTGCTTGAGCGCATGGGTATCAGCCCGAGATTTGTCCGGGGCATGCGCTTTACCGACCAGGAAACCATGGATGTGGTGGAAATGGTGCTCGGCGGCAAGGTCAACAAGTCCATCGTGGCCCAGATCAACCGCCAGGGCGGCAAATCCGTGGGCCTGACCGGAAAGGACGGCGGTCTGCTCCAGGCGGAAAAACTGCAGATCATGCACCAGCCGGACGAAAACAAGCCGCCCGAAATTCTTGATCCCGGGCTTGTGGGACGGGTCACCAGCGTGAATACCGAACTGATCAGCAGTTTAAGCGCTCAGGGATTTATCCCGGTGATTGCACCCGTGGGCGTCGGCGCGGCCGGGGAAACCTTTAACATCAACGCAGACCTGGTGGCCTCCCGGGTGGCCGGATCCCTGAAATCCGGGCGTCTGATTTATCTCACGGATGTGGACGGATTAATGGATGCCCGAGGCAATCTGGTGACATCTGTGGACGCACCGACAGTGACCCAGATGATCCGGGAGGGAACCATTTCCGGGGGCATGATTCCGAAACTCGAATACGCGCTTGACGCCCTGGAAAACGGGGTGGAAAAAGTGCAGATCATCAACGGCACCAAGCGCCATGCCCTGCTTCTGGAACTTTTCACAGACCAGGGCATCGGCACCCAGGTCACAGCACAGGCAGGTACGGAAAAATGAGCAAAGATTATATCCAGCGGGCCGACAAGGTCGTGGCCAATACCTACAAGCGCTTTCCCCTGGTGTTTGAACGGGGCCGGGGGTGCACCCTCTGGGATATTGAGGGGCGGCAGTACACCGATTTTGTGGCCGGCATTGCCGTGTGCAACCTCGGCCATGCCAACCCGGAGGTCTCCCGGGCCCTTGCCCGGCAGGCGGACAAACTGTTTCACGTATCCAACCTGTTTTATACCGTCCCCCAGGTGGAGCTGGCGGAATGGCTTGTGGGACGATGTTTTGCCGACCGGGTGTTTTTTTGCAACTCCGGGGCAGAGGCCAACGAAGCAGCCATCAAGCTTGCCCGCAAAACCTTTTTCGACCAGGGCGACTTCAACCGCTGGCGAATTGTGGCCATGGACCAGTCCTTTCACGGCCGCACGTTTGCTGCGCTTTCGGCCACGGGCCAGCAAAAGGTGCGCGAGGGCTTTGAGCCGATACTGGAAGGCTTTGATTTTGTGGCCTATAATGATATGGAACAGCTTGCGGCGGCTGTGACGGACAAAACATGCGCTGTTCTCCTGGAACCGGTCCAGGGCGAAGGCGGGATCCGGTGCGCGGACCCCCGGTATCTCAAGGACGTGCGCCGGCTCTGTGATGAAAAGGGGATCATGCTGATTTTCGATGAGATCCAGACCGGCATCGGCAGAACCGGAAAACTGTTCGCCCACGAGCATTTTGACGTGCAGCCCGATATCATGACCCTTGCCAAGGCCCTGGGAAACGGCCTGCCCATCGGCGCCATGCTGGCCTCGGAAAAAGCCGCTGCCGCATTCACGCCCGGAGCCCATGCATCCACTTTCGGCGGCACACCTGTGATTACCGCGGCAGCCCTGGAGGTGCTCCGGATCATTGAAGCGGAAAACATCCTTGACCACTGCCGGGAGGTCGGCGATTATTTCAAGTCCCGACTGCTGTGGCTAAAAGACCGGCACCCGGTTGTCGAGGAGGTCCGCGGGGTGGGCCTGATGCTGGGCATGAAGCTTTCGCAAAAAGGCGCCCCTGTTGTGGAGGCCTGCATGGAAAAGGGGCTTTTGATCAACTGCACCCAGGAAAACGTCCTGCGCTTTGTGCCCCCCCTGGTCATTACCGCAGAAGAGGTGGACCGGCTAGTGGCATGCCTGGACGAGATTTTTGCCGGCACCAGTACAACTGAAACCTGTTGAGGAAAAAGATTTGAGAAAAGACATATTGACCCTGGCGGACCTGGATGCGGCAGACATGGATTTGCTGCTCTCCCGGGCCAGGCAACTCAAAAAACGGCATAAAAAGGGGATTCAGGACTGGTCCCTGATCGGCAAAACAGTCGGCCTGATTTTTGAAAAAGCCTCCACCCGCACCCGGATTTCCTTTCAGGCCGCAGCCGCCCAGCTGGGGGGAACATCGCTGTTTATCAGTTCGGCCGACACCCAGCTGGCCAGAAACGAGCCTGTTGCCGATACGGCAAGGGTGCTGGAACGCTACCTGGATGCCCTGGTGCTGCGCACCTATTCACAGGACATTCAGGCCGAATTTGCGCGTGTGGCATCCATTCCGGTCATCAACGCCCTTACCGACCTGTGTCATCCCTGCCAGGTGTTAAGCGATCTGCTTACTGTGCTGGAATACAAGGGCCGGTTTCAGGGGCTGAAAGTCGCCTGGATCGGGGATGGCAACAATATGGCCCATTCCTGGATCAATGCCGCGGCCGTTCTCGGGTTCGAACTGGTGGTGGCCTGCCCGGACGGCTATCTGCCCGATGAAACTGTTGTCAAAGGCGCCGGAGACAAACGATTTATCCGCGTGGTCCACGACCCGGCAGAGGCCGCATCCGGTGCGGATGTGATCAACACCGACGTGTGGGCCAGCATGGGCCAGGAAGACCAGGCCGAGGCAAGGAAGGCCGTGTTTGCTCCCTTTCAGGTCAATTCCGGGCTCATGGCCCGGGCCAAAAAAGATGCCGTTGTCATGCACTGCCTGCCGGCTCACAAGGGCGAGGAAATCACGGAGGAGGTTTTTGAAAGCCCGCAGTCCGTGGTATGGGACCAGGCGGAAAACAAACTCCACATGCACAAGGCGATCCTGGAAACATTGATTAACCGTTAGGCGATACACGCCTGTTCTACAGGTCAGGAAATCAACAGGAGAAAATATTTTGGAAAAAAAGATCAACAAGGTCGTTTTGGCCTACTCCGGCGGCCTGGACACATCCGTGATTTTAAAATGGCTGGCTGAAACCTATGATTGCGAGGTCATTGCTTTTGCCGCAGACATCGGCCAGGGCGAGGAACTCGACCCCATTGATGAAAAAGCCAGAAAAACCGGGGCTTCTGCGGTTTACATCGATGACCTGAAAGAAGAGTTTGTGCGCGATTACGTGTTTCCGGCCTTTCGGGCCAATGCCATCTACGAGGGCCACTACCTGCTGGGCACCTCCCTGGCCCGTCCTCTGATTGCCAAGCGCCAGATGGAAATCGCACACGAGCAAAACGCCGAGGCCGTGAGCCACGGGGCCACCGGCAAGGGAAACGACCAGGTTCGCTTTGAACTGAGCTATTACGCCATTGATCCATCCATCCGTGTGGTGGCCCCCTGGCGGGAGTGGGAGCTCAACTCCCGCACCGCCTTGATGGCGTTTGCGGAAAAACACGGCATTGCCGTGACCTCCACAAAGGAAAAACCCTACAGCACGGACCGCAACCTGCTGCACATCAGCTATGAGGGCGGAATCCTGGAAGACCCCTGGAACCCGCCGCCCGAGGATATGTTCGTACTCACTGTATCGCCGCAAAACGCACCGGACAAAGCCGAAAGCATGGACATCACCTTTGAAAATGGCGATCCCGTGGCCATTGACGGTCAAAACCTCTCCCCGGCCAAGCTGCTTGCGGAGTTAAACCGCCGGGGCGGGCAAAACGGCATCGGCCGGGCCGATATCGTGGAAAACCGGTTTGTGGGCATGAAGTCCAGGGGCGTGTATGAAACCCCGGGTGGCACCATCCTGCGCGCGGCCCACATGGCCATTGAGTCGATCACCGTGGACCGGGAGGTCATGCATTTGCGCGATTCCCTGATCCCAAAGTATTCGGAGATGATCTACAATGGGTTTTGGTTTGCCCCGGAGCGGGAACTGCTCCAGTCCATGATCGACGAGACCCAGAAAAACGTATCCGGCGTGGTGCGTCTGGAGCTCTACAAGGGTAACTGCCGGGTGCTGGGCCGCAAATCCGCGCATTCCCTTTACAGCGAGGACTTTGCCACGTTTGAGGATGACACGGTTTACCATCAAAAGGACGCCGAGGGTTTTATCCGGTTAAACTCTCTGCGGCTGCGGATTCGCAAACTCATGGAAAAACAGGGGGCATAGATTCAGTCATGAGCCTCAAACCCTGGGACGGCCGGTTTTCCGAACCCACAAATAAGGCCGTGGAAGCCTTTACCGCATCCATTGATGTGGACCGTCGGCTGTACAACTATGATATCGACGGCAGCATCGCCCATTGCAGGACCCTGGCCCGGGCAAAAATTTTAACCCGGCAGGAGGCCGTCGACCTGGAAGAGGGCCTGGAAAAGGTCCGCCAGGAAATCGCCAGGGGCGAAATGGCGTTTTGCGACCGGCTCGAAGACATCCATATGCATGTGGAAGACCGGCTTTCGGTCCATGTGGGCGACCTTGCCAGGAAACTGCACACCGGCCGGAGCCGAAACGATCAGATCGCCGTGGACGAGCGGCTCTATCTCAAGGCTGAAACCCGGGGCGTTCTTGTCCAGCTCAAGGATTTTCGAACCGAACTGGTAGATCTGGCAGAAGCCAACATCCACGTGGTCATGCCCGGATATACCCATTTGCAGAGGGCCCAGCCGGTTTTGTTTTCCCATCACGTGATGGCCTATTATGAAATGGTGAGCCGGGATTTTGACCGGTTTGCCGCCGCCCTGGACCGGATGGATGTCATGCCCCTTGGCAGCGCGGCGCTTGCCGGCACCACCTATGATCTGGACCGGGCCTACACAGCCGGTTTGCTCGGGTTTTCAAAGATTTCCGAAAACAGTATGGACGCGGTATCCGACCGGGACTTCATGCTGGAATTTGCAGCCGCGGCAAGCATTTGCATGACCCATTTGTCCCGCCTGTCCGAGGAGCTGGTGCTGTGGTCTTCGGCGGAATTCCGGTTTGTGGATCTTCCGGATGCATTCTGTACCGGCAGCAGCATCATGCCCCAGAAGAAAAACCCGGATATCCCGGAGCTTGTCCGGGGACGCACGGGCCGGGTCACCGGCAACCTGGTCAACCTGCTGACCTTGATGAAGTCCCTGCCCCTGGCCTATAACCGGGATATGCAGGAAGACAAGGTCCCCCTGATGGAAATTGTTGACACCTTAAAGGCCTGTCTGGATATTTATACCCGGATGATTCCCAATATCCGGGTCAACCCGGAGGTGACCGAAAAAGCGGCCAACAGCGGGTTTCAAAACGCCACCGATCTGGCCGACTATTTGGTGGCAAAGGGCATGGCCTTCCGCCAGGCCCATGCCTGCGTGGGAAAGGCCGTGGCCTATGCCTTAGACTGCGGGAAGGAACTCCACGAGCTGAGCCTGCAGGATCTGCAGCAGTTTGATCCGGGTATTGAAGAAGATGTGTATGAGGCCATGTCCGTTGCCCGGATGATCGACAGAAGAAAGGTTTACGGCGGCACGGCCGGTGCCAATGTCGCTGCCGCCATTGCCAGGGCCAGAAAGCAGCTGGTCAATTCGGCATCTGAAATCCCTGGAGCATAAAAATGACACCAGGCCATCAGCGGACGATTCTTATAGTATGGAAAACAGCTGCTTTGGTGGCGGCAATCCTGATGTTTTTTGCCGCTTCCTGCGGCAAAAAGGGGCCGCCAACGCCGCCCAAAACCCTGTCCCCGGCCCCGGCCGTCGATCTGGCGCTTGTGCAGCAGGACGGCGGGCTTTTGTTAACATGGCACCTGCCTGAAGGCTGGCAGGCCGATTATGCCCGGCCGGCCGGATTTATCGTGGAGCGTGCCCTGACCCCCAAAGAGCTGGACTGCCAGGGATGCCCGGTGCGCTTTGAGCAGGCAGCGCAGGTGGATTTCCAGGAGGGCCGGAGCAGAACTGATGTATGGCGATTCACCGATGCCCTGCGGCCGGATATGGTCCAGCGTTACCGGGTGATCAGTCTCGGGGAAAAAGGCGCAAAGTCCCGGCCGTCTGAGACAATGACCTTTGATCCTGAGTCAGACAGCGGCTCATGAGCCAGGCAACGGATGAAAAAAAGCATATCGCCTATATCGCGGTGGGCGCCAATCTCGGCGACCGGGTGGCCGCCTGCCGCCAGGGCGCAAAAATGCTTGTGGAAAACCGGGATATACGGATTTTTGCCCATTCCCCCTATTATGAAACCGCGCCCATGGGCTATGACGATCAGCCGTGGTTTGTCAACGGGGTGTTTGGCGTGGAAACCGGGCTGGAACCAGCGCAATTGCTGGCGCGGTTAAAAGAAGTGGAAAACAGGGCAGGGCGGGACCGCGGCACAATCCGGTTCGGCCCCAGGGTGCTGGACCTGGATCTGATTTTTTTCGAAAATGAAATCATCCATAGCCCGGATCTGGTGGTGCCGCATCCGCGGATGCACCAAAGGGCTTTTGTGCTGCGCCCCCTTGCTGACATTGCACCTGAGCTGATACACCCGAAACTGGGCCGGTCGGTCCGGGAACTGCTTGCGGACCCGGCCATAGCCGAACAGGGCTGTCAGCGGTTAAACCGAGAACCTTACTACTTGAACCCTGAAT
>NZ_JAWODO010000091.1:0-4275 GCF_046483245.1 Desulfosalsimonas sp. | reverse complement strand
GAACCCGAAGCTCGACGCCATACTAAAAAACCGGGAAATGATCTGCATCCATTACAGCCGCCGGGGCCCGGACATGGGTAACCGCCGGATCCGGGGGCTTTCCGGAAAAATCCTGGCAAAAATCCGGGCAGGCGACATCGTGCTTTTACACGACTGCTGCCCGCAATCCGCAAATTTCAGCATGGATACCTGGCTTGCCGAAATCGAGAAAATCCTGTCCGGCCTCCCGCAAAAAGGCCTCCGGGCGGTCCCCCTGGCCGAGCTCATTGAACGCCCGGTGATGGGGGAGAGTGAGCCTCCACCCGCATAGCGGGTGGCCTCAGGTAGCCTCCTTAAGGGAGGCAGAAAAAAATACAGGGAATAAATTCGAAATTCGAAGCACGAATATCGCACGTGAGTATCCCGTAAGGGATAAACAAATTCGAATGACCAAAAATTCAAAATCCGAAACAAATACAGAAATTTGTTTATCTCTTTGCAACGGTCAAACCTTGCCGGGTCTTCTACCCACCATAGGTGAAGATTAAAATCTTAATAACCGGGCCGGGTGATTTGTCTTTGCCCCCGAAACATGGGAGCCTGCGGCAACCCCGGCAATCTCCGCACGAGAAAACCCTCTATGGTCCCCCAGACCTTGATAACCGTATCTTCGGGCAAACACACAGGTTTGCCCCTGCACAGGGAATTTTCACACTTTCCGGAACCAAAGGGGAAATTTGCCTGAGGGGGTGGGCAGGGGGGCTTTGCCGAAGGTAGAATGAAAAATTGTGCAACATGCGGATCAATGATATATTTAAAAAAGTATACAGCAAAAACCATCTGCTTTCATGCATTTGCGTGAATTGAAGAAAGACTTATTACCTAATCTGTCACGGGAGTTTAAAATGATCTCATATCAAAGTCTTACACGTTATTTTGTATGCATCAGCCTGTTTCTGCTCCTGCTGGCATTGCCCGCCGCGGGCTTTGCGCAGGATGAGGAAAACGGCAGCAAGTCAGGAGAAAAACTAAGACAGGATGCCATGGAATTCATGGAAAGCCTCAAGCAGTACAGCGCGGAAAAACAGCAGGAGGCTGCGGAAAAATTCCAAAGCGAATTCGATGAGATGGACGAGCGCCTCGAAAAAATGGAACGCCGGTTTGAAGAAGAAAAATCGGAAATGAGCCGGGAGATGCGGGAAAAAATGAAATCCAACCTGGAAGAGCTTCGCCGACAGAGAGAGGAAATGGCCGCATGGCTTGAAAAGTTCGAGTCCGGATCAAAGGACGCCTGGGATCACCTCCGGGAAGGCCTGTCAAAATCCTTCCGGGATTTTTCCCGATCCCTGGAAAAAACCGATGAGCAGATGGAAAGCACGGAAATTTAGGCATCCTGCTTTTCAATCCTGGGGCAATTCTTTTGCTTCAAGCAGGTTTAACTCAAGCCGGTAATCAAACAGGCCGTGGTGAAAAATGTTGATCTTTGCAGGAACTTCACCGGCCCCTCCGGGCAGGGGAGAACCGCAGGCAGGGGGGTAACAGACGTTTACGGTTTCCCGGAGCTTTTTGCCGCCGGTATATCTCCTGATTTCCAGGCGGTCTGCCCCGGACAGCCGCACCTCCACAAAGCCTTTGTCACCGCTGCACGCGTACCTGCAGATTGGCGCGCCGCCGGACAGGGTACCGACTTCCACATCACTCGCTTCCGGGGATATAAAGGCCAGCCGGATATCGGCAAACATTGCGCGGGCGAACTTTTCCTTGTCAAACGGGGGAACCGCCCGACGGATTGACACCCCGCCGTCATATTCCCCGTTAAAAAGCACAAACCCCTCCACACTCATGATTACGCATTTGATCCGCCCGGCCTCCGGATGGATCCGGATAACGGCAATGGCGTCTTTTACATCGCCGCCAGGCAGATAAGCCGTTAATGATTGAACCATTTGCCTGGGCCGGGTCAGAAAATGCGCCCGGCACTGCCGGGCCGTATCCTCACGAAGTGCCTGAGATTCCGGCTGGATGGGCGCAAGGCTCCGGCAGCCGGATACGTACAGCAAAAAACAGACCAGAAGCAGTATCAATCCCCGGACCAATGACGAGCGTCCGAGGAAGGCGTTTGCCGCGTGACTATTTTTCAAACTGCTCCAGGGCCATCGGAGAGCCCTGTTCCTGTTCCTTGTCGCCGGGATTAAAATAGTCGCCGCGCAGCATACCGTCATCCTTTTTTTCCAGGCGAGCCGTGTAATGCACTTCACCAGCGGAAAGTAAAACCAGGAAAACCGTATCTCCGCTGACTTTTCCCTCAATGTCGTAATCGCCAAGAGAGCCCTCGACCTGATTTCCTTCCTGCTCAAAATATCCCCTGCCCCAGCCGAACGGGTTATTGGGATCCGTATCAGCATCCTGCCAACGGCCCTCGACGTTGACAGCCGATGACTCGTCTCCGGCGACATCCTGCAGCCAGGGATCGATATCCGCCCTGGTCAATGCAGTACTGCACGCCATCATGGGCAGAAAAACCATTAAAATTGCAAATGCATACATGATCTTTTTCATTTTTTTCCCTCCCTTTGGCTTCATTGTTTGTCCTGTCCGGGTTCTAACTCCTGAAAGACCGCGCTTTTAATAGTCTCGTTGATTTTCGTGTCATGAAACCTTATGTCAGTATAAGAAGTGGAGCTTTCATGTATGGCAACTGCTTCAATCACCCCCGGCGTATCGCTCAGACTAAGTTCAATGCGCTCGATGACTTCTGCCATGGCCTGGTTCTCAGGCGTTAAAACCACCCGCCTGCCAGATTTCATCCGGACTTTCAGGTCAGGGTTGGCATCAAACTCGCCCTGCATCCACATGCAAATCTCTCCGAGAAACACCCGCATGGCCTCCAGGTTCCGGCCTTTCTGCTCCTCCATACCGGTGTCTGTCCGAACATAACGGCGGATTTCGTCGTCATGCATCAACAATACGCTTTTCACCGGCCGGGTGTATTCCCATCGAAGCGACCGGGGAGCCTGAAAATACAGCGATCCTTTTGAGATCAAGGGCTTATCCAGCATTTCCAGATGTTTTTTCTGGGTGAAATCCGCTTGAATGGACTCGACAAACGTCACCTTTTCCCTGATGGTTTCCAGGTCATCCGCCCATCCTGTCAGAAAAACCGCGCATGCCAGCAACGCGATTAAAGAGGCCATGCTCTCCGTATTTCTGCGAATCTTCTTCATTGTCGCCTACGCCATGCCCCCGTCAACAGAAATCACCTCACCGGTCACGTATGATGCGTCCTCTGAGCAAAGAAACCTTACCACGCGGGCAACTTCCTCGGGCTTGCCGATGCGTGCCATGGGAATCATCTGCTTTATCGTATCCACCGGGGCATCCCCGGTCATTTCAGTTTCAATCAACCCCGGGGCCACCGCGTTTACCCGGACACCCATGCGGGCCACTTCTGCTGCCAGGGCTTTGCTTGCGCCGATAACCCCGGCCTTGGCTGCGGAATAATTGACCTGCCCGCGGTTGCCCATGATTCCGGAAACCGAAGAAATGGAAACAATCGAGCCCTTCTTGGTACGTAGCATTTTTTTGAGCACAGGCTTGGTCACATTATAAAACCCGGCCAGGGACGTATCAATCACTGACTGCCAGTCCTTTTCCGGCATCATGACAAACAGCCCGTCCGCGGTAATCCCGGCGTTATTGACCAGAACATCAATGTCAAACTCGCCGGCGATTTCCTTGACCGCCTGCTGGACCGCCCCGGCATCGGTTACATCAAAGGCGATTGTGCGCCCTTGCCCGCCGTTTTCCCGGATCATCTCCAGGGTCTCTTCCGCCGCGGACCGGCCGGATTTATAATTAATGGTCACATGATATCCACTGCCGGCCAGCTCCAGTGAAATCGCCCGTCCGATTCCCCGTCCGCCGCCTGTTACGATGGCTGTCTTCTGCTTCATCCCGCCTGTCCCCTGCAAATATCTTTAATCTGTTCTGAGCACCTGAATCGTGGCCTCGCCCAGAATATCCTCGCCGATTTTCGAAAAACCATGGTACTCGGCATAATTCATATGCGCATGCTGCCTTCTCGCGCTTGTAATAACGGTTGCATTCACCGGAATACGCGAGGCATGAAAAACCGCCTCCTTTACACCCACCAGCAGCCCCCCGCCCTCTTTTTCCCGTCCCTCGGATTCCTGAATTTCGTCCCACCGGATATTGATCCCTGCGGTCTGGGCCACCAGCTCCACAATGACAAGCGGCGAGATCGCCCCGCCTTCAAAAAGCGGCCAGGCCGCCGTG
>NZ_JAWODO010000040.1:0-56774 GCF_046483245.1 Desulfosalsimonas sp. | reverse complement strand
CGGGTGGAATAGCCGGTTTCATTGTCATACCAGGAAAGGACTTTGACCATGTTGTCAATAACATAGGTGTTTTCCGCATCCACCACAGATGAAAGCCTGTTGCCGTTGAAATCCTCGGAAACCAGCGGCAGTTCGCTAAATCCCAGAATGCCCGCCAGCGGGCCTTCGGCGGCTTCCTTTAATGCCGCATTCACCGTTTCCGAAGTTGCCGGCTGCTTGAGCGTGGCCACAAAATCCACAAGCGAGACATTGGGTGTGGGCACCCGGATGGCCATGCCGTTTAGCTTGCCGTTTAGCTGCGGCAGCACCAGGCCCACGGCCTTGGCCGCGCCCGTGGTGGTTGGGATCATGGACATGGCAGCCGCACGCGCCCGGCGCAGATCCTTGTGCGGGGCATCCAGCAGGCGCTGATCGCCGGTGTAGGAGTGGATGGTTGTCATCAGGCCGCTTTGGATGCCGAATTTTTCGTCCAGCACCTTGGCCACGGGCGCCAGGCAGTTGGTGGTGCACGAGGCGTTGGAGACAATATGATGGTTTGCGCTGTCATAGTCGGTTTCATTGACGCCCATAACAAAAGTCATGTCCGGGTCTTTGCCGGGTGCGGAAATAATGACCTTTTTCGCCCCCGCGCTCAGGTGCTTGGCTGCGCTGTCCCGGTCCCGGAAAAGTCCGGTGCATTCGGCCACGATATCCACGCCGGCTTCTTTCCAGCCGATATTGGCCGGATCTTTTTCCGCAAAAACCCGGATGGTTTTGCCGTTGACCGAAATGGCGTTGTCCCGGGCAATGATCTCCGCATCCAGGCGCGGGTGTACCGAGTCATAAATCAAGAGGTGGGCAAGGCTTTTGGTGTCCATGATATCGTTGACTGCTGTTACTTCGATGTCGGACCGGTTCAGGGCAGCCCTGAAAACCAGTCTGCCGATTCTGCCCATTCCGTTGATGCCGAGTTTGATCGCCATTTTCTTTCCTCCTTATAAATGTGGTATTCACAATAAATGAAGTTTGCTGTTTATTCCCGCTTGTTGCCCTTTAAAATATCGCTGGCAAGGGAAATGCTTTTTTTGCCGTAAGCCTCGATGGTCTTGGCCAGTACATCGAGCTTTGACTCCCGGTTGCGGGCGTTGGCCGCCTTGATCAGAACCGGCAGGTTCACCCCGGAAATCACCTCAATGCGTCCTTCCTCCAGAAACGAGTAACTCAGATTCGAGGGCGTGCCCCCAAACATGTCCGTAAGGATAATCACACCTTCGTTTTCGTCTACATACTGCACAGCCTTGTCAATCTTGCTTCTGAGTTTGTTGACATCCTGGGACAGGTCTATGGAAACCGCGGTTACAGCCCGGGGCCGTTCATCGAAAATCATGGATGCGGTTTCAATGAGCGCCTCGCCGAGCTGTCCGTGAGTGACAATAACAATTCCGATCATAAAAGGTCCTTGGCTCAGGTTTTGAGGTCCACATCCCGGTGTGTGAGCATCACGGGCCGGCCTGGTTTGTTGATGTGCGCATAAAGCGCCTGGGCAATAACCACCGATCGGTGCTGCCCTCCGGTACAGCCCACTGCAATGGTGAGGTAGGCTTTGCCTTCCTTTTCGTAAAGCGGGAGCAAAAAGTCAACCAAATCATGAAATTTTTCAGTAAACGCCCGGGTAATGCTGTTTGTCTGTACAAATTCGCGCACGGGGCGGTTGCGGCCATCCAGGTCCTTGAGTTCGGGAACAAAAAAGGGATTGGCCATAAACCGTACATCCATGACCATGTCCGCGTCCTGGGGAATGCCGTGTTTGAAGCCGAATGAGAGCACCTGTGTACGCATGGGCTTCGAATGGATGATGGTTTCCACCAGGTTGAAGATGACGGATTTCAGATCGTGGAGCGTATAATCCGTGGTGTCAATGATACGGTCGGCCATCTGGCGAATGTGGTCCATATGTCCGATTTCCGCCCGGATGCTTTCCTGCAGTCCCCGGTCCTGGGACAGGGGATGATGCCGGCGGGTCTGACTGTATCGCCGCAGGATAACGTTTTCTTCGGCTTCCAGGAAAAACACGTCAATGTTGTAACCGCGCTGGCGCAGATCATGGAAAATCTCCGGAAAGGAACGGAGAAACCCCTTTTCCCGCAAATCCATGACAAATCCGAGCCCCGAGATCTCGGATTCCGATTGCAGGGGAAGCTCCATGAACTTGGGCAGCAGCTTGACCGGCATGTTGTCAACGCAGTAAAAGCCTGCATCTTCAAGCGCGGCCAGGGCCACGCTTTTTCCCGATCCGGACAAGCCCGTGATAATGACGATTTTATGCCGATGCATCAGAAATCCTCATCCACTTGCGAAAGCACGTCCATGACTTGTTGGGCACTGTGTACCCGCATCAGTTTTTCCTTGAAATCCTGATCCCTGAGCAGTTTTGAAATCCGGGCCAGCACCCGCAGGTGCAGCCCCGTGGAATTGTCCGCGCTCAATAGCAGAAAAAAAATATAAGCGGGCTTGCCGTCCAGGGCCTCAAAATTGACCCCATTCCGGCTCAACCCGAATCCGAGGACCAGGGATTCAATTCCGTTGATTTTGCCGTGGGGAATGGCAATGCCGTCGCCGATGCCTGTGCTGCCTAGCCGCTCGCGTTCGATAAGCACCCGGACGATATTGCGCTGCTCCAGGCCGGTCAGGGCGGCTACCGGCTCTGTGAGCTCGTCGATAACCCCTTTTTTATCCGTTGCCTGCAGGTTGGTCAGGATCGTGTCCGCAGTAATGTAATCAAGTATTTTCATAACATTGCACCCTGTTTGCGCGGTGCCGGCCAGTTGCCGGCCGGCACCGGTGCTTCGGTGTTATCCCAGGGGCTGAATCAGTCCGAGATCCCCGTCATTGCGTCGATAAAGCACATTGATCTGGTTGGTCCGGGCGTTTCTGAACACCAGAAAATTATCGGAAATCAGATCCATCTGCATGATGGCTTCTTCCACGTCCATGGGTTTGTATTCAAGGTTCTGGACAATGACGTTGGCACCCGGGGCTTCTTCGGGGGACTCGTCCCCGCTTGGCATTGCTGCCGGCTCCGGACTTCTGTCCTCGCCCCGGCCGCCCTGGCGATGGTTTTTGATTTTGGCTTTTTGTTTTTTGATCTGTTTTTCAAGCTTGTCCAGGGCCAGGTCAATGGAGGAATACATGTCATTGGATTTTTCCCGGCACACGATATTGAGCCGGTCGCCGGTCACGCGGATTTCTGCGATATGACGGATTTTTTCCACGGAGAGCACCACCTGTGCCTCCGCCGGGTTGTCCAGGAGCTTGTCCATGCGGTCGAGTTTGCTGGAAACATAGGATTTCAGGTGATCGGAGGGATCAAGGTTTTTGAATGTCACGGATGTTTGCATGGGTACCTGCCTCCTTGATTAGGGTTGTTTACGCTTGCTTGATGGAAGAACCCCCATGATTTCCCTGTACTTGGCAACGGTCCGACGGGCGATGCGGATGCCGGATGCCGCCTCGAGCATGTCGGCGATTTTTTTGTCGCTGTAGGGCTTTTTGGGGTTTTCTCCGGCAATAATCTTTCTCATTTCCTCCTGTACGCTGGCCGAGGCAATGGTGTTGCCGTCAGACCGGTTAATGGAGCTGTTGAAAAAGAACTTGAGTTCGAAGATGCCGTGCGGGGTATGAGCGTACTTGTTGGTGGTCACACGGCTGATGGTGGACTCATGCATGTTGATGTCTTCTGCCACGTCCCGCAGCACCATGGGTTTTAAATGGGCGATGCCCTGGTCGAAAAAATCGCGCTGGAATTTGACGATGCTGACCATGACGTTGTAAATGGTCCGCCGCCGCTGCTGAATGCTTTTAATGAGCCACTCGGCAGACCTGAGCCGGTCGCGCAGATAAGTGCGCGTGTCTTTGGCAATGGGTTCTCCTTTGCGCACGGCCTGGCGGTAGTAGGAGTTGATGTGCAGCTGGGGGATTTCGTCGTCGTTTAGCATAACGATATAATCGTCGCCTTCCCTGTAGACGTAGACGTCCGGCGTGATGTAGATCTGATCCTCGTCGCCGTAGCGGAACCCGGGCCTGGGATCGAGTTGGCGGATGAGCTCGATGGCCGCAGACAGGGTTTCCATGCTGCATTTCAGCTCGCGGGCAATGACCTGGTAGCGTTTGTTTTCCAGGTTCTTGATGTGATCGCGCAACAGTGCCTCGACAACAGGATCTTCAATGCCGAACTGCCGGGCCTGAATCAGCAGGCACTCGCTTAAGTCCCTGGCGCAGATGCCCGGTGGATCAAAAGTCTGCATCACATAAAGCACGTCTTTGACCTGTGAAACATCGGTTTCGGCCATTTGGGCGACTTCTTCCAGGGGGACGTCAAGGTAGCCGTATTTGTTCAGGTTGCCGATGATCAGGCTTCCGATGGCTTCCTGCTCGGCCGTGGGCCGGGTCATGAGCAGCTGCCAGCGCAGATGATCGTAAAGGTTTGTCCGGCTGGCGGTAAAGGCCTCGTAATTGGGCGCCTCCTTTTCCTCGGACTCATAATGAACCCGTCCGGTGGAGCTGTATTCGTCCATGTACTGCTGCCAGTCAAGCCGCTCGTCAAAGGATTCCTCCATTGTGATTTCTCTGGCATCTGCGGCTTCAGGCGTTTCAGCCGGAGTTTCCTCGGGCGTTTCCACAGTCTCTGATTCTTCCAGGGTGGGATTGCTTTCCAGTTCCTGCTGAACCATTTCCACGAGTTCCAGGCGCGATAACTGCAGAAGCTTGATGGCCATCTGCAGCTGCGGGGTCATGACAAGATGCTGCTGGAGTTTTAAGTTCTGTTGGAGTTCGATTGCCATATCAGAGTCTGAACTTTTCTCCCAGGTAGATTTCTCGGGCAACAGGGCTTTGGGCGATCTTTTCCGGGCCGCCCGACTCGATTACCTCGCCGTTGTTTAAAATATAGGCTTTGTCACACACGCCCAGGGTTTCCCGAACGTTGTGGTCTGAAATCAGGATTCCGATACCCCGCCGGCTCAGGTGTAAAATAATGTTTTGAATATCGATTACCGCCAATGGATCAATGCCGGCAAAGGGCTCGTCAAGCAGAATAAAGGCCGGATCCGTGGCCAGCGCCCGGCTGATTTCCAGCCGGCGGCGCTCTCCGCCGGAAAGCACTCCGGCTTTCTGCGCCGATAGCCGTTTGATGCCAAGCTCGTCGAGCAGTTCATCGGCTTTCTGGTCCTGCTCGGCCTTGGATATCGGCAGGGTTTCGAGAATTGCCAGCAGGTTGTCGCGCACATTGAGCTTTTTGAATACCGACGGTTCCTGGGGCAGGTATCCTACGCCTTTGCGCGCCCGAACGTGCATGGGATCCTCGCTGATGTCTGTATCATCGAGAAACACATGGCCGCCGTCAGGCCGGATCAGGCCCACGGTCATGTAAAAAGTGGTGGTTTTGCCCGCCCCGTTGGGCCCCAGAAGCCCCACCACCTCGCCTCCGGTCAGGTTCAGGTCGACCTGATTGACCACTTTTCGGCCATGATAGGTCTTTACCAGGTTTTTTAAATTCAGGGTTCGGGTCATGGCTTTCGGGCTTTGCTGGTTTCCGTTTTGTCCTGATTGTCCGCGTCGGATTCGGATTCAAAAACAGCTTCCACCCGCTTGCCCGCATCTGAGCTGATCACGATTTCTCCGGTTTCCCGTTGCAGGGTGACCTTTCTGCCGACAATGGTGTTGCCGTTGTTTTTGATTTCCACGCGCTCGCCTGTCAGGGTCAGCAGGCCGTCATCTGCGGTATATACGGCTTTCTGGCTTGTGGCGGTTTGCTCGTCGGTATGGATAACCACGCTTCCTTCGGCTTCCATGCGCCGGATACTGCTTTCATTCATGCCGGACTGACCTGGCTGGGCGCCTTCTTCGGACTTGTAGAAAATTTTGAGTCGGTCGGATTTGATTTCGGTTTTTCCCTGGACCGCGTGGGCGCTGCCGATAAATTCGGCGCTGTTTTCATTGCTTTTGATCACCATCTTATCCGAGGTGATGTGAATGCGGCCTTCATCGGGACGAAACAGCCCAGCGTTTTGTGCCCGGCAGGGCCAGGCTGTCAGCAGGATTATCATAATCGCCGCGATGGCGAAGATTCCGGCAGGAACCGGACTGTTTTTGCGTGCCTTGTCTTTATTCAACGGGATCCATCCATGAATTGATGTGACCTTTAAGGGTGACTTGGTCTTTTTGGAGTTCAACTATTGCCGAGTCACCGGAAATCCGCATATTTTCTCCGTGAATAACCACTTTCTGGTCTGTATACAATATATGTAACTCATGCTCATAATGCAAGCTTTCGGTCCTGAGCTCATATCCGGGATAACGGGCCACAACCGATTTTTCCACCGTCATGTCCCGGGTTTTGGTGTCAAGCTCACCGGTGTCTGCAAAAAGCTTGACTTCGGTACCGTCTGAACCGAACGCGGTCATTTCAATATCTGTGAGCACGGCCCTGTTCTGATTTGAATAGATTTCCGCAGTGGCTGCGTTCAGCACCCATTCGGTTTTTCCGTCCTGTGTGGCTGTATGCTCAAACCCGTTTATGGTCAGGGCCGCTTCCGAGGTGTTTTCCTTTTCGGTCTGCTCCTCGTGGCCGGTCTGCATGCGAAACCGCACAAACACCGTTGCCAGCAGTACGGCGATTACAACGATGGCCAGTAATCCGGCCTGTTTGTATCGGGTCCGGTGTTTCATTAAAAGGTTCAAGATTCAAGGTTCAAGGTTCAAGGTTCCTTCGGGATTTACGTCCGGTTGAGCCAGCGGGAAATGATGGGTTCCCACAAACCCTTTGCCGAAAGAATGCGTTCGCAAACCTCCCGGACGGCGCCGTAACCGCCGGGCCTGGTCGTGACCATGTCTGCGTGCTGCCGGACGATTTCATGGGCATCTGCAACGGCCACGGACAGACCCACCCGTTCCATGATGGCCAGGTCCACGAGATCGTCTCCCACAAAAGCGGTCTGGGCCGGGTTGCATCCGGCCTGCGAAAGAATTGACGCCAAAAGCGCCTGCTTGTCCTTGACGCCTGTATGGCAATAGTCAATGCCGAGTTCCGCGGCCCTGCGGTCTACAGCCGCGGATTTTCGCCCGGAGATAAGACCCACCCGGATGCCGCCCTCCCGGACCATGCGGATGCCCAGACCGTCTTTAACATCAAAGGTTTTTGCTTCATCGCCACCTGCAAAATAGAGAATCCGGCCGCTGGTGAGCACTCCGTCGACATCGAGCAGCAGCACCCGGATTTGCTGGAGTTTTTCTTCAATCATGTGAGGGGGTTCTCTCCGGTTTGATCAATGCATTGTTGATGGCTTTGAGCTGATTGAGCAGAGGCTCGAGTTCATCCAGGCGAATGGAGTTGGGGCCGTCTGACAATGCCTTGTCCGGTTCCGGATGGACTTCCACAAACAGGCCGTCTGCCCCGGCGGCAATGGCCGCCTTTGCCAGTATGGGCGCAAACTGGCGTTGGCCGGCGGATGCGCCCCCGGCACCGCCTGGCAGTTGAACGCTGTGGGTGGCGTCAAAAATTACAGGGCATCCCAGTGCCTGCATGATGGGAATGCTTCGAAAATCGGCAACCAGGTTGTTATAACCAAAAGATGCGCCCCTTTCGGTCAGAAGGATCCGCGAGTTTCCGGCGGATCTGGCTTTTTTTGCAACATGATCCATGTCCCAGGGCGCCAGAAACTGTCCCTTTTTGATATTTAGGGGCCTGTTTGTCCGGGCGGCAGCCACGATCAGGTCGGTCTGGCGGCACAAAAAAGCCGGGATCTGCAAAACGTCGAGCACTTCGGCAGCAATTTCGGCCTCAGAGGGGCTGTGAACATCAGACATCACGGCCACATCCAGCTCCCGGCCAATTTCGGAGAGGATTTCCAGGCCCTGCTTGATGCCCGGGCCCCGGAATGAGTCAATGGATGTCCGGTTGGCCTTGTCATAGGACGCCTTGAATATAAACGGTATGTCAAGCCGGTTGGTGATCTCTTTTAAAGTGCGGGCGATCTGCATGACGCCCGTGTAATCTTCAATTACGCAGGGTCCGGCCACCAGAACGAAAGGGCGGCCGCTGCCTGCGGAAAAGTTTTTGATCTGAACTTCTGTCATTGAAAAATCGATCCTTTTGGTTGATTTGCCGGGTCATGGCCTTTGCACGCCAGCCGCTTGCATCATTGGCCGGCTCCGGGCGCCGGCAAAATCCATGCCTCCTGTTACCCCGCGTATCGGTAAAAGTCAAGATTCGAAAATAAGGCCTTGCCTCCGGGCCGGTGAGCTGTTAAAAATAGCTTTCGTTTACCGGCATCCAATCAAATTTCAGGGATCAATCATACATGGGTTTCAAAAAACGCAAGGAACGTGGCAAAAGTGTGAAATACAGTCTGGCGGCTGTTTTGGTAATAATGGTGGCCGTATCTGCGATTTGGCTGCTGATGGTTAAATTTGAGGGCAGGGCGCCGGAGATTGAACTCGACATGTCCGAGTCCGATTCGTTTGTTGGCGCCGATGCCGCGGTTTCCGGCACCATCACAGATGAAAAATCGGGGATCCGCAAGCTCTGGATTGCCGTGATCCAAAACGACAGGGAAACCGTGCTCAAAGAGGAATCCGACTTAGCCGGCATCCAGGAAGGGCCGCCCAGGCAGAGGCGTTTTGAGGTGGATTTAAACGCCGGAAAACTGGATCTCAAGGACGGAAAGGCCCTGTTGCGCATCGCTGCCTGGGATCATTCTTGGCGCGGCTGGTTTTCCGGGAACCAGGCTTACCTGGAAAAAGAAATCACTATTGACACTCAACCGCCGCGGGTGGAGGTCATCAGCCGGCAGCACAATATCCGGCCCGGCGGCTCGGGCCTGGCTGTCTACCGGATGTCCGAGGATTGTCCGGAGCACGGGGTTATGGTGGGAGATCATTTCTTTCCCGGCCACAAGGGCTATTTTGATGACCCGGACCTGGCGGTTTGCTTTTTTGCATTGGCCCATGATCAGGATACGGACACAAAGCTGCAAGTGCGGGCTGTTGATCCGGCGGGCAATTCCGGTCGGGGCGGGTTTTATTACCATATCCGCAACAAAAGCTTTGACGCGGAACCCCTGACGGTTTCCGACCGTTTCCTGTCCCGGATTCTGCCGGAGTTTCAAAACGAGGACGGTTTTCCGGCTGATGCCGGTGCCCTGGAACAATTCTTGTTTGTCAACCGCGAGCTGCGCAAAAAAAACAACCGCACCATCCTTGCCCCGGGCCGGTCTCCGGATGAGCAGAAGCACTGGCAGGGGGGCTTTTCCAGGTTGCCCAATGCCGCAAGAAAAGCCAGCTTTGCCGATCACCGCACCTATGTCTACAACGGGGAAAAAATCGATGAGCAGATCCACATGGGCATTGATCTGGCCTCTGTGAGCCAGGCGCCGGTGCCTGCGGCAAACGCGGGCAAAGTTGCGTTCGTGGGCAGGGCCGGCATCTACGGCAACGTGGTGACCATCGACCATGGCTTTGGCCTGTTTTCCGTGTATGCCCATTTGAGCCGCAGCAGCGTGTCAGATGGCCAGATGGTGGAAAAAAACGATATTATCGGCGCCACCGGGGCCACCGGTCTGGCCGGGGGGGATCACCTGCATTACGGCATGTTTGTTCATGACGTGTTTGTGGATCCCATGGAATGGTGGGACGCGCAATGGATACAAAACAACATCACCGGCAAGCTGGAGCATGCCCGGGGGCTTGCGGAAAACAACTGAGCCCCGAAAATGACGGCTCCCGCAGGGTTGATCCGGCTTTTTTCAGGAAAATCATCAACGATACCGTTAAAAATTGAAAAAAACATCAGAATCCCAGAAAATCCCGGATGAGGCCGGCGCCAAAACCAAAAGTCGGCTGCGGGAAAATCTTGAAGCCATTGTCATCGCCGTTTTGCTGGCGCTTTTTATCCGGGCGTTTGTGGTCCAGGCATTCAAGATCCCTTCAGGGTCCATGGAACCCACTTTGCAGGTGGGCGATCACATCCTGGTCAACAAGTTTATCTACGGCATCCGCCTGCCGGTCACCAATACCAAGATGATACCGGTGAGCAGCCCGGAACACGGGGATATTGTGGTGTTTGAATATCCGGTGGAGCCGGACAAGGACTTTATCAAGCGGGTGGTGGCCGTGGCCGGCGATGTTGTTGAAATCCGGGATAAAAAGGTGTATGTCAATGGCCGGCTTGTTGACCAATACACTGTCAAGCACACGGAAAAACGGGTATTGCCGGGCGCGGTCAATGCCAGGGACAACTTTGGCCCGGTCATCGTGCCGGAAGGCGCTTATTTTGCGTTGGGGGACAATCGGGACAACAGTTATGACAGCCGTTTCTGGGGCTTTGTAAAAGATTCGGCCATCAAGGGAGAGGCCTTTATCATTTACTGGTCCTGGGATAAGGACAACTTCGGGGTCCGGTGGGGCCGGATCGGCAAAGTGCTGCACTAATCAGGAAGCCTGCCCATGCAGTGGACAAAAAAGGACGTGCTCGACATTGAATCGCTTTCGGTGGATGAAATTGAATTCATCTTTGAAACCGCCTTTGGCTTAAAGGAGATTTCAGAGCGGCCCATCAAGAAAGTGCCCACCCTCCGCGGCCAGACCATTGTTTTGCTGTTTCTGGAACCCAGTACCCGGACCCGGGTTTCCTTTGATATCGCCGCCAAGCGGCTTTCGGCAGACAGCATTGCCATTGCCGCGGCTTCCAGCAGCATTGTAAAGGGTGAAACCCTGATTGACACGGCCAAAAATCTGCAGGCCATGAAGCCAGACATCCTGGTGCTGCGTCATTCATCGGCCGGCGCCCCGCATCTGCTGGCGCGCAATCTCGATATTTCCGTGATCAATGCCGGAGACGGCATGCACGCCCATCCCACCCAGGCGTTGCTGGACATGATGACCGTAAAGGAAAGCAAGGGCCGCATAGATGGGTTAAACGTTTCCATCATCGGAGATATCGCCCACAGCCGGGTGGCCCGGTCCAATATCGCCGGGTTTACCAAAATGGGCGCCAGGGTAAGTGTTGCCGGACCGCCCACCATGATGCCCGCAGGCATTGAGCAACTGGGGGCATATGTGGTACCGGACATGGATGCCGCGGTTTCAGAGGCGGATGTGATTATTCTGCTTCGGATTCAAAAAGAGCGCCAGCGGCGCTTTTTGTTTCCAACGGAACGGGAATATGCCGCCAGCTACGGACTGAATGCCGCCCGCCTGCGCCGGATCAAGCCGGATGCGCTGATTCTGCATCCCGGCCCTATCAACCGGGGCGTGGAAATCGCCCCGGAGGCGGCAGACGGGCCGCATTCCGTGATCCTGGATCAGGTGACCAATGGTGTGGCCCTGCGTATGGCCCTTTTTTATCTGCTGGCAGGAGGTGTACGGGATGCAAATGTGGATTAAAGGGGGCCGGGTTCTGGATCCGGAAGAATTTGACGGCCCGGCCGATATTCTCGTGGAAGACGGCCGGATTGCCAAACTGCAGCCGGCAGGGCAGGGCAATGAAGCGGATTTCCCGGCGGACGCCAAAATTATCGACGCCCGGGACCTGCTGGTGGTGCCGGGGCTTGTGGACATGCACGTGCATCTGCGCCAGCCGGGTCATGAATACAAGGAAACCATTGAAACCGGCACCAGGGCTGCCGCTGCAGGAGGGTTTACGGCTGTTTGCTGCATGCCCAATACCTCCCCGGTCAATGACTCGGAATCGGTCACACGCTTTATTATCCAGGAGGCCGGGCGCCTGGGATATGCAAGGGTCTATCCGGTGGGCGCAGTCAGCGTGGGACTCGAGGGCCGGCAGTTGGCTGAATTCGGGGATCTGAAGGCCGCAGGGGCTGTGGGTGTATCTGATGACGGTCAACCTGTTGCCGACGCCCAGCTCATGCGCCGGGCCCTGGAATATGCCCGGGGCATCGGGATCTGCGTGATTTCCCACTGTGAGGAGATGGCCCTGGCCGGGGGGGCCATGAACGAAGGGGCGGTGAGCACCCGGCTGGGACTGGCGGGCATTCCCAACGCTGCTGAAAGCATCATGGTCATGCGCGACATTGCTTTAAGCGAGCTAACCGGCACTCCGGTGCATATCGCCCATGTGAGCACCCGGCAGTCGGTTGCGGCTATTCGTGCGGCAAAGGCCGCAGGTATCCCCGTGACAGCCGAAACCGCACCCCATTATTTCACTTTGACCCACGAGGCGGTAAACGCCTATGACACCCATGCCAAGATGAATCCCCCCCTGCGCACGGAAGCTGACCGGCAGGGGGTGATCGCCGGTCTGGCCGACGGCACCATTGATGCGGTGGCAACCGATCATGCGCCCCACGGGGTGCTGGACAAACAGCTGGAGTTTGATCAGGCGGCAAACGGGATCATCGGCCTGGAAACTGCCCTGAGCCTGGGGCTGCGGCTGGTGGACGCCGGTCATCTGAGCCTGGGGCAGCTGATTTCGGCCATGTCCAAAAATCCTGCCCGGATTATCAAAAAGCCCTGCGGGCTGGTAACTGGCCTGCCGGCTGACATGACCCTCATTGATCTTTCCGCCCGGTACACCTACCATGCGGCAGACGGTTATTCCAAATCCCGCAATACCCCGTTTGATGGTTGGCAGTTCAAGGGCCGCGCCAGATATACGATCGTGGGTGGCCAAAAGGTCTTTGATTCGCAAAATCATGCAAACCTGTAAACACTGCTGATTGTTGTTATGACCGAAAAAGCCACATTGCTCATTGTTGACGATGAGCTGAGCATGCGCGAGTTTCTGGAAATCATGCTCGGTGCCGAGGACTATGGAGTGGATACGGCTGAAAGCGGCCGCCGGGCCAGGGCCATGATCGATGAAAATGCCTATGACCTGATCCTGTGCGACATCCGGTTGGGCGATATCAGCGGCCTGGACGTGCTGCGCCGGGCCAAGGCAAATAATCCGGATACAGTGGTTATCATGATTTCCGCTTATGCCACCGCGGAAAACGCGGTGGAGGCCATGAACGAGGGGGCCTATGATTACCTGCCCAAGCCTTTTGACAATGACGAGTTAAAGCAGACCATTGCCAAGGCCCTGGAGCTCAAGACCCTTTCGGATGAAAAAAAACTGCTTGACGACGAACTGCAGCAGAGTTCGCATTTCGGGCTCCTGGTGGGCAACAGCCCCAGGATGATGCATATCTACGAGGTCATCGAGCAAATTGCGGCCACGCGCACCAACGTGATGATCACCGGGGAAAGCGGCACGGGCAAGGAACTCATTGCCCGGGCCATCCACAACCAAAGCAGCCGCAGTGACAAGCCCTTTGTGGTGATCAACTGCGGCAGCATCCCGGAAACCCTGATGGAAAGCGAGTTTTTCGGGTATAAGAAGGGAGCATTTACCGGTGCTTCCCAGGATAAAAAGGGCCTGTTTGAGGCAGCCGACACCGGCACCATTTTTCTTGATGAAGTCGGCGAATTAAGCCTTCCCATGCAGGTGCGCCTGCTGCGGGTGGTCCAGGAGCGTTCCTTCAAGCCGGTTGGCTCCAATGATGACGTGTGCGTGGACATCCGCATTATTTCAGCCACCAACAAGCAGGTTGAAGAAGAAGTCATTGCCGGCCGGTTCCGGGAGGATCTTTACTACCGGCTCAACGTGGTGGAAATCAAGGTGCCGCCCCTGCGGGAGCGAAAAGGCGACCTGCGGGCCCTTGCCCAGCATTTTCTGGAAAAATACGCCCGGGATGCGGGCAAGGAAATGACCAAGATTTCCTCCTATGCCGTGGATTTGCTCCAGAAATACGATTTTCCCGGAAACATCCGGGAACTTGAAAATTTGATTGAGCGAAGCGTTGCACTTTCGAGCACCAACATTTTGCTGCCCGACAACCTTTCCCTTTCCATTCACAAGCGCCGCTGGATCGAGGGGATTGAAAACCGGCGGTTTGACCTTGATGAGGTGCCCAAGGGCGTGTTTCTCGACAGCATCCTGGAGCAAATCGAGAGGGCCTATCTGGAAAAGGCGCTTTCCTGCACAAACGGCAACAAGCACAAGGCCGCTGAGCTGCTTGGCATCACCTTCCGCTCTTTCCGCTACCGGTGCAGCAAGCTGGGAATCGAAAAACCGGAATAGCCTTAAAAGACATTTTTCAAATGATCAATATTGAGGGATTGAGCAAAAGCTACGGCGGTCATGTGCTGTTTGACGACGTGAGCCTGCGGGTCCATGCCGGCGAGCGCCTGGGGCTGGTGGGCAGAAACGGGCATGGCAAAACCACCCTGTTTCGGCTCATAATCGGAGAGGAAAGACCGGATGCCGGGAGCATTTCCCGGCCGAGGAATTACCGGATCGGTCATGTGGCCCAGCAGCTTGCATTTTCCGCACCCACGGTGCTTGAAGAAGGCATGCGCGGCCTGCCCCCGGATGCTGCAGACGCCTACTGGGAGGTGGAAAAAATTCTTGCCGGGCTCGGGTTCTGCCAGGCGGATATGCAGCGGGCGCCTGCGGAATTTTCCGGCGGCTATCAGGTTCGGCTCAACCTGGCCAAGGTGTTGGTCTCCCGGCCGGACATGCTTTTGCTTGATGAGCCCACCAACTATCTGGATATCACTTCCATCCGCTGGATCCGCCAGTTTCTGGTCAACTGGCCGGGCGAGGTCTTTTTGATCACCCATGACAGAAGCTTCATGGACGGCGTGGCCACTCATATCGCCGGGATCCACCGTAGAAAAATCAAAAAGATCGCCGGCAACACGGAAAAATACTATACCCAGATTGCCCAGGAAGAAGAGGTGTATGAAAAAACCCGGCAGAATGACGAGCGCAAGCGCAAGGATATCGAGCGCTTTATCAGCCGGTTTCGGGCCAAGGCCCGCTTGGCCAACCTGGTGCAGTCCCGGGTCAAGACCCTTTCCAAGCTGACCCGGAAGGAAAAACTGGAGCAGGCCAAAAACCTGGATTTTTCATTTAAGAGCCCCGGCTTTACGGGAAAATACATGCTTCAGGCGGAAAATCTCGCATTTTCCTATAACAGCGGACAAGCCAGTGAGCCGGCCGCCTGTCTGATTGACGATTTCTCCATGACTATCGCCCCGGACGAGCGTATCTGCATCATGGGCAGAAACGGTGCCGGAAAAACCACCCTGCTGCGCCTGCTGGCAGGGGAGCTGCCCCCGCATGCCGGCCGGATTGACAACCATCCCAACGCGGTCAAGGGCCTGTTTGAGCAAACCAATATCCACACCTTATCCGATGAGCGCACAGTGGAGGAAGAAATCCTGGCGGCCAACCCGGACATGGGGCGCCAGGCCGCCCGCAGCATCTGCGGGGCCATGCTTTTTGAGGGGGATCAGGCCTTGAAAAAAATCCAGGTGCTTTCCGGCGGGGAAAAATGCCGGGTCATGCTCGGCCGGCTGCTGGCCGCGCCGGCCAATTTCCTGCTGCTCGACGAGCCCACCAACCATTTTGACATGGAGTCGTGTGACGCATTGCTGTCTGCCATAGACGCATTTGACGGGGCCGTGGTGATGGTCACCCACAATGAAATGTTTCTCCATGCCCTGGCCCGGCGCCTGGTGGTTTTCCAGGGCGGCGGAATCGAGGTATTTGACGGCACATACCAGCGTTTTCTGGAAAATGTGGGGTGGGAGGAGGACGAGCCCGCCGCCGGCCGCCGGCAGGCCCCGGCGCAGAAAGCCGATTGTGCCGGCCAGATCAGCAAGAAGGATTACCGCCGCCTGCGTTCAAAAATCGTGGCGGAAAAAAGCCGGGCGTTAAAGCCGGTGGAAGATCAGATCCAGGCGGTTGAAGACGATATTGTGCAATGGGAGCAGCAGCTCGAGGATTTAAACGCCCGGATGCAGAAGGCTTCGGTAAACGGCGGGGGCCGGGAGATCGCCGAACTGTCCAGGGCCTTACACGAGTGCCGGCAAAACATTGATGCCGGTTTTGAGCGCCTTGAATCCCTGTCGGCCGAGGCGGATGCCAAACGGGCGGATTTTGACGCGCAAATGGAACAACTCGACAACCAGCGGCCCTTTTAAAAGATCAAATCCTCTTCCTCGGGCTTCCAGAGAATCTTATATAGATCCTCTCTTCTGCTCTGCAGATTGCGCACGCTTCCCTGCTGCCGCAGTTCCTTTAGCAAATCCAGGTCCAGGTCCACCATCAAAGTCATTTCTGTGTTGGGAGTGGCTTCTGCGGCAATAGCATCATGGGGAAAGGCAAAGTCCGAAGGGGTGAACACCGCAGCCTGGGAATACTGGATGTCCATGTTTTCCACCCGGGGCAGGTTGCCCACACTGCCGGATATGGCCACATAGCACTCGTTTTCAATGGCACGGGCCTGGGCGCATCTGCGCACCCGCAGATAGGCGTTTTTGGTGTCTGTCCAGTAGGGTACCAGCAGGATATTCATTCCCTTGTCCACCAGGTGGCGGGACAATTCGGGAAATTCAATGTCATAGCAGATCAGAATCCCGATTTTGCCCATGTCCGTGTTAAACACCCGCAGGTCGCTGCCGCCACGCAACCCCCAGTACAAAGACTCGTCCGGGGTGATGTGGAGCTTGTACTGGGCATCCCAGGTGCCGTCGCGGCGGCAGAGATAGGAGACATTGTAAAGGTGTTCGCCGGAGTACTCCGGCACGCTGCCGGCAATGATGTTGATATTGTAGGCAAGGGCCATCCGGAGAAACGATTCCCTGAGCGGTTCGGTGTATTCAGCCAGTGACCGCATGGATTCAGCCGGGTTTTCCTGGTTGAAATTGCGCAGAAGCGGAGCGTTTAACATCTCGGGAAACAGAATCAAATCTGAATTATAACCGGCTACGGCATCCACGAAAAATTCCGCCTGCTGGATAAAATCATCAAACGAGGCAAAGGGGCGCATCTGCCACTGGACCACGCCGATTCTGGGATAGGCTTTTCTGCCGCCAAACAGCTTTCGCTTTTTTTCATAATAGATGTTGTTCCATTCCAGCAGCACCCCGTAGGAGCGCGACTGGCTGTCTTCGGGAATGTAGTTTTTCAGGATTTTCTTTATGTGAAAGTCATTGGCCAGCTGAAAGGACAGCACCGGATCATAAATCTCGTTGTTTTTGACCTTCTGGATGTACTGCTGGGGGGTGAGCTCCTCATGATATTCGTCATAGCCCGGAATACGGCCGCCAAAAATGATTCCCCTGAGGTTTAATTCCTCGCAGAGTTCCTTTCTGGCGTCATAGAGGCGCCGGCCCAGGCGCAGGCCCCGGTAGTCGGGATGGACAAAGATGTCGATGCCGTAAAGGGCGTCTCCGGCCGGATCATGGCCGCTGATGTGGCTGCCGCCGATAACCTCGTCGTAAGAGTGCTTTTCCTCGTAGATATCCGCGTTGACAATGATGGCAAGGGCTGCGGCCACAACCTTTCCCTTGTCCTCGATGCAGATTTGGCCTTCGGGAAACCGATGGATCAGGGTGTGAAATTCGCTTCTGTCCCAGGCCCCCATCTTGTCGGGATAGACCCGGTCCATGATTTCCTTGACATCCTGGTAGTCCCGGGTGATTAAATTGCGAAGCTTGAGTTTGTGTTCCGATGTTTGACTGGCGGTATCCATGCTGTTCCTTTTGGCTTTTGTTTCAGTTCCGGCCCCTGCCGGAGGTTTTTCCTGCAACGGCGGGCAGACGCCTTAACCTGCCTGATTTAAAGCAAGTTGACACATCCGGTAAATCCGGCTATATAATAGGTATACGACCACATGTCCATAATAAAAAATATTTAAGGAAAAAATTAAGCATATGTCAAATCGCCGCCAGATATCGGGCCAGGAAATGATTCAACTTGTTTGGGGTGCAGCCCTGCTGTTGATGGGCGTTGCCTTTTTTTTCCGGATTCCCCTGATCATGGAGCAGGTTGCCGAAATTCAACATTTTGATTCCGTCCGGATCTTTTTGCACATTGCCTTTTATCTCATGGCCATTATTCTGGCCGGCGGGGGAATTCAGAAATTGTACCGTTTCCGGCAAACCCGGGAAGAGAGCGACCCTTAGGGTTTCGCGGTTTTGCCAAATCGGTTTTTAGAGACATTGGAAAAAACCATGAACAACGTTAAGTCATTTAACAAGAAACCCGGCAAAAATGATGGCAAAGCCGATGCCTGCTATTTAAAGTCGGAAGTGGCCTACCGCAGCAAACTCCAGGAAATCAGCAATGCGGTGTCTGCGGCCTCGGATATTGACGGCATCCTCATTGATGCGGCCAGCGACATTGTTGAAATCATGGGGGCCCGGCGTATCACCATTTACTACATCGACGGCATCCAACGGGAACTGGTCTCCAGGTTCAAGTCCGGCGACGAGATCAATGAAATCCGGGTTCCTGTCAACAAGCACAGCATTGCCGGCTACTGTGCGGTGACCCGGCAGATGGTCAATATCAAAAACGTCTATGATGCCCGGCAACTTGCCGGCATTGACCCGGAGCTTGGCTTTGATCGGTCCTGGGATGAGAAAACCGGTTTTGAAACCCGCCAGGTGCTGGCCGCCCCGATTGTGTTTCAATCCGTTGTGCTGGGTGCCATTCAGCTTATTAACCGCAAAAAGGGCGGACCCTTTTCAGCCGGGGATGAAAAAAAGCTTTCCGAACTGGCAACCATCCTGGGCATTGCCCTGTACAAGCAGCAGCAGATGACCGCCCGGCTCAAAGGCCGGTTTGATCTGCTGCTGGAAAATTATATCATCACCCGGGAAGAACTCGATGATGCCGTGATTGCCGCCAGGGAGCGCAACAAACCGGTGGAGCGCTTCCTTGTCGAAGACCTGGAGATCGACAAGTCCGATGTCTTAAAGTCTTTGAGCCGGTATTACAACCTGCCGGCCGTGGAATACAGCGATGACATGGATCTGCCGGCCGATCTCATCGCAGGGCTGGATCCCGGCATGATGAAAAAACAGGGCTGGGTTCCGGCGGGTTTTGAAAACGGGGATCTGCTTGTGGCCATGGCTGACCCGGATGATCTGGAATGCCTTGCGCGGATCCGGGAGCAGTTTTCCGGTTACACGGTCCGTGCGGCCGTGGCCATGAAAAAAGATGTTTTAAACATGCTCCGGCTGTCGGCGGACATGCAATCCCGGCCGGCCGGGTCTCTGGGAACCCGTGTTCTGACCGTGCGCGGGCCGGCGGATCAGCGGGATCAAAACAGTGCTTTATTGACTGAAAAAAGCCCTGAAGTGGCCGAATTTCTGCATAATCTCCTGGCAGAAGCCTGCGGTTGCGGCGCTTCTGCTATTCATTTTGAGCCGGAGCCGGACCAGATGGAAGCCCGGGTGCGCTTTCGGATTGACGGGGTTTGCACATCCGCTCAGACGATTTCAGGCAGCCTGTACAAGGCCGTAGTGGAGCGGGTCAAGGCCATGGCGGGCCTGGATATTGCCCGGATTCGCCCTCATCAGTATGGCCGGATCCGGTTCCAGGTCGAAGACGGCCGGGATGCAATTTTTCAGGTGACCACCATTGCCACTGCAGGCGGCTGGGAGGATTTGGTGCTGCGGATCCAGCCTGTGGCCGCACCCATGCCCATACATGGCCTGGGCCTTGGCACAGACACCAGGCAGGCGTTTGCACACGCGCTTGAAAATACCCACGGGCTGATCCTGGTTTCCGGGCCTCCGAAATCCGGGCGAACCACCACCCTGCATGCGGCTTTGGCGCAAATCAACTCGGAAGAAAAAAAAATCTGGACTGCGGAAAAAGCCCTGGAAATCATTCAGTCCGGCCTCCGGCAGGTCCGGGTGGATCCGGCGGCCGGCTATGATTATGCCGCCGCCCTGGAGTCATTTGTTCTTGCAGATGCCGACAGCATTTTAATTGACGATATTCCGGACCGAAAAACCGCCAATGCGGCTGTTTCCACATGCCTGTCCGGCAATCTGGTCCTATCGGCGTTTACCTGCCAAGGGGCTCCCGAGACGCTGGCCCGGCTTGTTGCCATGGATGCAGATGCTTTTCATCTTGCAGAGGCCTTGGTTTGCATTTTGTCCCAGCGTCTTGTGCGGACCCTTTGCACGCGGTGCAGGCAGGCCATGCACCCGGACCGCAAAGAATATGATGAACTGGTATCTCTTTACGGCAAAGCCGCTTTTGCCCGGGATATAGACATCGCGTATTCCAAAGATCTGACATTTTATGCCCCAGCCGGATGTCCGGAATGCAGCCATACCGGATACAAAGGGCAGACCGGGATTTTTGAACTGCTTTTTGTCACCGACGAGATCCGGGACATGATTCAGACCCGGCCCCCAGGCCGGCACCTGGGTCCCATGATCCGGGAGCATGCTGTTGCCAAGGGCATGACCACACTGTTTCAGGACGGAATCGCCAAGGTTTTTGCCGGATACTGCGACCTGGCACAGGTGGGCAGGGCCTGAAAAAATTTACTCCCGGATTTGTTTTGGCTTCGGATTATACTTGACAGGCCCGATTGGCTGGTATTATAACGCTGTTAAGGTAAGTAACACTTACATACACTGCAGAACGCAGGAAAACCGGCATGCAGCAAAGCCGTCTGAATTCCCACCGGAACCAAACACATATTGCGGGGTACGAATCATGAAAGTACTGCACATTGATCACATCGGCGTGGCTGTCAACAGCAATCAGGAAAGCAAAACCTTCTGGTCCGACATTCTGGGCCTGCCCTTTGAGGGCGAGGAAACCGTGACCGAGCAAAAGGTCAAAACCGCATTTTTCCCTGTGGACAAAAGCGAGGTGGAACTGCTGGAATCCACGGCAGACGACGGCCCCATTGCGAAGTTCATTGAAAAAAAAGGCCAGGGCATCCATCACATCGCCTTTCGGGTCGATGATATTGAGGGCGCACTGGCCGAGCTTAAGGAAAAAGGCGTAAAACTCATTGATGAAAAACCGCGCCTGGGCGCCGGCGGTGCCAAAATCGCCTTTATCCATCCCAAGGCCACGGGCGGGGTGCTGGTGGAACTCTCAGAGAGATAAAAATCAGATTATCGAAAGATAATATCCACGAACCAAACAAAACGGAGAACGACATGGCCGAACATCCTGAAAAACCTAGATGGATTGAGCTTGCCAAAAAGGAATTGAAAAACAAGCCGGTTGAATCCCTGGAAAAGAAAACCCCGGAAGGCATTACCTTAAATCCTTTGTACACGGCCGAAGACATCCAAGGCCTTGATTTTATCAACACCCTGCCGGGCTTTTCCCCGTTTGTCCGCGGCCCCCGGGCGACCATGTACGCGGGACGGCCATGGACCATCCGCCAGTATGCCGGTTTTTCCACTGCACGGGAGTCAAACGCGTTTTACAAGCGCAACCTGGCAGCCGGGCAGAAGGGGCTGTCAGTGGCCTTTGACCTGGCCACCCACCGGGGATATGACTCGGATCACCCCCGGGTGACCGGTGATGTGGGAAAAGCCGGGGTTCCCGTGGACACGGTGGAGGACATGAAGATCTTGTTCGATGAGATCCCCCTGGACAAAATGACTGTGTCCATGACCATGAACGGCGCAGTATTGCCGGTTCTGGCCGGGTATATCGTGGCCGCAGAAGAGCAGGGCGTCTCACAGGAAAAACTGGCCGGCACCATCCAGAATGATATTTTAAAGGAATACCTGACCCGCAACACCTACATTTATCCGCCGGATCCGTCCATGCGGATCGTCTCGGATATTGTCGGGTATTGTTCGGCCAACATGCCCAAGTTCAACACCGTGAGCATCAGCGGCTATCACATGATGGAAGCCGGGGCTGACTCGGTGCTCCAGACCGCCTTTACCCTGGCAGACGGTTTGGAATACGTGCGCGCCGCCCTGGATGCCGGTCTGGAAATCGATTCGTTTGCCCCGCGCCTGTCGTTTTTCTTTGGCGTTGGCATGAATTTTTTCATGGAAATCGCCATGCTCCGGGCCGCCCGCTATTTGTGGGCCGATTTGATGAAGCAGTTCAATCCCAAAGATCCGCGCTCTACCATGCTGCGCACCCATGTGCAGACATCGGGCTGGAGCCTGACCCAACAGGATCCGTACAATAATATCATCCGCACCACCTTGGAAGCCCTGGCAGCGGTTCTGGGCGGGACCCAGTCGCTTCACACCAACGCGTTTGACGAAGCGGTCAGCCTTCCCACGGACGTTTCCGCCCGGGTGGCCAGAAACACCCAGTTAATTATCCAGGAGGAATCCCAGATCACCAGCGTGGTCGATCCCCTGGGTGGTTCTTATTACATTGAATCGCTCACCAACGATGTGATTTGCCAGGCCCGGGCCATTATCGATGAAGTCGAGGAAATGGGCGGCATGGCCAAGGCCATTGTGGAGGGCATGCCCAAGATGCGCATCGAGGAGGCCGCCGCCCGCCGCCAGGCCCGCATTGATCAGGGAAAGGACGTGATCATCGGTGTCAACAAGTACCCGGTGGAGGAGGAAACCGAAATCGAGGTGCGCGAGATCTCCGAATCCGTGCGTGACGAACAGGTTCGGTGGATAAACGAAATCCGGGAAAAGCGCGATGAAAACGAGGTTCGCCGCACCCTGGAAGCCCTGACCAACTGCGCTGAATCCGGCGGCAATCTGCTTGAGGCCTGCATTCCTGCTGTGCGCGCCCGGGCCACGGTCGGGGAGGTCTCAGAGGCCATGGAAAAGGTCTTTGGCCGATATGTGGCCACCACTCAGTGCATTTCCGGGGTGTATGCCGGGGAATACCAGGATGACGAAATCATTGCTGCCATCCGCAAGCGGGTGGATGAATTTGCCGAAAAACACGGCCGCCGTCCCCGGATTCTGCTGACCAAGATGGGACAGGACGGCCATGACCGGGGCGTGAAAGTGGTGGCAACCGCCTATGCGGATCTGGGCTTTGACGTGGATTTAAGCCCCATGTTCCAGACCCCGGAGGAAGCCGCCAAGATCGCCGTGGAAAACGACGTGCATGTGGTGGGGGTCTCCAGCCTGGCCGGCGCCCACAAGATCCTGGTTCCGCAAATGGTCGAGGAACTTAAGAAACAGGGTGCAGAAGACGTGCTGGTGGTTGTCGGCGGTATCATTCCGCCGGTTGACTATGATTTTCTCTATAAAACCGGCGTGGCCAAGATTTTCGGCCCCGGTACCATGGTGACCGATTCGGCCAACCAGGTATTAAACGCCCTGAAATAATATGCCTGAAGATGCCGCATACTATATCGATGGGGTGCGGTCAGGAAACCGCAAGGCGATTTCCAAGACCATCACCCTGATTGAATCCGCACTGCCTGGTCACCAGGAATTGACCTACCAGGTGCTCGACGGCCTGCTGCCGTATACCGGTCAGGCCGTGCGCCTGGGCATTACCGGGGTTCCGGGAGTCGGCAAAAGCACCTTTATTGAAACCCTCGGCCTCCGGCTCATTGAAAAAGGCCGCAGGGTGGCCATTTTAGCGGTTGATCCCAGCAGCGCCAAAAGCGGCGGCAGCATCATGGGTGATAAAACCCGCATGGAAAAACTGGCCGCCAATTCTGAGGCCTTTATCCGGCCCTCGCCCTCGGGCGGGACCCTGGGCGGTGTTGCCCGAAAAACCCGTGAAACCATCCTGGTGCTCGAGGCGGCCGGATACGATGCGGTTATGGTGGAAACCGTGGGCGTGGGTCAGTCGGAATTTTCCGTGGCTTCCATGGTGGATTTTTTCCTGGTGCTGCTTTTAGCCGGTGCCGGAGATGAGCTGCAGGGCATCAAGCGCGGAATCATTGAGCTGGCAGATGCCATTGCGGTCAACAAGGCTGAGGGTGAAAACTTTTTCCGGGCGGAAAAGGCCAGAAAGGACTATGAAAACGCTTTGCACATGATGGCCCCCAGGAGCGATTGCTGGCAGCCGCCGGTGCTTACCTGCAGCGCCCTTGAAATGACCGGTATTGACGAGATCTGGGACACTGTGCTTGCCCACCGCAAGCAGATGCAGGCTTCAGGGGCCCTTGAGCGAAGACGCCGGGAACAGGCCCGGCAATGGTTTGATTTTCTTGTGGAGCAGGGACTCAAAGACTGGTTTTACGGGCTCGGAGAAGTCCGGACCCTTCTGCCGGAACTCACCCGGCGCCTTGAAGACGGGGAGACAACGGCAATGGCCGCAGCCAGACAGCTGCTGGACCTGGTCACGCACGAACACGAAAGGACACAGATATGAGCGGAGTTTCGGACAAGATCAAGGAGCTTCTTGAAAAAAAAGCCCGCATGCGGGAAATGGGAGGCGAAAAGGCCGTTGCCAAGCAGCAGGAAAAGGGCAAGTTAACCGCCCGGCAGCGGCTTGAACATCTTTTTGACGCCAACACGTTCCGGGAAATTGATATTTTTGTCAAACACCGGTGCGTGAATTTCGGCATGAGTGAAGTCGACGTTCCCTC
Organism: Desulfosalsimonas sp.; assembly: GCF_046483245.1. Classification (GTDB taxonomy): domain Bacteria; phylum Desulfobacterota; class Desulfobacteria; order Desulfobacterales; family Desulfosalsimonadaceae; genus Desulfosalsimonas. The sequence continues at coordinate 32,412 of NZ_JAWODO010000040.1, read as the reverse complement.
CGACGGGGTGATCACCGGCCATGGCCGTGTCAACGGCCGGCCGGTGTTCGCCTTTGCCCAGGATTTTACGGCAAGGGCCGGCACCCTGGGCGAGATGCATGCCAGCAAGATCTGCAAGATCATGGATCTGGCCATGAAATCCGGGGTTCCCGTGGTGGGATTCAATGATTCGGGCGGCGCGCGTATCCAGGAAGGTGTGGACGCGCTGCGCGGCTACGGCGAGATTTTTTACAGAAATTCCATTGCCTCCGGGGTGATTCCCCAGATTTCGGCCATCATGGGACCCACCGCCGGCGGTGCGGTCTACTCGCCGGCCATGACCGACTGGGTATTTATGGTTAAAAAGACCAGCCACATGTTTATCACCGGCCCCCAGGTGATCAAAAGCGTCACCGGAGAGGAAATTTCCTTTGAGGACCTGGGTGGTGCCACCACCCACAATGAAAAAAGCGGGGTGGCGCATTTTGCCTGTGACTCTGACGAGCACGCCATTGAGCGCATCCGGGACATGCTGTCCTATCTGCCGGCAAACAATATGGAGGACCCGCCTGTGGCCGATACCGGCGATGATCCCGAAAGGCGCGATGAACGCCTGGACACAATTATTCCGGCCGATTCCAACCAGTCCTACGACGTCAAGGACGTGATTGCCGCAATCGTGGACAACGGCGAGTTTTTCGAGCCCCATGAGCACTACGCCAAAAATATGGTGGTGGGCTTTGCCCGGCTAAACGGCCGAACCATCGGCATTATCGCCAATCAGCCCAAGTTTTTGGCCGGGTGCCTGGACATTGACGCCTCAGACAAGGCCACCCGGTTTATCCGGTTTTGTGACGCATTTAACATTCCCTTGCTGACCTTTGCGGATGTGCCCGGTTATATGCCCGGCAGCGACCAGGAGCACGGGGGCATCATCCGGCACGGCGCCAAGCTGCTGTGGTGCTATTCCGAGGCCACGGTGCCCAAGCTGGTTGTGATTTTGCGCAAGGACTACGGCGGGGCCTATATTGCCATGAGCTCCAAGCACCTGGGCGCAGATATGGCCTTTGCCTGGCCGTCTGCGGAAATCGCGGTCATGGGCGCTGAAGGGGCGGCCAATATTATCTACCGCAAAACCATCGACAATTCTGAAGATCCAGTGGCCACGCGCAAGGAAAAGGTGGAGGAATACCGGGATTTGTTTTCCAATCCTTACGTGGCCGCAAACCGCGGGTATATCGATGACGTGATTGTGCCCAGCGAAACCCGGCCGCGGCTCATCGAGGCCCTGGACATCCTGTGCACCAAGCGTCAGAGCCTGCCGCCGAAAAAGCACGGCAATATTCCGGCATAACGAGGGGGTTGAAGATGGAAAAGAAAAAACAGGCCGCACTTGCCGCAGTGCTGCATTATCTGGACTGCGAAAAGGCCGCGCAGGCTGAAGCTGAAACCGGCTGGCAGCAAGCCGCCGATCAGGGCCGGGCCCGGATGCCGGACGGTTATGTGAGCCCCTGGGCTTTGAGCGGCCGCCAGGCACAGATGCAGATGCGGACCATGGTCCAGATGAAGGTGTTTTAGCAGGGCTTGTGTCAATATATGCAAAAATATGAAACTATTTATAGCAAAAATTAATCCATAAGGTGAGGAGATCTGGGTATGACCGAACACCATGAACTCAAGCAGACTGAAGTCAAATACGGCGCGGATCGCCCCAAGGCGGCCAATCCGGTTAAAATCGAGGACCTGACCCTGCGCGACGGGCACCAGTCCCTGTTTGCCACCCGCGGCCGTACCGAGGACATGATCCCTGTGGCGGAAATGATTGACGATATCGGTTTCTGGGCCGTTGAGGTCTGGGGCGGGGCCACGTTTGATACCATGCACCGGTTTTTAAACGAAGATCCCTGGGAGCGGCTGCGCACACTGAAGCGCTATATCAAGAAAACGCCCTTTTCCATGCTGCTTCGCGGCCAGAACCTGGTGGGATACCGAAATTATCCCGATGATGTGGCCCGGGCCTTTGTGGAGCGGACCGCGGAAAACGGCATGGACATTTTTCGCACCTTTGACGCACTCAATGATTTCCGCAATTTTGAAACCGTGGTTGAGGTGATCAAGAAATGCGGCAAGCATTTCCAGGGATGTGTCTGCTATTCCATGACAGAGCCGCGCATGGGCGGGGATGTCTACAATATCGAGTATTATCTCAAAAAGGCCAGAGAACTCGAAGACATGGGGGCGGATACCATCTGTGTCAAGGACATGGCCGGTCTGCTGTCGCCTTATGACGCATTTGAACTCATCAAGGCGTTGAAGGAAAACGTCAAGGCGCCCATTCATCTTCACAGCCATTTCACCTCGGGCATGGCGCCTTTGACGCATATGAAAGCCATTGAAGCGGGCGTGGACATCATTGACACCTGCATGACCCCCTATGCCTACCGCACATCGCATCCGGCCATCGAGCCGATGGTCATGTCGCTTCTGGGCACCAACCGGGACACGGGCTTTGATATCCGTGCCCTGGCCGCCATCAACGAGAAACTGGAAAAAGACATCCTGCCCAAGTACAAGAACCTGCTGGATGACTCCAAGGTTTCGGTGATCGACATCAATGTCCTGCTGCACCAGACCCCCGGGGGCATGCTTTCCAACCTGGTCAACCAGCTGCGGGAAATGGATGCTTTGGACCGCATTGACGAGGTCTACAAGATGCTGCCCAAGGTCAGAAAGGACCTGGGCCAGGTGCCCCTGGTAACGCCGACAAGCCAGATCGTGGGCATCCAGACGGTCAATAATGTGCTGTTTGACGATGAAAACGAAAGCTACAAGATGATCACCTCCCAGGTCAAGGACCTGTGCTATGGTCTGTACGGCAAGACCCCGGCCGGGGTCGACCCCGAGGTTCAGAAAAAGGCCCTCAAGGGCTATCCCAGGGGCGAGGAACCCATTGAATGCCGGCCCGCGGAAATCCTGGAGCCGGAACTGGAAGCTGCCAAAGAGGCGGTCAAGGATATTACCACAGATATTGATGATGTGCTTATCTATGCCCTGTATCCGGTCACCGGAAAGAAATTTCTGAAATACAAGTACGGACTGGAGACCCCGCCGGATTCCCTGAAGCCCAGGACCCTGGAAGAGGCCAAAAAGGAAGAGGATCTGATCCGCAAGGTGCGCACCGGTGAACTCAAGGACGTGCTGGAAAAAGCCGAGAAAAAGGGCCAGGCTCCGGAAGGCGACAATGTCCGAAAATTCAACGTTTTTGTGGACGGCGAGGAATTTGAGGTGGCGGTCGAAGACACGGGCATGCCCTTTGTGACCGCAGCGCCCCAGCAGGCTGCTCCAGCCCCGACCGGCCCTCGCAGAGCAGGCGGTCAGGCAGCACCTGCGGCCCGTCCGGCGCCTTCTTCGCAGAAATCCGAAGCTGCCGGGCAAAAGGCCGAAGCGCCTGCAGCGGCTAAAAAACCGGCTGCTTCCGTTGAGGGTCATCCCATCAAGGCGCCCATGCCGGGCACCGTTATTCGCTATGAGAAAAAAGAAGGCGACAGCGTGGCCGAAGGCGACACTGTTGTGATCCTGGAGGCCATGAAAATGGAAAACTCCCTGACAACGCCCGTGGCCGGCACGGTCAAGGCCATTGGTTTTTCCGAAGGCGATTCAGTGGCCAAAAACGACGTGCTTTGCGTGATTGCATAAAAACGGAGCAAATGACTTATGAAGATACACGAATACCAGGCCAAACAGCTGTTTTCCCAATACGAGATACCCATTCCCAAGGGCGCGGTGGCTGACAGCCCTGATGCGGCCAAAGTCGCCGCCCAGTCCCTGGGCGCATTTCCCGTGGCGGTCAAGGCCCAGATCCATGCCGGCGGCCGGGGAAAGGGCGGCGGGGTCAAGATCGCAAAGGATCTGGCCGGGGCGGAAGCCCATGCCAAAGACATCATTGGCATGAATCTGGTCACCCCCCAGACCGGGCCCGAAGGTCAGCGCGTCAAAAGGGTGCTTATTGAAAGCGGGCTGGAGATTGAAAAGGAGCTTTACCTGAGCCTGATGACCGACCGGGAATCGGCCGAGGTGCTGATTATGGCCAGCGAGGCCGGGGGCATGGATATTGAAACCGTGGCCGCTGAAACGCCCGAGAAAATCATAAAGGTTTATGTCAATCCCCTGTCGGGCATCTATCCCTACCACTGCCGGCAGGCGGCATTCGGGTTAAACTTGGGAAAGGAGCTGCTAAAGCCGTTTTCCCAGATGCTGACCCGGCTTTATAAGCTGCTGATGGAAAAAGACGCCTCCCTGGTGGAAATCAACCCCCTGGTGATCACCAGGGACCAGGAGTTAATCGCCCTGGATGCCAAAATCAATTTTGATGACAACGCGCTTTACCGGCAGAAGGATGTGGCGGAAATGCGCGATTTGGACGAGGAAGACCCCCTGGATGTGGAAGCCTCCAAATACAACCTCAACTACATCAACCTTGACGGCACCGTGGGCAACATGGTCAACGGCGCGGGTCTGGCCATGGCGGTGATGGACACCATCAAGCTGGCCGGGGCCGAGCCCGCCAACTTCCTGGATGTGGGCGGCGGGGCTACCGCGGAAATGATTGAAAACGGTTTCCGGATCATTTTGTCAGATAGGAAGGTCAAAGCCATTTTGATCAATATATTCGGCGGGATTCTCCGCTGCGATGTGCTGGCCGAGGGCGTGGTCAAGGCAGCCAAAAATACCCAGATTGACGTGCCCCTGGTGGTGCGTATGGAAGGCACCAACGTGGAAGAGGGCCGTCAAATCCTTGCCGAATCAGGCCTGGAGATACAAACGGCCCGGGATCTGGCTGATGCCGGGGAGAAAGTGGCTGCGCTGGTATAAATTTCGAATCAAACATGAAGAACATGAAGGTCATGAAGAAAAAACCGGAAAAATGACCGGTTTGGTGTTCTTCATGATGATCAATAGTGAATGCAATCAGCTGAGGAAACCCATATGAGTATATTTGTGGATGCAGATACCCGGGTGGTGGTGCAGGGGATTACCGGAAAAGAAGGGCAGTTTCATGCCCGGCAGTGCGTTGAATACGGCACCAATGTGGTGGCCGGTGTAACTCCGGGCAAGGGCGGACAAAAAATGGACGAGGTGCCGGTGTTTAACTCCGTGGCCGCTGCCGTGGCTGAAGCCGGCGCCAACTGCAGCTTGATTTTCGTGCCCCCGCCGTTTGCCGCAGATGCTGTTATGGAGGCCGCGGACGCGGGCGTGGACGTGATTGTCACCATCACCGAGGGCATTCCCGTACTTGACATGATGCGGGTGAAACACTATCTCAAATCAAAGCCGTGCCGCCTGATCGGCCCCAACTGCCCGGGCATCATCACGCCGGGGGCGGCCAAGGTGGGCATCATGCCCGCCCCGATTCACAAGGCCGGCGGTCCCATTGGCGTGGTGTCGCGCTCCGGGACCCTGACCTACGAGGTGGTCTACCAGTTAACCCAGCAGGGCATCGGCCAGACCACATGCATTGGCATTGGCGGTGATCCGGTCAACGGAACCAATTTTATCGACTGCCTGGAAGCTTTTGAGGCCGACCCTGAGACAAAAGGCGTGGTTATGGTGGGCGAAATCGGCGGCAGCGCCGAGGAGCAGGCTGCGCAATTTATCAAGGAGCGGATGTCCAAACCGGTGGTCAGCTTCATTGCCGGGATGACCGCCCCTCCGGGCCGGCGCATGGGCCATGCAGGCGCCATTATTTCCGGGGGCACGGGCACGGCCCAGGGCAAGGTCGAGGCGTTGAAAGCCGCTGGTGTGCACGTGTGTGAAAATCTCGGCCGCATCGGCGAGCTTTGTGCCAAAGTGTTTTAAGCGGATGGGAGTTGAAAAAAAACAATCAAGGCGCAAGGTCAGTATGGCTTAACCATTGCATTTATCATTTTTTATCCATTTATCATTTTCTATCCGGGAGCGGATGATATGAACTGGTTTGCACAAAACATTTCCACCGCCATCGGCAAAAAGCTGCTCATGGCGGTCACCGGCTTCGGCTTTGTGGGGTTTATCCTCATGCACCTGGCAGGGAACCTGAGTTTTTATTTCGGCAAGGACGCGTTTTTGAAATACGTGGAAACCCTGCACACCCTGGATCCCATCATTGTGGTGGTGGAACTGGTGCTCTTGGCCCTGGCGGTTATTCATGTGAGCACCGGCACGATTTTGTTTTTTCAGAACCGCCAGGCGCGTACCACGCGCTATGCAGTCAATAAAACCGCCGGGGGCCGAACCATTGGTTCGCGCACCATGCCCTATACCGGGTTTCTGATCCTGCTGTTTGTGATCCTGCATTTGTCACAGTTTCATTTTATTGACCATGCAGTGCAGACGCCCTGGGACGCTGCGGTGGATACTTTCAATAACGGGTTGTTTGCCCTGATCTACATGGCAGCCGTGATCCTTGTGGGCATCCACATCCGCCACGGTTTCTGGAGCCTGTTTCAGACCCTGGGGTTGAATAACGAAAAATACATGCCCCTGATCCAGACAATCGGCATTGTGATTGCCGTTGCCGCGGCAGTGGGGTTTTTCTTTGTTCCTGTCTATATCCGTACGGTTATATAAGAAAAGGGGTGGTACATGACACTTGAATCCAAAATACCGGCCGGGCCTTTGCAGGACAAGTGGGACCGGCATCGTTTCGAGCTCAAGCTGGTCAACCCGGCCAACAAAAAGAAATTCAACATCATTGTTGTAGGCACTGGGTTGGCCGGAGCCTCGGCTGCGGCAACACTGGCCGAGCTGGGCTATAACGTGAAAAACTTCTGCATCCAGGATTCTCCCAGAAGGGCCCACAGCATTGCGGCCCAGGGCGGGATCAATGCAGCCAAAAACTACGCCAATGACGGCGACAGCATCTGGCGGCTGTTTTATGACACGGTCAAGGGCGGTGATTTCCGGGCCAGGGAGGCCAATGTCTACCGCCTGGCCCAGCTCAGCGTCAACATCATCGACCAGTGCGTGGCCCAGGGTGTGCCCTTTGCCCGGGAATACGGCGGACTGCTGGACAACCGGTCCTTTGGCGGGGCCCAGGTGTCGCGAACATTTTACGCCAAGGGCCAGACCGGCCAGCAATTGCTGCTCGGGGCTTACAGTTCGCTCATGCGCCAGGTCAATGCCGGAAAGGTGGAGATTTTCCCCAGGCGCGAGATGCTGGACGTGGTGCTTGTGGACGGAAAGGCCCGGGGCATTGTGGTGCGCAATCTGGTTACCGGAGAACTGGAATCCCACAGCGCCCACGCGGTGGTGCTGGCGACCGGCGGCTACGGAAATGCCTATTTCCTGTCCACCAATGCCATGTCGTCAAATGTCACGGCTGCATACCGGTGTTATAAAAAAGGGGCGCATTTTGCCAACCCCTGCTTTACCCAGATTCATCCCACCTGCATTCCCGTGCACGGCACCTACCAGTCCAAGCTCACGCTCATGAGCGAAAGCCTGAGAAACGACGGCCGGGTCTGGGTGCCCAAAGAACCCGGGGACAACCGGCCGCCCGGTCAGATCCCCGAATCTGAGCGGGATTATTACCTGGAGCGCAAGTACCCGAGCTTCGGCAACCTGGTGCCAAGGGATGTGGCCTCACGCAATGCCAAGGAGCAGTGTGACATGGGCAAGGGCGTGGGAGAAACCGGCCTTGCCGTGTACCTGGATTTTGCCGATGCCATCGCCAGAGACGGCCGGGATGTGATTGCCGGCAAATACGGCAACCTGTTTGAAATGTATGAAAAAATTACCGGAGAAGATCCCTATCAGACGCCCATGAAGATCTATCCGGCCGTGCACTATACCATGGGCGGCCTGTGGGTGGACTATAACCTGATGACCACCATTGACGGGTTGTTTGCCCTGGGCGAGGCCAATTTTTCCGATCACGGGGCCAACCGCCTGGGCGCCAGCGCCCTGATGCAGGGGCTGGCAGACGGCTATTTCATCATTCCCTATACCATCGGCGGCTATTTGGCCGGCACGAAACTGCCGGAGGTGGATGCCTCGGCCGCGGAATTTGCGGAATCCAGGTCGCAGATCCAGTCCCAGGTGGACAAGCTGCTTTCCGTGTCCGGAAAACGCACTGTGGCTGATTTTCACAGGACCCTGGGAAATATTCTGTGGGATTACTGCGGCATTGCCAAGGAGGAGGAAAGCCTGAAAAAAGCCAAGCAGATGATCGCGGATCTGCGGGCGGAGTTCTGGGAAAACGTTACCGTGCCCGGAGATGCGGCCGATTTCAACCAGGCCCTGGAAAATGCGGGCCGGGTGGCGGATTTCATGGAATTCGGCGAGCTGATGGTCACAGACGCCCTGGAGCGAAAGGAGTCCTGCGGTTGCCATTTTAACACAGCCTACCAGACAGAGGACCATGAGGCCCTGCGCGATGATGACAACTACTGCCACGTATCGGTATGGCAATACACGGGCGCGGATTCAGGTCCCGTACTGCACACCGAGCCTCTTGAATTTGAAAACGTGGAACTGACCCAGAGGAGCTACAAGTAAATGAGTACCCAAACCATTGACCTGACCCTCAAGGTCTGGCGTCAGCATAAAAACAATCCCCGGGGATCTTTGGAAACCTATCCGGCCAAAGGCATTTCAACAGACATGTCGTTTCTGGAAATGCTCGACGTTGTCAACGAGCATCTCACCGCAGAGGGCATCGAACCCATTGCCTTTGACCACGACTGCCGGGAGGGCATCTGCGGCATGTGCGGGGCTGTTGTCAATGGCCGGGCACACGGGCACATGCCAGAGACCACCCTGTGCCAGCTGCACATGCGGCATTTTAAAAACGGGGACACCATCGTGATTGAGCCCTGGCGGGCCCGGGCCTTTCCTGTGGTCAAGGACCTTGTGGTGGACCGAAGCGCCCTGGACAAGATTATCCAGGCCGGCGGCTATATATCCATTAATGCCGGCGGCCCCCAGGACGGCAATGCCATGCCCGTCCCCAGAGACAATGCGGAAAAAGCCTTTAACGCCGCGGCCTGCATCGGGTGCGGGGCGTGCGTGGCCGCATGCCCCAATGCGTCGGCCATGCTGTTTGCCGGGGCCAAGATATCCCATCTGGCGCTTTTGCCCCAGGGTCGGCCAGAGGCCAAAAAAAGGGCCCTGTCCATGGTGCGGACCATGGATGCGCTGGGATTCGGCAATTGCTCAAACGAGGCCGAATGCGAGGCCGAATGTCCCAAGGGCATTTCCATCCGGGAAATCGCCCGGATGAACCGGGAGTTTATCAAGGCGGCACTGTCCTAAATTTGTGTTTTTCCCAAAGCCGTGTTATAGACCTAAAAACATGGGGATAAGAACGGTTTTTTAAGCAGTATGAATCAATACGCGGCTTTGGGGAGGAATCATGAGAACAATCAAGTGGCTGGGGATGCTTTCATTTCTCGGCGGTCTGGTACTTGTGGGATTTCAGGCAATTGCCTCGATCATGGATGAGGGGCAGACGTTTTACAACCACACTTTGGCAAGTGTGTTCGGGCATGACGCCTTTACCTGGATCGAAAGTTTTCCGGTCGCTTTTTTGAGAAGTTATCTGGATTCCCTGGTGACAGCGCCGCTCTATATTGTTCTGCTTTGTGCAGGGGGGGTGCTGCTGGTGATCAACGGCCTGTTTGCCAAGAGCTGATGGCACCGTAAAAAGCTTTTTGCCGCGTTCGATGTTTTTTGCAGGAAGGAAGCCCATTACGAGTGCATCAAGAGCTGAGTTTTCAAAAAAGAGCGGCAGATCCCGGATCTGCCCCTCTTTTTTTTGTTTATTGTTTGGATTTCAAGGCAGCTTTGAGTTTTTCTCCCAGATCGCCCATGCCGGAATCGGCAGAGACGGTTTTTTTATAGGACTGCCAGTCGCCTTTATCCGCAGCATCGGCCGAGGCAAGCGAGATTTTCCGGTCTGCGGTGTGAATGGCTTCAATGGTTACGGCGATGGGATCATCGACTTTTAAGCCCTCGATCTGTCTGGCATTGGGGGCGTTATTGATTTTGGATACAGGCAGCAGTCCCACCACCCCGGGCTCTATGGCCACGAAATAGCCGAAGGACTCCTTTTTCTCAATGGTGCCGGTGACCTGCTGGCCGGGTTTGTACCGGTTTTCTATATTGATCCAGGGATCGCCTTCCGCATCTTTCATGCTCAGAGAAATTCGCCGCTTTTCCGGATCAATGCCCTTGATCATCACGGCCACATGCTGGCCGGGGGCAACCTCGTCTTCTGCTTTGAGCACGCGCTTTTTATAGCTCATCTCACTGATGTGCACCAAGCCCTCCACACCCGGTGCGATTTCTACGAATGCCCCGAAATCCGCACACCGGGTGACCATGCCGTCGACCTTGTCGCCCAGGCTGAATTTTTGGGAAATATCCTGCCAGGGATCACCGGCGGCCTGCTTCATGGATAGCGAAATCCGGCCCGGCTGGCCTGGTTTTTCCGGCTCCCGGATATCAAGGATCTTGACGCGCACCGGATCTCCGGCAGACACGGCATCTTCAGGCTTTTCGAGCCTGGACCAGGAAATTTCGGATATGTGCACCATGCCCTCCACCCCGGCGGTCAGTTCCACAAAGGCCCCGTAGGGCATCAGCCGGGTGACTCGTCCGTCAACGATATCGCCCACGGAAACGGTCTTGAGAAACTGCTTTCTTTGCTCGGCCATGTAACGCTCCAGCAGCTCCCGGCGGGAGACCACGATGTTTCGGCCCCTTTCCTCGATGCGGGTGATGAGAAATTCGTATTCACTGCCCACATAATCTTCCGGTGTTTCCACATAGACCACATCCATCTGGCTGATCGGGCAGAAAGCGGTTTTGCCGGAAACATTGACCCGGAATCCGCCCTTGCAGGTTTCAGTGACCTTGCCCTGGACCGGGACCTTGGCGCGCTGGGCTTCATAGAGCTGGTGGATGCCGCTTTCGGCGGTCATGTTCCTGGAAAGCCGGATTTCGCTGTCATCTTTTGACACCACGTAAAGGGTGAGCGGATCGCCCAGGTTGTAGGGGAAATTGCCTTCCTTGTCGGTGAGTTCGGATTTGGCCGCCACCCCGTCGATCTTGGTGCCGGTGCTGACAAACACACTGTCTTGTCCAATGGCGATGATCTCGCCGGTGATCTGTTCGCCGATGCGCAGATCGTCTTTCATCTCACTCATGTAGGATTCAAACAGATCCGCAAAGCTTTCTTCTTTATCAGATCCGTTTTCTTCCGGGATGTCATTTTCGGACATGGTTTTTGCTCCAGCAAATCAGTCAATAATCGGTAATAGCGATTTTCAAATTTTGCCGCATCTACTGCGTCAGCCGATATCTTGCATGGCCGACTATCGCTTAACATCGGCTTCCTCGTATCTGCGGCAAACTTGGAAATCGCTCAGGTTACAGTAATTTTAAAAAAGCCGCCCTTAATGCCTTGGTCCCGGGGTTTGGCCGAAAGAAAACGTTTCCAAGGAAGTCCAAGGTCGGGTTTGGATTTTTGTAGCGACATTGAGCGTTTTTGCGGAAAAATTCAGCAAATGCCGAAGCAAAGAAATTTCAAACTGTTTGAGGCCGATAGGCCGAGTTTTTGAAATTTCAGCGAAGGCATTTGATGAATCCGCAAAAACGGTCAGGAGCGAAAAAATCCAAACCCGACCGCAGGGCTTCCTTCCTGACAAGCAGCAAGCCATATAAAAGGCTTTTTGCGATACCCTCACGGTTTACGCCCCAGTGCTTTTCTGTCACAATAACACAATTGTCATCCCGGATAAAGTCTATTGCATAGTTTCCGGGGGGTGTTGTTTCCATTTCACACTTTATGGCGTGTTTGCAACACGCCGATGATTTCTACAAACATCCGACCCATTGAAATCCGGCCGGCTGTGCATTATTTTATCTGTTTGAGTTCATAGAAATTTTTATAAACAAGGAGTTTTCATGTTCACGCGATGGGTACCCTGGAAGTTTATCATTAAGCGGGCAGCCAAACGATTTGGCGTTATCGATCCGATCAAGTTGGCCGCGCAGGTGCGGCGGTTCTCCCAGCCCTCGGAGGTCCAGGAGCCTATTGAGCTGCTGCGGGCCGGCATTATCTTCCATGCACGGGGCCTGGTCAACACCAAGGCCATTCAGTACAACCTGGACTGGATCTGGCCCTACTGGGTCCAGCGACAGTTCAATCCGTCGGATTATTCTTTTATTCCGAGGGGGTTTGCCTTCTCCCACGTCAATCTTACCCATCGCAACTGGACCGCTGTGGGCCATCCCGACCTGCAGGTCTATCCCATCATGGATCCCAGGGGCCTGGTCACACCGTTGTATGACGGCTGGTCCTTGGACTGCTGGATCATTGACGCAAACGGCAGACCACTGCTTCCCTCGGCGCTTGAAAATTCAAACCAGCATCTGGATATGGATGAAAACACCTTAAAGCTTGTGCACCAGTGCAGTGAAAACAACATGGACCTGGAAACCGGCCTGCAGATGGAAACCCAAAACAGTTCCGGGTATGCGCAGATTGATTACACCGGGCAGTCAGCCCCCGGAGGATGGCTGGTTGTGGTCCTGCGGCCCTATAATCCAGAAGGCATTCAGTTTATTGAATCCATTGAATTTCAGAATCATGCCCGGCCATTCTGGCTGGTGAACCGTCACACAAGGGTCTATATGGATCAGGTGCCGGACAAGGTTTTGTTTTCTGATTATGGTGAGGGAGACGTGTTTGGCAAATGGGCGGATGTGGCCTCCAATGTCAAACGGGTCAAATGCAGCGTGGGCATGGCCACTTCTGCGGCGTTTTTCCGTTTAGAGGAAAATCAGGCACGCCGCATCCGGTTGTCAGTGGACCTGGAAAATGATATGCCGCCGGCTTCCGAGCGCCGGAAAATCACCATGCGCTCATGGCAGGAGCATCTTTCGGATACGGCCCGGCTGCGGGTCCCGGATGAAAAAATTCAGTTTTTGTATGACACGGCCGTGCGCTCTTTGCTGCTTTTGTCCGCGGGTGATCCGGTTCCGGGTCCGTATACCTATAACCGGTTCTGGTTCCGGGATGCCTGCCTGATGTTAAACGCAATGATGACCGCCAACATGTGCGAACGAAGCCGCATCCGGATCGACCGGTTTCCCCAGCGGCAGCGCAGGAGCGGATATTTCCGGTCCCAGGAGGGCGAATGGGACTCCAACGGCCAGGTGCTGTGGATCATGAACCGGTACCTGGAACTCACCGGTACACGGCCGCCAAAGGCCTGGCTGGATTCGATTCTCAAGGCCGCGGAATGGATCCAGGAAAAGCGCGCTCCCAAAAGTCCGGGCATACGCCACGCCGGGCTGCTGCCGGCGGGGTTTAGCGCCGAGCACCTGGGGCCCAATGATTATTATTACTGGGATGATTTCTGGGGCGTGGCCGGGCTCAGGGCGGCATCAATAATGGCCGGACAGTTTCACAGCCCGGCCATGGCCGAAAGGTTTAACCGGTTTTACCAGGATTTTTATAAGTGCATATTCGGAAGCATTGCCGCCATTCCTGAGGCCAAAAGCAAAAACGCCATCCCGGCCTCGCCCTACCGGCGAATGGATGCCGGGGCCATTGGATCGCTTGTGGCTGATTATCCCCTGCAGATCACCCCTGCTGCTGAGCCCCGGATCATGAAAACCGTGGAGTACCTCATGAATGACTGCTTCTATCACGGGGCGTTTTTCCAGGACATGATCCATTCGGGAATCAATGCGTATCTCACTTTGGATATTGCCCAAAGTTTGCTGCGGGCCGGTGACCCGCGCTATAAGGATCTGATCGAAAAAGTGGCTGAACTGGCTTCATCCACCGGCCAGTGGCCCGAGGCCATCCATCCCCATAGCCTTGGCGGATGCATGGGAGACGGCCAGCACGGCTGGGCTGCGGCCGAATGGGTGGTTATGATCCGCAATCTGTTTGTGCGCGAAGAAGAAAATCATCTGATCATCGGTTCGGGAATTTTCAGGAAATGGCTTTCTGAAAACGAGCCATTGTTTTTCGGGCCCACGCCCACGCCCCACGGTCCTGTGAGCGTGACCCTGACCCCGGGCCAGGGCCGTCTGGAGGTGCAGATCAACGGGCAGTGGCGAAGCGGGTGTCCGGATATATTTGTTCAGGTGCCGGGATATGAGACCGCTGCCGTGGGAGCCGGAAACCATGACAATGAAATGCATATCGAGGTGCGCGAAAAATGAACATCTGCATGTTCACCAATACCTATCTGCCCCATGTGGGGGGCGTGGCCCGGTCTGTTTCCCAGTTTGAAACCGACCTGAGAAAACTCGGCCGCGAGGTGCTCGTTGTGGCCCCCACCTTTCCGGACAAAAAACCCGGCCGGGAAAAGGCCTCCCGGGTACTCCGGGTCCCGGCCATCCAGAACTTCAACGGCAGCGATTTTTCCGTGAGCATTCCGATTCCCTTTATTATTGATGAGGAAATCGATGCATTTGCCCCGGATATCATCCACAGCCACCATCCGTTTCTGCTCGGGGATGCCGCCATGAGAACGGCATACCGCCGGGGCCTGCCCCTGGTGTTTACCCATCACACCCTCTATGAGCAGTACACCCATTATGTTTCCTCCCAGTCGCCCACCATGAAGAAATTTGTGATCCAAATGACAACAGCCTATGCCAACATGTGCACCCATGTGGTGGCCCCGAGCCAGAGCATTGCAGACCTGCTAAAGCAGCGCGGGGTCAAAACGCCGGTTACGTCCATTCCCACGGGCGTGGATTTCGAGGCATTTCAGGCGGGCAGCGGCAAACAATTCCGAAAAGAATTCAGCATTCCGCAAAACGCCCGTGTGATCAGTCATCTGGGCCGGCTGGCCAGGGAGAAAAACCTGTCGTTTCTGGCCCGGGCGGTGGCCGCCTACATGAAGCAGGATACCGGGGCATGGTTTGTGGTGGTGGGCGACGGCCCGGAAAGAAAGCAACTGGAGAAGGATTTTGCCGGACAGGGGCTGGGCGACCGCCTGGTGATGGCCGGCAAGCAGACCGGGAATGCGCTGATCAATGCCTACCATGCCATGGACCTGTTCGTGTTTTCCTCCAAGTCTGAAACCCAGGGCATGGTTGTCACAGAGGCCATGGCCGCGGGCAATCCCGTGGTGGCCCTGGATGCCTCGGGGGTGCGCGAAGTGGTCAGAGACGGGCACAACGGACGTCTGCTGGATGAAAATACTGATCCTGAGACCTTTGCCCGAGCCATTGCCCGGTGTTTCGCAGAGGATGGCCAGCTGCAGGTATATTCCGAAAACGCGCGGGAGACGGCAAGAGGGTTTGACCGGATGCATTGCGCGCAAAAGCTTTCGGACCTCTACACCCACATCGGCCGGCTGCCTGCTTCCAAAAAGCAGAAGATCAATGATGATCTGTTTGGCAACTGGGAGGAAATGCTCAAGGCGGTGCGCATAGAATGGGATATGCTTTACAGTAAGCTCAATGCCGTGGCCAAAACCCTGGATTTTCTGAAATAAACCCAAATTTTCCAAAAAGGATTCGTCTGCTGTGCCAAGAGATCAAAAACTACCGGATTCACTTGTTTATGGGCCCGTGCCCTCCCGCCGCCTGGGGCTGTCTCTGGGGGTGGATATCGTGCCTTACAAAACCTGCACATATGATTGCATTTACTGCCAGATCGGCCGTACACCCCGGACCACTGTTGCCCGGTGGCCATATATTGAAAAAGACCGTATCCTGGCAGAACTTCAAACCCGCCTGGATGCCGGGGCGCGCCCGGATTACATTACCGTGGGCGGTTCCGGGGAACCGACTTTGAACAGCGAAATCGGCGCCATCATCCGGGAGATCCGTCAGATTTCGACTTTTCCGGTGGCCGTGCTCACAAACGGTTCTCTTTTGTGGGATGCAGCAGTCCAAAAGGACCTGCAGGCCGCAGACGTGGTGCTGCCCTCGTTTGACGGCCATGATGCAGAAAGTTTTCAGCGCATCAACCGGCCCCATGCAGATATTTCTTTTGAAAAAATGGTCTCAGGACTGGCCGGATTCCGGAAAAAATATGCCGGCCATATCTGGCTTGAGATTTTCATTGTTTCGGGTATCAATGATACAAAAGAGGCCATGGAGACCTTAAAACCCCATTTGACCGGTATTGACCCGGACTGCATTCATTTAAATACCGCTGTCCGGCCCCCTGCGGAAAAATACGCCGCCCAGGTTCCGGCAGACAGGCTCCAGGCCCTGGCCGAAGTTCTGGGCCCAAAGGCCGAAGTCATTGCCGAGTTTGCCCACACGCACGCAGCCGTCCCGGAAAAAGACATGGAAGCAGAGATTCTGGACATGCTGTTGCGCCGGCCGTGCACGGCCGTGGATATCGCAGACGGCCTGGCCATGGACCCGAAGACGGTGGGGGATAAAATGGCACAATTGACCGCTGCAGGTCTTGTGGAGATCCGCAAGTCCGGCGATCAGATTTATTATTTCCGGCCCGGCCGTCAGACAGACCGACCCTGAACACCTTCGGCCGGCCGGGAAACCAATTGTCCGGCTCGCTTTTGCCATGGATTTGTGATAAGGATAATGCCATGAGCTTGATTAAGCCAGTTCAAAAAAAATCCATTGAAAGTTCCGGTAAGGCAGATCCTGCAGACCGGGGCGGCAGCCGGCGCTACTCTTTTGCCGAAGAACTGGCCAATTCGCTCACCCATGGTATCGGCGCGGTGCTAAGCGTTGCCGCCCTTGCAGTGTTGCTGTTTCTTGCCTGCAAAAGCGGCGATGTGTGGCATATGGTCGGCTTTGGCGTTTACGGGTCCTGCCTGCTGATGCTTTATCTGTCTTCCGCGCTTTACCATGCGGTTTCCGGCAGTCGACTGAAAACCCTGTTTCGCAGGTTGGATCATGCCTCGATTTTTCTGCTGATCGCCGGCACCTATACCCCGGTGCTTTTGATCGCCATGCGCGGTCCCTGGGGCTGGAGCCTGCTTGCGCTGATCTGGGCCATGGCAGGGGCCGGACTCATTTACGAGCTGATATACCTGGGCCGCCACAAGTTTGTCAGCCTGACCATTTACCTGGCCATGGGATGGCTGGCCATTGTGGCCATTAAGCCCATGATTGCCATACTTCCCCATGGACTGCTGTATTGGGTGGTTTTTGGCGGGCTTGTCTATACCGGGGGCGTGGTCTTTTACGTGTCCAAATGGCTGCCGTTTAACCATGCCATCTGGCATTTGTTTGTCCTGGCCGGTTCCACCCTGCATTTTATCGGTATTCTGATCCATCTCACACCGCTTTCCTGACCCTGACCACAGGGCTTCTTTCCTGAAAAGTATCGGACGATGCAATTCGCTTTTTACGAAAAAACAAAGTCTGTGGTGTTGTTGTTTCTCAATTGTTTTGCACAGAATTTGCGCTGCAGGCGATTTGCTGACTGAAATGAGCGCGTAAATCGCATTTAAGTCTTTACATCGAATTTGAACCTTAGTATACAATTTTCTATCAAAACAACTGATCTTCGCACCTAGCCCGTTTTTGCCCACCCGACTGACAGGGAGATGGAAAATGAAAAATCAAGTCTTTTTCCGGCCTTTTTTCCTTTTTTTCCTTTTTTTCCTTTTATTGATCATTGCCGCACCATTATCTGCCCAGGTATCAGAAACCTCTTCAGAGTCAGAAGCACAGCAGCCAGACAGCGGAGTGCTCGACGGCCTTCTCCAAACCCTGGGGGACGCGGCCCAGGATTCCCTGGAGCAGGGCATCGAAGAATTCATCGGAACGTATGAAGGCCGCATCGGTGAAGTCAAATTGCTGGAAAGGCGCGGCAATGCAATTGTGCTGCAAGTCGATTACGAAGATGTCAAACGCAGGGACGGGGTTTATGTCCAGGGTGATGTTCTGCGCTGGGGACAACCCCTGGAAGGATTTTCCAGCACCCTGTCGCCCATAGAAGACAAAAGGGGGGCGGTGATTCTCAAAATCGGCCGGGATTCCCAGGCGGATGCAACCGGGTGGGACACCGGTTGTGCGGAAGTCATGTCTGATCAGATCCTTTTGTACCTGGTCCGCAAAACAGATCCGGATCGCCCCTTTGGCAGCCTGGTCTATGATTTTCAAAAAAAATGGACAGACAGCAGTGAGATTGAATCGGCTGAAGCAGAAACCGCCGGGCCGGCCGATTCCGAAGATGCCATTGAACTGGCAGAAGATGAAACCGGAGAAACCAACCAGGCCGACACCGCCGGGCCCAAACCCGTGGAAACCGGGGCCGTATTAAGGCCTGTTCAAACCGCGGAAGTAGGTCAAACAGCATCCGGGAAAGTTGCACAGCCTGGGGACACAGCCCGTAAGCCAAACCTGCCGGTCCGGAAAATTTCAATCCCCCTGGTTACCCAATATAATTTTTTTGCTCATGCCAACAAAGCCGCATGGAAAAGCGCGGCCGGACAATTGCCGTTTCCGGGCTCAGACAGCGACAACCGGGGATTTGCAAGAACCCTTAAAAACGGTACCATTTATCCGGACAACAAGGCGGCCAATCTTTTGCAAACCCATCCGCAATGGGTTGACGGCGGATGGATACAGGGGCGTTTTCCGGTGATGAAACTCGGCGACAACGTGATGTTTAAAAGCACCGGTGCGCTGCTCAAGGGTGCGGAAAGCTCAGACGGGGTTGTGATGACGGTTTTGGTTGTATCCGCGGACAACAAATCCCGCCGGGTGCTTCGCAAACGCATTACTAAAAGACAATATACCCCCCTGGAAGCAGACCTGTCAGCCTGGGCGGGTAAACCCGTGCGCATTGTTTTGCGTGCACAGGCCGGCCAAAGCAGCGACCAGGATTGGGCGGTTTGGGTCAATCCCCGGTTGGTGCGTCAATAGGGGAACCATGCCTTAACAGCGCCATTTTTCAGGCAGGGAGATGCGTCCATGCGAAAATTGCTGATCATCGTGTTTTGTATAAGCCTCGGTGCGGCTGCCGCCCGGGCCGGGGAACAATCCCCGGTTGTCAACAAGCGCCTTTTTCAAATAAACCCAAAGCCCGCTGAAACAGACCAGTCCGCGCCGTCCCTTCAATATAAGCCGGTTACCGCGGTGCGGATTCAAAAACCTGTTTTTAAAAACCTGAAAAATCTCAGGCCGATCATACCCGAGGATGCTGTTGAGGAGCCACAGGGGCCCGACCCTTCGGCTGCTCTGGATTTAAGCGATATCATTGATGATCCCGCCCTGCTGGCCGACCTTGGGGTTGTGTGCGGCTGGGACAGCCATTTGATCCTCCAGGACAAGGCAGCCGCCCATGTCTTTTATTACATTCCCCGGGCCTTTCTGCTCAAACGCGATGCAGACGGCTATCGGCTCAATGTTCAGTACAATTCCCAGGCAGAGGCCGGGCAGCCTTCGGTGATGATCACAGCCGAACTTCAGGCGCCGCATCAGACAGGTGATATCCATCTGCTCAAATCCATTCTGCGCCAGGCATTTGATCTCAAGTCCACGGATCCTCTGAGCGTCAAGGCGCTGCCCGGTCTCGGGGCCACGGCGGACCTGAAGGCCCTTTCCACCGGCCTGACCCTGCCGCCGGAGCGGATTCATTTGGAGCCGCCCGGACATTTAAAGCAAGTGTTTCGGCTCACCCTTTCCCTGACCCAGGATGAAACCGAGGAGGTTCTGGCCCAGATTGCCCATGGCGGTCTGGTGGGCCGCCTCAATGTTGTGGTTGAAGAAGTGCGGATTCCCGTTCCCATCCGCATTCAGTATTCCCGGTTTGCCGGACCCCGTTTAAAGGGGTTTGACCAATGGGCCCGGGGCAATCCCATTGCATCGCTGGAAAATGTAACGGATTTTCCCATGTCCCTGGCGGCCATTAATGCTTATCGCCTGGAAAACGGCAGGCTGGAGCGGCTTTCCAAAAAACTCAAACCCGTTCAAATTGATGCGGGCGCTGAAAAATCCCTGAAGCTTCCGGCTGTTGAAGCGCTTTTGGGCGACAACCTCATGGTGGCCTGGATGGGTTTGGATTTTGACAGCAATTGTGCGCCATGCCTTGAGACAATTGATCAGAATATCAGAAAAGGCGTGGCCCTGGCTCCGGGAAGTCTGATTCATCTGGAGGCCATTCCCGGGGTGTTTGACCAGTTCAGTGTGTACAAGCTCATTGTTCATGTCCAGTCTCCTTATTTCACAGCCCGGGCTTCAGCGGTTCAGAAAAAGGAAATCACCCTGACCGCTGATGATAATATCAATGAAAATCTCATGCTCTATATTCCCACGGACAAAGGCGGGGATCCGCTGTTGTACAAATACCGTCTCGAAGCTGTCACACAGGCCGGGCAAACCCGGATGGCGCCACAATGGGAGGACGGTAGAAAACTCACCCAGTTTTTCGGTTCCAGCCAGGTGGAAGCGTTATTTAACGACCCGATCCAGTAATCCGGGAGTGGGAATCTGAAATCAAAACGTTTGAAATACCTGCTGATAGCAGCGGCTCTAGGCTTATGGCCGGTGTCTGTATGCATGGGCGCACCGGATCTGGATTATTTTACAGATATCCGGGATGTGCGGATTTACCGGGATCACCAAAATCATTCCAGATGGTATATCACGCCGGCCATGCCTGTTTTGGGCAAACAAAAAGACGGCACCCCGGATTACAGCCTGGCCCTTTACCGCTATCTTGGGCGCAAGGGCACAAGTGATTCCGGGGATTTTTGGGTGCGGGGGGTGCTGACATTGGGCATTGAGCGCAGCCGCAAACCCCAAATTCTGCCGGAAATGCGCAAAGAACTTCGCTCCAGGGGGGTTTCCAGTCCGGAAATCAGAAGCATGCCGATTTCCAAAACCCGGATCTCTCTGATGTTTGCCGGTGGACAAAACTTTGGAACCTACAATACCAGGTGGACCGGCGGTGCGCTGGTGCTCCCCCTGGATGCCCGGGATGCCGAGATTTTATGGGATGCCGTCGCAGCCGGCCAGACCCAGGTGAGCGTGTCCATTGACGAGACCCTGGCCGGGGTGCGCAAAAAACAGGACCAATGGGAGCCCGATGCAGCCGCGCAAACCCGGGTTGTGGCAGTTGAAATGGATATGTCCGCTCATCCGGACCATTTCCAGCGCACCGATCTCGGGACAAGAATGAAAAAGGGCTATACCGGCCTGGATGTGTTCTGCTTTGATTTTGTGGAAAACCTGGAGGAAAACCTTTACGCCAAGATCGTGGAGGTGGCCATCCCCACAGCCGGCCGGGATCTGGTGGAGTCCGTGACATTCAGGGCCGGCAGCGATTACCGCCGGCGCATCGCGTTTAAGCTGGCAAAAGACCTGGACCAGCCCTATCGCTACAGAATCTCGAGAATTTATAAAGACGGCAGCAAAAAAACCGGACAATGGCGGCAAAAAACCGGGGAGGCGCTTTTGGATATCACGGCCTATCAAAACAGGACAGAGGAGAGCCAGAAAACAGAAGAACAATGACGGCATCCGCGATTTGCCGGAAAAGAGGGGGGCAAGGTGTCAATTTTTCGAAAACTGTTTTTGATTGCAGCCTTTGCGTTGGTGTGGCTCTTGGGCGGCCAGGCGGCGGCCCAGGAAATTTTGCTGGATAAAATGGAAACCTGCGGAGACTTGATCTGTTATCCAAGCCTGGATTCCCCGGAGCGGTTTTACTATCTTCCGGATCAGCCCGGACTGGCTTATAAAAACGGCCGGCCCCAGTTTTCCTTCCTCAAGTACGCCCGGACCCGGAAGACCGGGGAAGCCGGCACAGGACAGGCTTCGGGCGGTGGAATTCTTCATTTTCTCGTGACCTACGGCGCCTCTGATGAGCGGGTCCGCCAGGCTGAAAATGATCTGCGTCAACGGCACCCGGATGCTGTTTTGGCGGGTCCGATTGCGTATCGCAACGGAAGCTTTGCCCTGGTTACTTCTTTTCAGCAGGAAAATCAGCAAACCACCCGCATCGTGGCAGTGGGCAAAGCCCCTTTGATGGAAGGACAGAAGACCGCTGTATCCATGGCCCTGACCCGGCAAGGGGCGGAACTGCTGTGGGAAAGCTTCCAAAGCGACACACCCGATATCTCCCTGGTTTTTGACATGGAATTTGCCGGAATCCGGCAGCCCTATGAGGCAACCCTGGAGGCGGACTGGAAAAGAGTCAGCAAGCATGACCGCATCAATGCCGGATTCAAGTACAAATGGTTCGGCGCGGACGTTGATATTCTCCTCCAGGAGCTGCGTCAGACAGGGGCTGTTAAAATCACCACCAAGGGTGAAAATAAAAACATGGACCAGATCATCCAGAGCGCTAATGAGAAGCTGCTGAAAGTGATGTTTGATCCTGCGCCCGCAGATGATTTAAAGAAAGCCGCAGCTCAAAAAAACAGCTATGAGAACCTGAATCAGGCGGTAGAGCTGCTCAAAAGCGCGGCCGGCACGAAACAATCCGGCAAGAGCGCGAGTCTGATAAATCCGCAGTTCATCCACAGGCCGGCCGGTGATGGATCTGCCTGCCCACCCGCGTCTTTTTGGCAGACGGTTTATCAGGCACTTTTCCCTTCAGCCTGTGCTGATACATTTAAAGATCAGGCCAAGGCTGCCTATCAAAAGGGATGCGCCCATTACAGCAAAGAAGCGTATCCGCAGGCGCTTGAAGCTTTCCGGAAAGGCGCGGAAATCTATGCCAAAAGCGCGGTTGCAGAATCTAAGAGAAAAGCCGATTTTTTGTTCAGCATAGGCCTGTGTCTGATCCAAATGGAACGCTATGAATCCGCCATTGATCCCTTCGGCCAGGCCGCAGATATTTATGGCCAGGACAGCAAGGACGGAAAAAATGCACTGGAAGAAATGCGGAATGCAAAGATGATGGCAGGAACTGACTCTGACGGCGGCACGGCAGCACCGGGCCAGAGTGAGACTTCTGAAGCAAGCGCCGTAGCACAGGCAGCCACTGAACAAGATGCCGGCCAAGCCTATACGCGTGCCCGCCGGCTTTATGAAAACGCCCGAAAGAACGGCTTTCCGAACGAAGACACCCGGGCCGCCCTCACGGCTTACGAGACCTATCAAAAAAATCATGAGCCCACCGGCAGCCGGGCCGATGAAATAAAGGGCCGCATCCGCATGCTGCGCCAGCGTCTGGGGAAAAAGGCGGAGGGCCCCGCCGCATCGGATGCCGAAACCACTGCCAGGGCCGCCTCTGCCCAACTGCCGGAGAATCCGGGAGATGCATCCGCAGAAAAGGCCACAAAAAAAAGCACTTCAACAGAATCCGACAAAAAATCAGAGGCCGGGGACAAGGGTAAAGACAAGCCCATAGCCAAAAAAGAGGGGGCTGCAAAAAATGCAGATAAAAAAACGGCCGCACAAAAAAGCCGTGCCGACGGTATCCCGGGTTTTTCCCTGGTGGCCTCCTATGAAATGAAGCGCATCAAGCGCTCCGGCAAGATGGTCTATGAGATGAATCATTTCCGAACAGAGAACCAGGCCTTTGCCATGGCTGAGAATATCGGGGCCATCTATGCCCGATACGGCAATGATCCCCGGGTGTTTCGGGCCGTGACAATCGATGATCCGGTTTTCAAGCAGCGGGAAGTCCTGGTGACCCTCGATGGCCAGGATACCGCCACTTTTACCAAGTATATGAATTTCGTTACGGTGAAAATGAAAAAGCGCCACCAGGCAGGCGATGTAACCACAGATGAGGTGGTTATCACACCCGAAAGATTCAATGATTCCGGCAACCATTTTTCAATGACGTATGGATGGAAAAACGATTCCGATCGCGAAGCCTGGCTGAATTACAAATTCCAGGCCATCTGGTCCTTTCACGGCGGGGTGGAACTCCGGACCCCGTGGAAGGACACTGACAGCCCCATGCTGGCTTTGGCCCCGCCCCACCGCTACAGGACAATTACCATCGAGGGCGACGGCAGCCGCCTGACAGAGGCGGATGTACGTCATGGGGTAATCACCCTGAAATGCAGAATCGGGGATCATTATGTGACCCGGCAGGCCACGATCCGAAATAAAGGGCCGGCGCCATCCATGATCCTCGATATCCCCGAAGACCCGGACAATCCCGAAACCCTCATGGCCGTCACCTGGTATCTCACAGGAAGCAGAAAGATACCGGCTGCAGAAAGAAAACTGGAAGGCGATATCATCTATTGGGATGAACTTCCCGGGGGAGGCATTTAAACAATGATGATTTTCAAAAAACTCGCAATTTCGGTAGGTTGTTTAGTTTTTGGTTTGATCGGCGGCTCTGCGTGGGCGCTGGTCAATTATGAAGCCGGCCGGATGGAAATCAACGGGATTTTGCTGCTCCAGGATGCCGGCAATCCGGATGTTTATTATTATCTGCCCACTGTTCCCAGGGTATCGGAAAAAAACAACGGTGCCCTGGAGATTTCCCTGGTGAAGTTCGTGGATCCCAAGGGCGATACCAGCGGCGGGCTTTTGCACATGCTCATGACATTCTCCCTGCCTGCAGATGAACGCGCAGGCCTTGAAGACGCCCTTAAAGAGAAAATCCCAAAAGCCCGCCTGGCCGGGCCGGTGCCCCTGAACCAGCAGGAAGAGGGGAGTTTTTCCATTATTTCCGGGACCCTTTCAGACGAAGGGTTTACCCGGAGCTTGATCAGCAGCGGCCGGGCGCCGGTTACCCCGGGTTCCAGGGCCGCGGTTGCCGCCACCCTGTCGCCCCACGGGGCGACCTTGTTGTGGGAATCGTTAAACAAGCCCACCTCGGATGTATCCGTTGCCCTGCGGACTTATTACGAGGCCTCCCTGCCGTCTTTTGAGGCCCGAATCAGTGCGGATGTGAGCACGGTCTATGAACATTTCTCAAAGGTTTTCAACCGGCAGGACAATTATGCCAGACGTCAGATCCGGGATATTATGGATGAGCTGGTCCGCACCGGCACAATCAATGTGGAGATCTTTGACAGGCTTCCGGAGGATACGGCCAACAAGGCCATGCAAAGCCTGGTGGATCTGGCAACCACCAAATTGACTGAAATTATTTTTGACCAGGAAACCGGGTTTACCGCAATTCCGGAAAAGGAAAAAGCCGTTGAATCCGGTCAGATCAAGGGCCGTCAGAAAAAAGGATGGCTGGCCAAAGTGTTCACCGGTACGGGAAACCAGAAATATTACACGGATAATCAGTATGTGCTCAAAAAACGAACCGATATCAACCGGGCCACTTTCAATATCAATTTAAACCGGCGGGCCGTGATCCGGGTGCCTGTGGACACCGCGGGAAACATTTCGGGTCTTTACCGGCAGTTCCGGGAAAACCCGGAAATGTTTCGGGTGGTCAACCTGGCGGATCCGGCCTTTGAAAAACGGGAGGTGTTTTTCCGTGTTGACGGCAACTTTTCCGGCGTTTTTGAGGATATCATGAATTTTGCCGGGGTTTCTGTGATCAAGCAGTATCCGGATCACGCTGCTGCCGCCGGGGAATTGATATTCACCCGGGAGGATATCCGCCAGGGACGACTCAGCAAATCCTGGCGCTATGCCCGGCTTGGGCAAAAAGAGGAGGCCTGGCTGGATTACGGGTATCGCACCACCTGGAGCATCAGGGGCCAGCACCGGATCAAGAATCCGGAAAACCCGGATGAATGGCAAAGAAGCAGTGATCCCATCATCACCATTGCCCCGCCCCTTGACCGGATGGATCTGGAAGTGGATGCGGACCGTTTCCTTTTCGAAGATGCTGGCATCCGAAGCGCCACCCTGGAAGTCCGCTACCCGGTCTTTGGCGAGAAGGTTAAAAAACGCCTGGCCGTAATGCGGGTCACGGATGCCGAGTCTGTGTCCGGCCACGTGCTTTTCCATGATCCGCAAGCAGCCGTTGATTACCGGATCAACTGGTACCCGTCCGGCGGCCGGCCCATTAAGGGCGACTGGCAGCCACTGGATGAAACCTATCTGGTTTTAATGCCCCCTGAACTCTAATCTAAGGAGGATGATATAATGATGACCCGATTCAGGCAGGTGGGAATGATCACAGTGCTCATCCTGTGGATGGCGGCCGGAGCCGCCAGGGCCGGTTCCGGCAGCACAACCGGTGCGGATCCGGAACCTGTATACAAATTAAAACCCCAGGCCATCCGCCCGGCGCTTACCATTCCTTCATCAGAAACCGCCCGGAAGGTGGGCGGGATCCAGTACGGCCGCCACCGGGATATCAAGCTCAAGGACGGCACCAGTGTCCGGTGTTTCCCCGAGGCCACCCGGGATCCGGCAAAAACCAGCAAAACCTACTATTACCTGCCCACCAACCCGCAAATATCCAGGCATGCCGACGGCACCCCGAAATTTTCCCTGATCCGTTTCGTGACGGATAAAACCAAGGCCGAAGGCGGGGCCGAGGGCGCTGTGCTCCATTTTCTCGTTGAATACGGCCTGGATAAAACCCAGCAGCAGGCGGTGGAAAAAGCGCTGCAAAAGCAGGTCAAGGGTGCCCTGCTAAAAGGTGCGGTGCCTTTGGAAATTGGCGCGGAAGGCAACAGCTTCAACGTGGTCTCTGCCGTATTGGGCGACGAGGCGTTTACTTCCACGCTGATCACCTCCGGAAAGGCGCCGGTGATGGAGGGGCAGCAGGTGGCCGTGGCCGCCCGGCTGGACGCCCACGGCGCCACACTCCTGGCTGAGAGCTTCAAGCAGCCCACCTCCCAGGTCTCGGTTGTCTTTGACCTCAAGTACGTGGTCAAACTGCCGGCCTATGACGTCAAGGTAAAGATCAACTATGACAAATACCATGAAATCGAGTCCCAATACAGCCACGACCGGGAAAAATCGGTCGACAGGATCCGTTACTGGGATCCCAAGTGGCACAACCCCCTCAACTTAAGCACGAGAAAAACCACGATGCTCACTGAAAAGGAAAAACACCAGATGCTGGATTTCCTGGAGGAGACCGGGGTGGTGAGCTTTGATTATGTCCAGCACGTGCCCGACAGCGACAAGGAGATCGTTGAAAGCGGCCTGCACAAGATTGTTCTGGAATCCTTTTTTGACATGCAGAAAAGGCTGGGCCAGCCCACGGAGGAAGAACTGTTAAGCGATGACGAGGAGACGAAAGAAGACAAGGAAGCCATCGCCCAAAGACGCAAGGAAGCTGCAAAGTACAATAAGTACCAGTACACGGTGTTTCAGCGAAAAGAGATTCGCCGGAAATCCACGCAGACCCTGAACCTCAAAAAGGTTATGGCCCGGTATGAGCACTATTCCATGACCGGCAACGTGGGCGCCTGGTATGAAAAATACAAGGATAATCCCAAACTGGTTACGGAAGTCAATCTGGATGATCCGTTTTTTCAGCGGCGGGAGATGCGCTTTATCATTGACAACGAGGCCTATGATATTTTCAAGGAAATGGTCAATTACGCCACGGTCCAGGTTCGGGTGCCCCGCAAAGACCAGCGGCCGTTTATTGATGAGCTCACCATTGACCGGAAGTATCTGGAAAAAAACGGCCAGACCGCGACCCTGACCTATGCCCGGATGGGCGATGATGCCCAGACCTATGATTATGCCGTGCAATGGAGTCTGCGGGGCGGACATCTCTATCCCCCGAAGCCCGACTGGACGGAGGGAGAGCTCATGGCCGTGACCCTGGCCGCCCCTGTGCGTCCCCGCACACTGGAAGCTGAAGCCGACCTGGGAGAACTGGAACAAATGGGTATCGCACGGGCGGTTGTCGAGCTTCAGTACACCCGGTTCGGAAGGCAGCACACTGACAGCAGGGCGTTGGCCCTTTCCCCGGCTGAAGGAGAGCCCCTGGTCAACAAGGTGATATATCAGGATGCAAACAGTGACAGACTTTCCTACCGCGTAATTTACTATCACAAAAAACTGGGCCGGCTTTCGGGCAGCAGCTGGCAGCCGGTGGCGGGAAATTACATTTTCTGCGCCCCTTCAGAAACAATTTTGCAAAAAATTCAATCTGCGATGAACTGATAACAATTGGATAAAAAGGGAGAAATCATGATGAAACGGCTGATGTTGGTCTTGTGTTCCATGCTGTTGGTCTTTGGTTCTGCATGCGGCAGCGAGTACAGTGATGTGGTGGATATGCAGAAGGATTTTATTGACTTGTCAGTGGATTACAATTCGGACATGGAAAAGGCCGATTCGGCCAAAAGCGTTGCCGCGGCCATGAATGCGTATGCAAAAGGGCTGGAATCCCTGGCCCCGCGTATCAAAGAGATCAATGAAAAATACCCTGAACTCCGGGACCCGGAGCAAATGCCCGAAGAAGTCAAGCAGAGCGCCGAAGAGCAAGCCGAGGTCATGCAAAAGGTCAGCAGCAGCTTTATGAAAGCCATGCCCTATATGAACGATCCCGCTGTGCAGGAGGCCCAGCAGCGGATCACAGCCGCCATGCAGGGCATGGGCCCGCAATAGCTTCCAACATGGTCTGAAACTGAGCGAATTTAAGGGCCTCAGGGCTTGATGGCGCCGTAAAAAGTCTGATTTCAGATGGCGCCGTAAAAAGTTCAAGATCAAGGCTTGCGCAATTTCGAAGAATGCAGCGTACTTATCCGTACGTGAAATTCTGAGAAATTGCGTGTAACGCAGATATTGAACTTTTTACGGCGCCATCAGGGTTTGAGACGGATCCGGAGGTGGCCGTCCTGCACCCGGAAATCTTCAACGCCTGCGGCAAAGGTGGACCAGAAGCCTTTTTCATTGCCGAATTCACGGACAAGGTCCACGTTTTTCAAATTTCCCATCCAGGCATTGGGCAGGGGCACGCCCCAGATACTCATGCCCCGGATTTTGACAACGGGTTTGGCGTTGGCGTAGCCCAGTTCCACACCTGCGGTGATTTTTACGGTTTTGCCGCCTAAAATCGGAAAATCCGGATCCATGGGGATCAGCAGTTTCATGCTGGCCATGTCTTCGGAAAAATCAAACGCCAGCTTGTCTGCCAGGTTGGTGTTTTTGGCGATCAGGGCGTTGAATTCCCTTTGGCTGAAAATGATCTGCCGGCTGCCGGGATTTTCCGTATATGGCTCCGGGGTTGCGGGCGCATTTTGATCCCGGACCGGGCCCCGGGAAGTTTGCCCCATGGACGCGGCATTGAGCCGGTTGATTTTTTGGGTGAGCTTTTTTTCCTCTTTGGGGCTCAATGTCACTGGCGTGAATTCTGAGGGAAAAAACACGTACCGGATGCACACAGCGGTGCCAACAGCGGAAAGCAGGGCCACTGCAACAAGAATTGCGATAAATTTGAGCCGGCTGTGGGATTTGGGCCTTTGATCCGCAAGCCGGACCGGAGTTTGTCTCTGTTCATCCATTTGCCTGGAACCTCAATTCAAAATATTATCCCTAAATTGAGCCGGGGACCGCCATCAGGGTGACAATTGCCTTGGATACCTGTTTTTCCCGGTTTTGGAGAACCGAAAACAGCTCTGATTCCGCCACGAGAATCCGCCGTCCCTGGTGGATGATCCTGGATCGGCACGCCACTGTATCGCCTGTGACCGGTTTGAAGTAGTTGATTTTCAGTTCAATGGTCAGTATGGAAACATCTTCGGCCACCAGGGTGTAGGCGGCGTATCCGGCGGTGTGATCGGCCATGGTGGCCAGCACCCCGGCGTGGACAAAGCCTTCTTGCTGGGCGTGCTCCGGGCCGACGGTCAGTTTTACCTCAAAACGTCCGGCATCAACATTGACCACCTCTATTCCGCAGTGGGCCGGAAAACCCTGTCTGTAATCCTGCTTTAAAAATTCGTAGCGTTTTTTATTGTCCATTGGCGTGGCTGCACTTTTTATTATGGGTTCGGGCTTTTTTCGTTATTTGGGATAAATGGTGACATTGACTTTTTTCCTGCCCCATTGCAGGGCCTCTGTGTGGGAGCGGTAAAAAATGTCCAGTCGCCGGGGACCCTTGATGGCGCTGCCCCGGTCCTCCACCACCCCGTATCCGTATCCGGGCACAAACATGCGCGTGCCAAAGGGATAATACCGGGTATCTGCGGCAATGGTGCCGTCTTCGGGCAGAAGCAGCCACGGGAAAAACACGATGCGCATCGGTATCATCCAGGGATGGATAAGGCTGTCTCCGGAAAAAAGTCCGGGCTGGGGCTCACGGGGTTTGGTGCCGCTTGCGGTCTGCCCCGTGTAAGGCTGGCCGGCCCGGGGACCGGTTGAGACGTACTTGTTCCAGACATCGAGTTTCAGGCATTTCCAGGAACCCCGCTCCCATCCGCAGCACTGGCCGCAGCCGCAGTAGGCGGTTACCTCCATGGTTTTGACCCGGTGTTTGCTGCCGCATCCGGCAGTCATCACCAGAAACGCTGCCATGAGCAAAAGCAGAAGGTAAACGGACTGAAATTTTTCCTCGGACATGGACGAATTTTTCTCCTTTCCCCACGGGCCTGTAATTCGGGTAAAACACCAGACGGACAATCCGCGTTTGGTTACCGGGACTCTTCAAAATATTGGACCTGGTAGGTCAGCACCTCGATATCGCCTTTTTGCCAGGCATCTGCGGGCAGGCCGGCCTTCATGCACAATTGTTCCAGAAAGGCCCTTTTGTCCGGGAGCTGTTGCCAGACCTGGGGGAGAAACGTGGAGCTATAGGGTCCTTTTCGGAGAATCACCCCGTCCACATGGGGACGGAGCTTGTCAAGCAGGTCCCAACCGTCCTTGTAATCCAGGGGTTTGGGTTCTGTGAGCAGGCTGACCTCGATTTGGATTTTTTTAAACTCCTGCTTTAACAGGGGGGCAAAGCGCGGGTCCTGAAATGCGGCGTTGATGGCATTTTCCCGCACTGAATGGATCAGAGGCTTGTCCGGCAGAAGGTTTCCGATACAGCCCCGGAGCTGATCATTGATTTTTAAGGTCACGAAAGTGCCCCGACGGCTTTCAAACGCGGTATCCCGGGATGCGGCGTCCAGATCCGTTGAAGGTTTGTAAGACAGGCCGAGATGCTCGGCAATGGTTTTTCTGGCGATTTCAAGCAGGATTTCGCCTTTTTTTTCGTCAAACGGCCGGCTTTGATTTTCCTCTGTCATGGTTGCCTCTTTGTAACTTGCTTATGATATGGCATTATGGTTTGATATTATGGTTGTCTCAAAAAGTACAAAGCAAAGCGCATTCTGTCAAACCCATACACCGGAGTTACGGCAATATATGAATATCATCGGCCTCAGCGATATTCACGGTCGGTGTTCGTACATCCACAAACTGGCCCAATGCCTTGAAGACGCCGACCTGGTGGTGCTTGCCGGGGATATTACCCATTTTCAGGGAATTTCCAGGGCCCGGCACGTGCTGGAAATGGTCGGGCGGTATGCGCCCCGGGTGCTGGCGGTATCCGGCAACTGCGATGAGCCCGGGGTGGATGACTGGCTTGCAGATCAGGGCGCAGGTCTGCACGCAAGGTTTGAAATCATTGACGGCATTGCTTTTGCCGGTCTGGGCGGATCTGTCGTCACACCCTTTCACACGCCCAACGAATACGACGAGGACACGGCAAAACAGTATCTGCAAACCGCGGTTTCCGGCCTGGATCCCGGCGCTGCCCTGGTTTTGGTAAGCCATCAGCCGCCGGCAGATACCCGCTGTGACCGAATCGGCTCCGGAAAGCATGTGGGCAGCCGGGCATTGCGGGAATTTATTGAGGTTCACCAGCCCATTGTCTGTTTTACCGGCCACATCCATGAAGCCGCGGCCACCGATGAGATCGGTGTTACGAAAATCATCAACCCCGGCCCCTTGTGGCGAGGCGGGTATGCACATGCAACAATCGAATCCGAAAATGCGCAGGTTATGATCCGGCGGGTCTGAAAACAGCGGGTGATTTTCAAATCACTGCTATCGCGACGGCCCGGGCAGGTCAATGGTGGCGCATGTGTTGCCCGAGCCGCAGGTTTTGGACGAAACCTGCGGCTCGGTGCCTTTTTCGCCTCCCATGCAGCAGCCCACCCGGCTGATCACCCGCTCCAGGGTTTCACAGCCGCAGGCCTTGCATTTCATCTCCACTTCCTCGGAATCATTTCCGGCACCGAGGATAAATTCCTGGATGTCTCCGCACTGGACGCATTTGAATTCATATATTGGCATAATAATGGTTTCCTTTCTGCAAAATACCGCCGTGGCGGGATAAACAGCTTCTAAATAACTTCGTTCAAGGTTCAAGGCTCAAGGTTCAAGGTTCAAAAAAATAAAATCAAAGTTTTAAGCAGCGGCAAAAAGTTATTTGCAGTTTTCGGTCCCGGGCGGCGGCCCTGGGGAAACACTTCCAAGGAAGTCCAAGGACGGGGTCGGTTTTTGAAGCGACATTGAGCGTTTACGGAAAAATTCAGCAAATGCCGGAGCTAAAAAATTTCAAACTGTTTGAGGCCGACAGGCCGAGTTTTTGAAATTTTAAGCGAAGGCATTGGCTGAATCCGTAAACGGTCAGGAGCGAAAAAACTGACCCCGGCC
>NZ_JAWODO010000170.1:0-7793 GCF_046483245.1 Desulfosalsimonas sp. | reverse complement strand
ACGCATTTGAAGATGCGATGGCGCAGCATCACATTGTCCCGCATGGACTGGCGGCGCATGTCCAGGTAACGGTACTGGAGCCGCAAATCCTCGGACACCCGGCCTGTCCCGGCAGTGGATGCCGAACCCGCGACCATGGTCTTTTCCGAAACTGAAAACGGCAGTGCATCGGATTCGGACAACACGGTCAGTTCCGTGACCACCAGCTCGATGGTTCCGGTCTCAATATGGGGATTTTCCGTGCCCGCCAGCCGCTTTGTGACTTCGCCTTTCACCGCTATGCAGTATTCGGCGCGCAGAAATTCGGCTTTTTGGCAGACGTCCGGGGCGGCATCGGGACTGAACACGATCTGCATGATGCCGCTGCGGTCGCGCAGGTGGACAAAAAGCAAACCGCCATGATCCCGGAGGGCATCGACCCAGCCGGCCAGCTGCACCTTGCGGCCGATGTCGTCTGCCGTCAATTGCCCGCAGAAAACACGTTGTGAAAACATCATGAGAAAAGTCCTTTCCATGCTCATTATTCAACAACCCCACCCTCTTGCCCCCTTTCAACAGAAAACCGGGGATTGATCGGGTGAGGGGCTGTTATTTGCCTGTTGAACTACACGGCTTCTATGGTGGACGGGGGTTTTGCGGCAATATTGTAGGAAACGCTGACCACACCGGGCACGGCGGCGACAATCTCCTGTGCCAGCTTTTCAAGGGTGTCAAAGGGAAGCCGGGTCGGCGTGGCCGTGCGGGCATCCACGCTGTCCCAGCAGCGGACCTCGATCTGCCGGCCGAAATCGCGTTTGCCGTCGCGCATTCCGGTCACCCGGTCTTCGTGAAGGATGGCCATGTACTGAAAAGCGCCGCATCCATAGAGATGTTGCTCCACGATCGCGGTTGCCCTGCGGACCGTCTCAATGCGCTCCGGTGTGACCTCGCCGATGATCCGGGCCGCAAGGGCCGGCCCCGGAAACGGAATGCGATTAAACAGCTCCCCGGGCAGCCCCAGGGCCTGGCCCACCTTTCGAACCCCGGCCTTGCGCAGCTGGATCAAAGGTTCGATGATGCTGTAACCAAACGCCTTCTGCGGGTCGATGCCCAGTTGTTCAAACACGTTGTGCTGGCGCTTGATCCCGGCCACGGTCTCGTCGATGTCGGTCAGAATCGTACCCTGAAGCAGGTGCTTTGCCCCGCTTTCCCGGACCAGACGACCGAATACATCGCGGTAAAAGGTCTGGGTGATGGCTTCACGTTTGGCCTCCGGATCGGTTACACCCTTGAGTGCTGCGAAAAACGCCTCGCGCGCGTCAACCACTTCGACCGGAACGCCGAGATCGCGGAAAAATCCGACAACCTGTTCGGCTTCGCCCGCACGCATCAGCCCGTTTTCGATAAATACCGTTTTTAAGCGATCGCCGAGGGCGCGGTGGCCGAGCAGCGTGACCGTGGACGAATCAACCCCGCCGGAAAGTGCATTAATGGCCCATCCGTCCCCGACGGTCTCTTTGATTTCAGCTGCCTTTTCCTTGATAAAGCGCTCCGTGTCGAGCGCCTCTGCTGTGATTTCAGTAACCAAGCTGTTTTTCTCCCGGGTTTTGAAATTGATTAAATGAACAGGTGAAACAACCCGGTAACTTAGCATTCAACAACCCGAATCACAACGGCTTTTTGACCTGGGTGCATATGCCCACAGCAGGCGTTCTGCCCGCAAGGAGGGGAAAAGCTTCTAAGTAACTTCGTTCAAGGTTCAAGGTTCAAAGTTCAAAAAAATAAAATCAAAGCGTTTAAGCATGATGGCGCCGTAAAAAGTCTCAAATCGGAGATAACCGCCAACCAATAAAAAAATAACTTATTGATTTTACTTAACACTTAATCACTTAAAACTTCACACTGCCTGTAAAAAAGACTTTTTACAGGCTCATCAAGCATGCAGCAAAAAGTTATTTGCAGTGTTCGGTCCCGGTGGGATACTTCCAGGAAAATTCAAAGTCTGTGTTCGTTTTTTGAAGCGGCATTGTTTTCCATCACCGCCTGCATCTTTTCGATGCGCACCGCGCAGGCTTTGTATTCCGCAGTCAGGGTATCCGGGTCAAAAGCCGCGTTTGTCAGCCAGTTGGCGTTTTGCTCTCTGAAGTGAAATGCCATCCAGACCATGCCCTCGTTTATCTCCGGAGAAATATGGGCCTTGACAACAACCTCTCCGCGTCTGGATGCGACTTTTATTGTTTCGTTCTGCGAGATGCCCAGGCGCTGCGCATCGGCAAGGGAAATATCCGCGGTCTCCTCTCCCAGCAAATCATTTAAGCCCTCGCACCGGCCGGTCTGGGTCCGGGTGTGATAATGATAGAGACGTCTTCCGGTGCTGAGCACCAGGGGATAATCCGCATCCGGTACTTCAGCGGGGGGCGTCCAGTCCGCCGGGCGAAACCGGCCCAGTCCGCAGGCAAATTCCCCGGCCCCGTGCAGAACACAGGTGCCCGGATGGTCCTGACTCGGACACGGCCACTGAAGCCCGTCCTGCTCGATGCGATGGTACTTGATGCCGGAAAAATTCGGTGCCAGCACCGAAATTTCATTGTCCCATATTTCCCTGGCACTTGCAGACGGCCATTTATGACCGAAGCGTTTGGCGATTTCACGAAATATCCACCAGTTGGGTTGCGCCGCACCCGGCGGCGGGCTGGCGGTGCGCACGCGATTGACCCGGCGCTCGCTGTTGGTAAAGGTGCCCTCATTTTCGCTCCAGGCCGCGGCCGGAAGGATCACATCAGCGTATTGGGTGGTTTCGGTTTCAAAGATATCCTGGCAGACCACGAATTCAGCGGATTCTAGTTCATGGGCCACCTTGTGCATATCCGGCTCGGTATTGGCCAGGTTCTCCCCGAAAATGTAAAACCCCCTGACCCGGCCGCTGACCAGAGACTCCATCATTTGCGGAATCATCAATCCGGGTTTTTCCGGCAAGCCGTTGACATGCCAGGCGTTTTCAAATTTTTCCCGCATTGCCGGATCATCCACCCGCTGATAGCCCGGATAGACATTGGGCAGGGCCCCCATGTCGCATGCCCCCTGGACGTTGTTCTGCCCCCTGAGGGGATTGACTCCCCCGCATTCCATTCCCATGTTGCCCAGCAGCATCTGGAGGTTGGCAATGGACATGACGTTGTTTTTCCCGCATGTATGTTCTGTAATACCAAGGGTATAGCAGACCATGACCGGTTTTACCGCAGCCAGTTCCCGGGCTGTCTGCCTTATGGTTTCCGCGTCAATGCCGCAAATCCCGGCCGCCCGCTCCGGGCGATATTCAGCCACTTTTTCTTTCAGGTCTTTAAAATCCGTGCAGCAGGAGGACACAAAATCATGATCATAGAGATCCTCTTTGATAAGCACGTGCATGATGGCGTTTAAAAGGGCAATGTCGCTTCCCGGCCGAAGCGGCAGATGCCGGGTGGCAAAGTTTACCAGGCGATGCCGCCGGGGGTCGACGACAATAAGCCCGGCGCCGTTTTGCACGGCGTTTTTGACAAAGGTGGCGGCCACAGGGTGGGCCTCGGTCATATTGGAGCCGATCACCAGAAACATTTTTGCACGGGCGAATTCGGAAAACGAATTGGTCATGGCACCCGAACCGAACGTGGCCGCCAGCCCGGCGACCGTAGGGGCATGTCAGGTGCGGGCGCAATGATCGATATTGTTGGTTTTAAAAACCGCCCGGAAAAGCTTTTGCATCTGGTAGGAGTCTTCGTTGATGCT
Source organism: Desulfosalsimonas sp. (assembly GCF_046483245.1). Lineage (GTDB taxonomy): Bacteria > Desulfobacterota > Desulfobacteria > Desulfobacterales > Desulfosalsimonadaceae > Desulfosalsimonas. The sequence continues at coordinate 4,049 of NZ_JAWODO010000170.1, read as the reverse complement.
TCTGGCGCAGCTCACGCCGGCCACTGCATCCGGGCCGTCTTCGGCGATGATTTGACTGAATTTCTCCGCTACCCGGTCTAAGGCCTCATCCCAGGTGGCTTTCCGGAACCGGCCGTTTTCCTTTATCAGCGGAGCGGTCAGGCGCTCGTCCGAGTATATGAAATCATAGCCAAATCGCCCTTTGACACACAGGCGTCCCTTGTTGGGAGCGCCGTCTTCCACGCCTGTGACCTTGACAATGCGCTGGTCTTTGACATGCAGGTTCAACTGGCATCCAACGCCGCAATAGGGGCAGGTGGTACGGATGACTTCGGTGTTCCAGGGCCGCCAGCGGTACCGGGATTTCTTCTCCACCAAAGCGCCCACAGGGCAGGCCTGAACACATTCCCCGCAAAAAACGCAGTCCGAATCCTTCAGGGCAAGATCCCCGGCTGCCACAATTTTGCTGTCCTTGCCGCGGTAGCCGAAGCTAATGGCCTGATTGACCTGGATTTCATTGCACGCCTGAACGCATCTGCCGCAGAGAATGCAGCGCGAAAAATCCCGGATGATAAGCGGATTGACGGTTTCCATGGGATAATCCACAGGCCTTCGGCTGTATTTGCCGCCCTCCACCTGATAATGGTAAGCCAGCTCCTGCAGGCGGCAATCTCCCCAGGCCGGACACAGGTCCATCTCCTGATCCTCTTCCAGGGCCTTTGCCTGAAAAGCGCTCCAGTCCCTTTGCCCTGATGATCCGATGGCGCAGTTATGGTTGCCCGTGGCCAGCAGCAGGGCCAGGGTCGCTTTTCTTGAGGCAATCACCTTCGGCGATTCGGTCCGGATGACCATTTTATTTTCCGCCGGTGTGCTGCAGGCGGTCACCAGACTGGCCCGGCCTTTGACCTCCACCACGCAGATGCGGCAGGTTCCGGTGGGTGCCGCCCCCTTGAGATAGCAAAGCGACGGTATGTGGATATTGTTTTCTTTGGCCGCTTCGAGAATGGTCTGGCCGGGGGTGAAGCTGCAGTCCTTTCCGTTGATGGTAATGCACTGGTTTTCCATGAAATGCCTCTCCTGCACCTGTTTGTTCCGCCTGATCTGAAAAATACAGTATTGACCCGGAATAAATTTTAGAATCCGGTACTGCGGTTATAAAAACGAAACATACCATGCAGGTTTCGTTATGTCAATATTGTCATAACGAAATAGAAACAATTCTTTTGCGGCAACGTGGGCATTTTGATTGAATTGAAAATTTCAACTATATTTTCAGGAAGACAGGAAGGAAAAAGCCTGCTGCACTCCCCGTACAGCAGGCTTTTGGGCTATTTCAGGGCGGCGCTGACCGTATCAAATCCCATACGCTCGATCATTTTGCCCAGGCGCTCTCCTTTTGAGGCGTTTTGCTTGTAATATTCAATGACCTGGCTGACTTTTTCAAGGGCTTGTTCATCACTTAGCTCTGTTGCCAGTTCATGGGCGATACGGGGATTGGTGCCCACATTGCCGCCGATCACCAGGGTCCATCCGGCGGATTTCCCGAATAAACCCACGTCGCGAACCCAGGATTCCGCACAGTTGATCTGGCATCCGGATACGGCCATTTTCAATTTCCCCGGAAGATCCACCCCATGGTACCGCTTGTCCAGTTCCATGCCCAGGCCCAGGGCGTCCTGCTGTCCAAGCTTGCAGAAAGTCGTTCCCGGGCAGGCCCGGATACTGCGCACACACAATCCCACAGCCGCGCCGGGGCTCATGTCCAGATCTTTCCACACATTGTCAATATCTTCTTCCCTGAGCCCCACAATGGCAATTCTTGTGGCACTGGTAATCTTTAAGGCCTGTGCGTTGTATTTTTCCGCAACGTCAGCGATCTTGCGCAAAAGTTCGGGTGTGACAACACCGCATGGAATATGGGGCGCCACGGCATAGGTTTCCTTGTCTCTTTGAATAATGGCGCCTTTTTCGCCAAGCTTGAGCATCTGATTCCTCCTTTGTTCAGGTTTAACAAAATTGATGGTACCGTAAAAAGTCACATTTCAGATGGCGCCGTAAAAAGTTCAAGATCAAGGCTTGCGCAATTTCGAAGAATGCAGCGTACTTAGCCGTACGTGAAATTCTGAGAAATTGTGCGTAACGCAGATATTGGACTTTTTTCGGCGCCATCAAAATTTATTCGGCAACCCCGTACTCACGGGCCATTTCCCTGTCAAAGGCCGCTTTTCGGGAAGGACAGTCCTTTCGCGGGCACAGCTGACAATTAAAAAAGCTGACCTCTGTCGGGAAAAAAATCCCGGACTCGGATTTTGCCGGATGCATGAGCATGCTCGATGACAGCCGCACCCCGATGGCCTCCTCCACATCGCCCAGAAGGAAAAACAGGGGCCGCTGCTGGGAAAGGGGCCAGTCTTCAAGCGAGCCCACGTTCATATAAGACAGCTTTTCCAGGTGATATTGCTCCCGGAGCCGGGCGCAGACGCTTTGGATCGCATCCTGGAGGGCTACATTGGCAATGGTGTCCAAATAATATTGTTCGAGATAATCGCTCTGCGCCGCGGCCATTTCCTCGAGCTGAGCACCGATGGTGATGACAAAGGGAAAGACCCGCTGGGCGGCTTCCAGGTTTTTTCTCAGGACCCGGCTTTGAAAACGCACACCTTCCACGGTTACGCTCTTATCGTCTTTTTTGCCAACATGGCACTCTTTGTAAGCACACTTGGGCCTGATAAGGCCGGCAACCTCCTGAACCGTATTTTCCACGCTCTGCCATTCAGGGCTGTCAGCACTCAGGTGCAGTCTTTTTCTGATTTCCGCGGTATTGATCTGCGGCTGAAAACTGTCCAGAATCTTCATTTGCGTGTTTCCTGTATTCATGATTGGTTTTTTATATATATCGAAGTATTCAAATTATTGAACTGCGGGGCAATGCCGGGACCAGTTTGGCGCGCTTTGTGATTTTTCAATTTAACAGGTTTTGGATAACAATAACATTGATTTTGTTTTTTTGCGTTTGGCAGCATGCGGGATTAGTTTTGATAACCAACAGACAATCCGAAGTTTCAATATTCAAGCAGGAGGGTTTTCAAATGAAAAAGATTGCATTGATTGCAGCAGGCGTTTTCTTTATTGCATGCCTTACGGCAAGCGCCCAGACAGACCAGCAGCAGGGCATGCAGATGGGCATGAAGAACCATGGCATGATGCGCGGAAACATGGGCGGCATGGATCAGGGAATGATGGTGGGCTGTGCGCCGATGCAGAGATCCATGACCATGGTCAATCTGCTTCCTGAAATGGACGAGCAGTTGTCGCTTTCCCAGGACCAGTCTGAACAGCTCATCGATTTGCGCTCAGACTTTAAAAAACAGCAGGCCGATTTTCAGGCTGAGATGACAAAGCAGGGCAAAAAACTGCAGGCATTGGTCAATGAAAGCGCTCCTGTGGACGAGGTCAGAGACCAGATGAAGGCATGGGCGGATACAAGGATTGATATGCATTCAGCCGCCTACCAGACCGAACAGGAAATGAAGGCGTTGCTCACAGATGAGCAAAACGCAAAACTGGAAGTCATCATGGAAGAACATGACGACATGATGAAAAAGGGCATGCCCAAAAGCCGCGGCGGAAAGAGAAAATAAATAGTGCCCGAACGAAAATCAGGATTTTTCGTCAAGGTCAAGGACGGCGAAAATTTTAACCGCAGGAATACTCGACGTATTTTGAGGATTAAAATTTGAGCCGGACGCAGAGATTGGCGGAAAAGACGGTTTTCGTTCAGGCACTAAATAAGCCGGCGCATTATTTCAATTTATCCTGATACCGCTGCCCCATGCATCAGATCCGGGCTTGAATTTATGGCCGGCTTTAATTGGAACCTGAACTGAGCGTTTCAGCATCCGGGGATTTTGCGTTGACCCTTATTTTTCGGCTGGTCACGATTACCTCACCAGGGCGGCCAACACCAGAATGCCCACCATCGCGTATTTGCGCACGCGCTTCAGGCCCTCGGCGCTGACCAGCCCGGCCTTGCCCATCAGCGTCAGCAGTACCGGCAACTGAAAGCACAG
>NZ_JAWODO010000109.1:0-21319 GCF_046483245.1 Desulfosalsimonas sp. | reverse complement strand
CTGGTCTTTGACCGCCATGGCCCCTTCTGCCTCCGGGTAGCGCCACTTGAGGTATGACCGGCCGTTTTTTTCAGCTTCGGCAACAACCACATTTTCTTTCTCAAGCGCTGCGCGGAGGGTGTTCATGGCAGCCTCACCGTCAGAGACCGGCAGCAGGGCCAGAACATCAAAATCGGTCTGCCGGGTGTCAGCGGCATTCACCCGTATGTTGGACACGGCCAGGCAAATGGGTTTGGCCGTGTCAAACCCGGCCTGCCGGACTTCCTGGAGCTCCAGCAGGTTAAATCCAAGGGTTGCGTTCATCCGGTCGATATCTTTTTGCTCAACAGAAACCCCCAGCACAGAATCCTGCGAGACAGCCAACTGCCCATACAGGGTTTCCAGGCCTTCGAATTTGACCAGCACCTGGGTGTTTTCCGGCACCATTTCCAGCAGCGGCAATTGTTCTGCTGCAGGAGGAAGTCCGGCTGACTGGTTGTCTTCGCCATCTCCGGAACAGGCGGCTATGGCCAGCATTGAAGCAATGAGAATAACACACGACAGTACACGCATTTTTTTCATGATTTGTCTCCCTCAAACGGGGTTAAAATTTTTGATTGCCGGCCGTATCCATAGCACACTCCTCCCCCGCAAACAAACAATAAGCTTTTGCCCCCGGTAAATCCGGAAAAGATTGCGTCTTTTTTTTATAAACCAGCCCTGGCCTTGGCTTTGAGACGATAGGCATGAAGCAGGGGCTCGGTGTAGCCGTTTGTCTGCTCCCGGCCTTTGAAAATCAGGTCGCATGCGGCCTGAAAGGCCAAACTGTTGTCAAAGTCTTTTGCCATGGGGATGTAGTTGGGATCATCGGCGTTCTGCCGGTCCACCACTTCGGCCATGCGCCTGAGGGTTTCCATGACCTGGTCTTTGGTGCAGATGCCGTGATACAGCCAGTTGCAGATATGCTGGGATGAAATCCGCAGGGTGGCCCGATCTTCCATCAGGCCCACGTCCCGGATATCCGGAACCTTGGAGCAGCCAACGCCCTGGTCAATCCAGCGCACCACGTATCCGAGAATGCCCTGGCAGTTGTTGTCCAGTTCCTGTTTGATGTCATCGGCACTCAGGGCTTCCGGGTCGGCCATCAGCGGCAGGGTCAGAAGATCGTCAATGCTTGCGCGCCGCTTTCCGGCCAGTTCCTGCTGGCGGGCGTCCACATTGACACGGTGATAGTGGATGGCGTGCAGGGTGGCGGCCGTGGGAGACGGCACCCAGGCGCAGTTGGCCCCTGCCTCGGGGTGGCCGATCTTGGCGTCCATCATGTCAGCCATCTTGTCGGGCATGGCCCACATGCCCTTGCCGATCTGGGCGCGGCCCCGCAGGCCGGCTGCCAGGCCCACATCCACGTTCCAGTCCTCGTAGGCGGTCATCCAGGCCGCCTGCTTCATTTCCCCTTTCCGGACCATGGGGCCGGCTTCCATGGAGGTATGGATTTCGTCTCCGGTGCGGTCCAGAAATCCCGTGTTGATGAAAATGATCCGGTCCTTGACCGCGCGGATGCATTCTCTGAGGTTGACCGTGGTGCGACGCTCCTCGTCCATGACTCCCACCTTGAGGGTGTTGCGGGCCAGGCCCAGGGCGTCTTCAATGCGGGCAAACAGGTCATCGGTAAATGCGGTCTCGTCTGCGCCGTGCAGCTTGGGCTTGACAATATAGATGCTGCCGGTTTTGCTGTTTTGGCACCCGGTGTTTGCCTTGAGATCATGGATGGCGATCAGGGCGGTGATCATGCCGTCCATGATGCCTTCAAACACCTCGTTGCCGTGGGAGTCCAAAATGGCGCTGTTTGTCATGAGATGGCCCACGTTTCGCACCAGCATCAGGCTGCGGCCCGGAAGGGCAAAAAAATCGCCCCGGGCATCGGTATACTGCCGGTCCGGGTTCATTTGCCGGGTGATGGTTTTGCCGCCCTTTTCAAAGCTTTCTTCCAGGTCCCCCTTTATCAGGCCCAGCCAGTTACGGTAAATGGCGCTTTTGTCAGCTGCATCGGCTGCCGCCACCGAGTCCTCAAAATCAACGATGGTGGTCAGAGCCGCTTCCAGGATCACGTCCTTGACATGGGCGGCATCGGTTTTGCCCACGGGATCGGCCGGATCAATGGCGATTTCCATGTGCATGCCGTGTTTGACCAGCAAAACCGCATCCGGCCGGTCCGGCGATCCCCTGTAGCCGGCGAGTTGGGACGGGTCTTTAAGGCCGGTTTCAGCGCCGTCTTTGAGCCGGACAGCCAGCTTTCCGCCGTCAATGCGGTATTCGGCGGCATCGGCGTGGCTGCCCTGCTCCAGGGGGGCGGATTGGTCCAGCACGGCCCGGGCATAGGCAATGACCTTTTCACCCCGTACGGGATTGTATTGGGTACCCTTGTGGGCCCCGCCTTCTTCCGGGATCACGTCCGATCCATAGAGGGCGTCATAAAGGCTTCCCCACCGGGCGTTGGCCGCGTTTAATGAAAACCGCGCATTGGATGCCGGCACCACGAGCTGGGGACCGGCCACCTGCGCGATTTCCGGGTCCACGTTTTGCGTGGCAGCCTGAAAATCCTCTCCCTCTGGCCTAAGATAATCGCTTTCGCGCAAAAACGCCTTGTATTCGGCCATATGAAAAGGCCCGCCTTTGCGCTGCTGGTACCAGTCGTCCAGTGCTGCCCGGAGCTGGTCGCGTTTTTCCAGAAGCTCCCGGTTTCGGGGGGTCATGTCCGCTACAATGCCGTCAAGGGCGGACCAGAAATCATCCGGGTTGACTCCGGTGCCGGAAATGGCCTCATTGTTTACAAAATCATACAAAACCCGGGCAACCTGAAGACCGCCTACATTTACCCTTTCAGTCATGGCAACTCCTCTTGTTTGGCTCTAATAAACACATTGCTGAGCGTTTCCTGCGCAAACGCCGATTCTTGATGGCGCCGTAAAAGTTCAAGATCAAGGCTTGCGCAATTTCGAAGAATGCAGCGTACTTAGCCGTACGTGAAATTCTGAGAAATTGCGCGTAACGCAGATATTGGACTTTTACGGCGCCATCATTCTTATTTTTTGAGAAACCCGGCAATGGCTTCCATGTAAAAGATTGCCCGCACACTTTCAGGATGCCGGCGGCTCCAGTCAAAGCCCAGGGCAGAGCCCCAGTCATGGATCACAAAAACCACGTTTTTATCAATTCCCATTTGTGCCAGAAATTCGTCGAGAAACCTGCGGTGTTCAACAAACCGGTAGGCGCCCGGCCCTGAATCCTCAAGTTTGTCTGAATCGCCCATTCCGATCAGATCCGGGGCAATGCATCTTCCCAAAGGCGTCACAAAGGGAATCACGTTGCGCCACAGATACGAAGAGGTGGGATTTCCATGCAGAAACACGATCGGATCGCCCTGCCCCTCGTCCACATAGGCCATGTTGCGTCCCAAAACCTGGATTGTTTTTTTTGGGATAATGCTGTTCCGACAAAACCATTGTCAACCTCCGGGCCTTGTATGGATTGGTAACTGACTGCGCGTTTTGGGCAGCAGCATTTTGGTGCGATTACCTACATAAAATAACCTTTTGCGCCGGAATGACAAGCAAGGTTTCCGGCAGGACCAGACCACCATTTTAGGCCGGGAGACGGGATAACCAAAGTATCGGCATAAGCAAGGCATAGGCATCTTGCGCCGGTTTTCGCATGGGGCGGGTCGGGTATGGTTTGTTTGTCTGCGGCGTGCTTTCGGCGATCGGTCCGGGACTTTGGCTGGAATTTTAAAAACTCGGGCTGATCGCCCTCAGACAGTTTAAAATTCCGGGCGCCAAAGCCCCGGTCCGATCTTTTGCCGAAACCGCGCCAATGCAGCCAAACAAACCACCCCCGCCCCGCCCCATGGCCAGAGCTCTGGAAATATGTGGCAGCAACGGGTTTTTACCAAGAGGTCCTTTGAATTTGGATGCCTAAAGAGTTGATGAACCCGAAAGGGGGGGCCAATGTGTTTTACGGAGATATCGAATTTGGGATAGGGTCCACAAGGAAGCCCGAAGGGCGGGGGGCGGGTTTTTGAAGCGACATGGAGAATTTTTGCGGGAAAATTCAGCCAATGCCGGAGCCGGGAAATTTCAAACTGTCTGAGGCCGACAGGCCGAGTTTGTAAATTTCGGCGGAGGCGTTGGCTGAATCCGCAAAAAGGCTCAGGAGCGAAAAAACCCGGCCCCGCCCTTCGGGCTTTCTTCCTCCAGGCCACCACCTTCATTGCAGAGGGACAGACCGCCCAAGCCTGACCCCATGTCCCATCGGTTGAAAAAAGTCTGAGAAAATCTGACACTCCCGGCAACATACACGGAATTGACGTTTTTCACATATTGTCGTATATTTAAGTAAATACGGCAGATCCTTGTGATCATCTTGGAAAAGCAGGAAAAAATCATGACCACCATCCCTTCAGCAGACATGGAAATTTATCGCCGCACCGCCAGGCGAAACAAGGAGGCTGCGGAAAAACGACGCCGCCAGCGGGTGGAGAGGGGATGGGGCTTGGCCGGAAAAGCCGCCGACCTGCTGCGAAAGCGCTTCCACGCAGAGAAAATCATTGTTTTTGGCTCCCTTCTGCGGCCGGAATATTTTGACGAACGTTCGGATGTGGACCTGGCGGTCTCCGGGGTTGCGGACAACGAATTCTTGCGGGCTGTTGCCGCGGTCACCGGGATAGACAATGACATTTCAGTGGATTTGATCCAGATTGAACAGGCGCCGGAGTCCCTGCGCAGAGAACTGGAAAACGGGGTGGCTGTGTAATCAACAAAGGCGGACAAAGGCTGAAAGGATTGCTGCGGCCTCCGGGGTTGGGGTGACGTTTTGCAAAAGGCGCTCGGGGCTGCGGCCCTCATGGATGAGTTCTTGGGCCTGTTTTTGGATGTAGGCCCGCATGATTTCGGCTGAAAATTCCGGGTGAAACTGCACGCCCCAGGCACGGCCGCCGATGCGAAAGGCGTGATTCGGGTCATGATCGCTTTCAGCCAGGTGCACCGCCCCGGGCGGAAGCTTGAGCACGGTCTGGGAATGGGTGGCATGGGCGAAAAAACGCTGCGGTAATGCGGCAAAAAGCGGATCTGATCCGGCTGCACCGGGAAAAACCCGGACTTCCACCGTGCCCACCTCCCTGCCCTGCGGGTGATAGCCGGCTTTGCCGCCCGCAGCCCGGGCCAGCAGGTGATGGCCATAGCAGATGCCCAAAATCGGGACCCCGGCATGCAGCAGCTCCTTTAGCCAGTTTTCCGTGCGCACGGTCCATTCCGCGTTGTCTGTAGCCATGGCGTGAGAGCCGGTGAGCACCGCGCCGGCGCACTTTTCCGGCGCCGGAAGCCTTTGGCCGTTTTCCGCGTCAACAATGCGGACAAACGCCCCGGGCGCGTCCAGACCGTTTTGGGTCCAGTGCTCGAAATCACCGAACCGGGACTTCATATCCGCATACGTGGTGCCCAGTTTTATCATGCAGAGTTTTTTCATGTCCGCCTCCTGCTACCCCGCTTTTGGCTTTTATACTACAGGATTGCAAAAACATTAAATTAAACCCGAACACCTCCCTGTCAACACCTGAACTTCCGGAACTTTTTATACCTTGCTTGTGTGTTGCTGATAAACACATTATTTTTTTGGCAAAATCATTAAGAAGGGGGAATGCATATGCCCACACTTCAAATCAGAGATTTGCCCGAACAGGGGTTTATGATATGTTTTTCCTGGTGCTTGCGCGCCGGCACAACACGGCTTTGGCCACCATGGACAAAAAGCTGAAAAACACGGCGCAAAACCAATCCGTCCGGACGCTTTAGATAATGGAATCAATCTCATGACAACCGCAAGGGTACTCATCGTTGACGACGATCAGGTGGCCAGGAAGAATCTGGTTCGGATCTTTTCCAGGCAGGGCTATGATGCGGTGCAGGCCGGCAGCGGGGCAGAAGCGGTGCGCCAGGTTTCGGAAGGCGGCATTGATCTGGTGATCACAGACCTTGTCATGGATGAAATGAACGGCCTGGAGCTGCTTTCCCGGATCAGGGACACGGACCCTGCAATCGAGGTTATCGTTGTGACGGCATATGCATCCATTGCCACCGCAATAGAAGCCACCAAAAAAGGCGCCTATCACTATCTTGAAAAGCCCTTCCGGCCGGAGGCTGTGACGCACCTGGCACAACAGGCCATTGAAAAAAGCCGGCTGCGCAAAAAGGTCAGCGAACTCGAAACCCGGCTTCAAAGCCACTGCCGCGAGCCGGCGTTGATCGGTGAAAGCCCGGAAATCCGGGAGGTCGTAAACGTCAGCCGCCAGGTGGCCAAAACCCACTGCAACGTGCTGATTACCGGCGAATCCGGAACCGGCAAGGAACTGGCCGCCTCAACGATTCACTACCACAGCGGCCGCAGGGATAAAAATTTCCTGGCGGTCAACTGCGGGGCCTTTACCGAGGATCTGCTGGCAAATGAGCTTTTCGGCCATGAAAAAGACGCCTTTACCGGCGCATCCACGGCCAGGGCCGGGCTGCTGGAAACCGCCAGCGGCGGCACCCTTTTTCTGGATGAAATCGGGGATATGCCCCTTAGCATGCAGGTCAAGGTGATGCGGGCCATCGAGGAGCAGAAGGTGATCCGGGTCGGCGGCAACCAGCCCGTGCCCGTGGATGTCAGGATCATTGCCGCGACAAACAAGGACCTGAAAAAAGCATTGGGCGCAGGGTTTTTCCGGCAGGACCTGTATTTCCGCTTAAACGTGATTTCCATCTACATTCCCCCGCTCAGACAGCGCAAGCGCGACATCCCCCTGCTGGCCCACTTTTTTCTTACCCGGGCGGCAAACAAGACAGACAAAAAATTTAGCGGGTTTTCAAAGCAGGCCATGGACTCCCTGCTCAATTATGATTTCCCCGGCAATGTGCGGGAACTGGAAAACATCGTGGAGCGGGCCGCGGCAATGGCCCGTGATCAGGAAATCCAGACAGAGGATCTGCCGCCGGATATCTCGGAAATGGACGTGTTTTCTTTCAGCCGGCCGGACTCCGGCATCAAGACCCTCGAAGAGATCAAGCAGGATTATATTCAGTGGGTTTTAAACAAATCCGGCAGAAACAAAACCCGGGCAGCCCAGCTTCTGGGCATAAACCGGGCCTCTTTGTGGCGGCACTTGCGACGCAACGAGATAGAGGACTGACAACGTTGCAGAATTAAACAGCTTGATGAAAATTGCAACATAAATTGTTTAACATATAATATCAAATTGTTAAACAATTCCCCGCAGGTCTTCGTTGAATAATGCAACGACACCCCTTTTTCCCCTGCCCTTCCCACTTCTTTTATCAATCCTTTATTTTCAAATAATTATCCCATTTTTTATTTTCGGCACACCTGTTGCAAAAATGTTTTCAACCGCACCCAAGGCAGGCATGACAGGCCGATAAAAAGATTTTCCGCGCCAATCATGCCCACCCGCAACCCTGGTGAACGGGAGAAAACATCATGGAAGACAACCAGCCGACCCGGGTTCTGATTTTGGATGATGAATCCATCGTATGCAAACGCCTTCAGCCTTTTCTGGAAAAAAAGGGCTACCACGTGGAGGCCTTTTACCAAAGCCCGCATGCGCTGCGGCGATTTATGAAATCCCCGTTTCACATCGTTGTCACGGACCTGAAAATGAACGGCATTGACGGCATGCAGTTTTTAACAGAGGTGAAAAAAAAATCCCCGGAAACCGAGGTAATCGTGATCACCGGGTTTGCCTCCATGGAAACCGCAAAGGAGTCCTTTCACAAGGGGGTATTTGATTTTCTGGCCAAGCCGTTTAAGCCCGAGGAAATTTATGAAGTCATCCGGAAGGCAGAGGAAAAATTCAAGGAGAATATCAAGCAATAACGTTTTTATTTCCGCCGGAAGGGGAAGTCCAATGGTAAAAGCCCTGATACCCATAAGCGTCCACCTGGAATCCAGCATTGCCCTCAGGTATGCACAACATCTGTCCCGCTGGATCGACCTGAGGATCCACGATATCCACGTCATCGACTCAGACCGCGCAGGGCCGATGCCCGCGGCCCAGGGCTGGGTGCGCAACAAGTGGGAAAAAGCCCTCACAGAAAGTGCGGAAAAGGAAATCAGCCAGTTTCTGGCCATGGAAAACCTGGATTTAAAACGGACCCGGGGCACCGAAGTCATCCAGGGCGACCGGACCGAAAAACTGCTCGAAAAGGTTATTTCCGGGGCATACCAGCTTTTCATCGAGGGCGCCCTACCGACCTTTGACCCCACGGATTTCTACTCGCTTCTCGGCTCCACGCTCTACCGAGCCCTGCCCTGCCCTGCCCTGGTGGTTAAAAACCCGGTGATCCTCGACAAAACCGTCATACTCATGGATCCCGAAGACGAACAAACCCCTGTTTCGGCTTATCTCAAAATTTTTGCCGGCTCCGGGATCGAAACAGACATTGCTGTCTACACCATCACCGACGGCGATGAGCTGGTGGTCCGGGATGCCGGGGATCAGCCGGCCTGGACAGGTCAGGTTGCAAAAACCATATCCGCTCAGTCAGTGGCCGTTGGAAAGACAAAGCGCATAAAAGGTCCGGGTGCCAGGATTGCCGAGCATTTACGGGGATACGGGCTGGTGGCGGCTTCGGTTCCGCGCAATCCCATGCGGCAGAAGCCCAAGCTCGAAATTCTGGCCAGGCTGCCCAACCCGGTGCTCATCTGCTGGTCTGAAACATCAACATAACCGGAGGCTTCCATGAAAATACTCATTGAGGTCGGCAGACAGAACAAGATGGAATCCGTGATCCTCCAGGTGGCGGAACTGGCGGCCAATACCTGGGCAAACGTCACGTTTCTCGGGCTTTGCCCTTCCCCGGAGGCCGTAAACGACATAGCTGAAACCCTTGATGCATGCCGCGGAATTTTTTTATCCGGCATCAGGGATGACGTCTCCCTGTATGCCGCCCACAAGGCTCCGTACAAGCTTATCAAGCAGGAAAACGGCACCTGGGATCAGCAGTATGGGGGCAGCGCCAGAAAGGATTTGCGTTTCCGCATCCGCTGCGGCAATCCCGGCAAGGCAGTGGTGACCGAAGCCGGGGATGCCAATGCAGACATTGTTATCAAGGGCAGCGGCAGCCGGCAGCAAGAGGCGGACGAGACCCTCAAAAAAGTGGTCAACCAAGCCCCGTGCTCCGTGCTGATTATCCGGGAGGAAACAAAGCCGCAGATGATTGTCTGCTGCCTGGATCAGGACACGGTCAGCCAGTCGTCCATGGAACTGATCAATCAACTGGTCAACCTCTACCGGGCTGAGCTCGAAATCGTGGGAATAACCGGGGCGGCCGGACTGTCCAGCGAAGTGGACCGCCGCATGGCAAGCATCCTGAGCTATTACACGGATCGCAACATAAAGGCGTGGGTCCGGCTGGTGGATGCGGCATCCCTGAAAACCTTTGTCACACAGACGGGAAAGGACCAGCTGCTGGCGCTCTGGATGGGCCGGGAATCGCTTCTGGACAAGATATTTTCCAGACAGCGGATCGCCGGACTGGCGGCCAATGCCGAATCGTCCATCCTGATTCTGAGGTGATTTACAAACCCGGCTTCGAGGTGAACATGAATGGCAAAATAATGGTTCTCTTCGATTCTTTATCGGTCCGGAAAGAAGCGCTGGAATATGCCATTGAACTGGCCAGGCGAACGGATTCTTCGCTGATGAGTCTTTTTCTCATCGATCCATCCGGCATGGAACCGGCCGGCGACCCGGACTGGGAGATACAGGGACGACAGATCGCCCGGGAGGTGGAACAACGGGTCCGGCGGGCGGGCCTGGAGGCTGATGCGGAAATACGAACCGGCAACCCTTCTTCCGAATTGATGAAGTTTCTTGCTGATTACCGCTCTCCCCGGGCCATTGTCTGGGGGGGCAAATTTTGGGCAGACGGGACAAAGCGGCACAGGGACCACTGGCTTTCCCGGATAAAAGACCGGCTTGGGTGCCCGGTGGTCGTGCCGGCCCGCAAAACCTGAACTTAACCATAAAACACCGGAGTGATAGCAATGCAGCTTATATGCATCTCAAGGGGAACATTCAGCGGCGGCAAGAGCCTGGCTCAAAAACTGGCCCGGAACCTCGACTATGAGTGTCTCAGCTGGGAGGACCTGGTTGATGCGGCCAACCGGGAGGGCATCCAGGTGGGCAAACTGGAGATGGCCACGGTGAATCCGGCTGTTTTCAGCGGAAGGCTTGCCCTGGAAAAAGAGCAATTTCTGGCTTTTGCCACCTCTTACATGTGCAGCCGGCTCATGGAAAGTCCGGGGCTGGTCTATCACGGACGGGCCGGACATCACAAGCTCGCCGGGGTCAGCCACATCCTGCGCGTCCGGGTCCTTGCCGATTACGAGCAGCGCATCAACACGATAATGCAGGAACGGAGACTGGACCGTCAAAAGGCCGCCAGATACATCCGCGAAGTCGACGAGGACAGAAAAAGGTGGGCGTATTCCATGTACGGCGTTTCCCTGGAGGATCCGGCCAACTATGACATGTTTGTCAACCTGGCCGGCATGAGTACGGACAACGCGGCCGCAGCCCTTGTCAGCACGGCCCGGCTGCCGGATTTCCAGATGACCCCGGCTGACGTAAACACCCTAAAAAATCTGGACCTGGCCGCCCGAACCCGGCTGACCCTTGCCAAAGACGAGCGGACACACGGGGCAAGCGTGAAAGTGCGGGCCGACAAAGGCGTTGTCACTGTCACCTACCTGCCCCAGGATGCGGCCATGGCCGAGTTTATCCCGGCGGTGTGCGCCGGCCTGCCTGGATTAAAGGAAGTCCATGCCACAATGGCCATGACAAACATCCTCTGGATACAGGAGGAATTTAAGCCCGACTCAGATCTCTGCGACCAGCTGGTGGAAATTGCCACCAAGTGGAACGCGGCCGTGGAGCTCATAAAGGTGGACCCGGAAAATAAAGCCCCGGTAGGCGCGCAGCAGGCAGTGGTGGAAGCCGCGGAAAGCTTTGATTCTGAATTTCAGGGATATAACGGCGGCATTGAAAACGATTCCGGGCATACGGCCGAAGACGACAGCCCTCTCAGAAAAACCCTGGACAAACTGGCCAGGGAGGGAAGATCCGGCGGGGGCCGGGTGGTATACGGGGGACAGAGACAATTGATAAACGCCATAGACCCCGCCACACCCTACACCCTGGTGGTGATCGGCGAAATTTTTTCATCAAGCGGGCATGCGGCCATGCTCCGGGCCACCCGGGACCTGAGAAACTTTCTGGGCGAACGGATCAAGGCCCCTGTGGTCACCGCAGATGAACTCGGCAGCCAGTACTTGTTCGGAAAACGGGACATGATCAGGGCAGGGACCTGCCTGGCTGCAACAGTGATTCTGTTTTTCCTGGTATTTAGCAACCAGGAATTTGTCCTGGCCTTCCTGTCCCAAAGCGGATGGTTTGCAGACGCCGTCGGGGATTCCTTTCTGGGTGCAACCGATTGGGCACCGGGCCTGGTGGTGGCGGCAGCCGTGTTTCTCCTGATTCCGGTGGTGGCTTTCTGCTACGGGACCGTGGCTTCGAGCATCCTGAAACTCATTAAAATGGAATAAAAAAAGGAGCATATGTTATGGAACTTTTACTGGGCCGTTTTATTGAACTGGACCTTGCAACATGTCTCCAGGTTATCATGCTGGGAGCCGTGGGCGGGGTGTTGAGCGGGTTTGTGGGCAGCGGGGGCGCATTTTTCATGACCCCGGGAATGATGAACCTGGGCGTGCCCGGGGTGGTGGCAGTGGCAAGCAATATCACCCACAAGTTCGGAAAGGCCATGATGGGAAGCAAGAAACACGGCGAATACGGCAACGTGGACAAGCGGCTGGCGCTGTTCATGGTGGTTACCTCCTTTATCGGCATTCGCGTGGCCGTGATGATCAACAGCGCCCTTTTCGGCCACGCCGACGGCCACGGAGCGGGCGGAACAGCGGCCTCCAACCTCTATATCAGCATGATCTTTATCCTTATTCTGTTTTTCGTGGCCATTTCCATGCTCAGGGATGCAATGAAATCCAGCAAGGAGGGCGGCGGGCCATCGATGAAAATCAGTGCTTTTATTTCAAGGCTCTATTTACCGCCTTACATTTATTTCAAGGTATCCAACGTAAAGGTCTCGCTGTGGGTGATCCTGGTCTGCGGACTGGCAACGGGTTATCTGGCCGGCACAATCGGCGTTGGCGGATTCATCGGCGTGCCCGCCATGATCTACATTTTCGGGGTTCCCACCGCAGTGGCTGCCGGCTCCGAGCTTTACCTGGCCATGTTCATGGGGGCCTGGGGGGCATTGAGTTATGCGTTTGAAGGTTTTGTGGATATCCGCCTGGCCATGCTGCTTTACCTGGGCTCCCTGGTGGGGGTTTATGTAGGCGCTTACGGGGTAAAAGTGGTCAATGAGATCATGATCCGAATGGTCACCGGGCTTATCATCCTGCTCTGCGTATTGAGCCGGGCAGTGGCAGTGCCCATGTATTTGCGCCAGATGGATCTTATCAGCATGGACCCGGCATGGGATCCGTATTTCAACAACATCAGCAAGGCCATCCTGTTTTTTGCGGGCATATCCGGTGTATGCATCATACTCTACAACGTAATCAAGGCCTACCGGCAAAGAAGACGTATCCGGTCAACCCTGATCGAGGCCGGGACCATGCCGGAAACAGTATCCACCACAACCTGAAAAATCAGGGCCGAAGCTTGGCATCCTGGCAACCTTTTATAAAACAATGCAGCCATGGATGAGACAACCAAAAAAATCAATGATTGGATGGCAAAGATCAACTTTGCCGACAACAAAGACAGGCAAGCAGACAAGGAACCGCCCTGCGGGGAGCGGAAAACAAAACTTGCCCTGGACAGGATCCTGGTGGTCAGGGAGGAAAAAACAGGAGAACAAAAAAACAGGGGGACAGGAGCAATGGAGACAAAAACCGGAGAAAATACGAATCGTGAACAGTTAAACGTCATGATACTCGATGACGAGCCCATTGTGGGCAAGCGCCTGACCCCTGCGCTGACCAGGGCCGGATTTAACGTGGAATTCTTTCTTAACCCCAAACAGGCCCTGGCCCGGCTGGATGAAAAAGAATTCGATATCGTGGTCACAGATCTTAAAATGGAGGAGGTCGACGGCATCCAGGTGCTGGAACACATTCTTTCCAAATGCCGCCATACCCGGGTTATCCTGATCACCGGATACGCCACGGTGGAGGTGGCCCGTGAGGCGCTGGTCAAGGGTGCCTTTGACTTTATTGCCAAGCCCTTCAAGCCCGGGGACCTCAAGGCGGTTATCAATAAAGCCGCTTTGTCCCTGGGGCATAAAGGAATTGTTTCCGAAGATGACCTCATGTAAGGTGAATCTGAAAAACAGCCTTGGCAAAACGTGAGGCGGTACAATGGATACAGAGCAAAACGAAGTCAATCACTCCTGGGAAAAAACAGCCCGGGAGGCCCAGCGCGCCCTGAAAGAACGGCCCTCGGTTTCCATACGGGCCCGCCTGATCCTGGGATTCGGGGCATGGTTTGCCCTGAGCCTGACGCTTACCATTTTCTCCATGATCGGGGTTTCCCAAATCCAGGACAAGATCCGCTTTCTGGAAGTCGCCCAGGACTACACCGTGGAAATCCAGCAGGCACGGCGATTTGAGAAAAACTTTTTTCTGTACCAGACAAACCTTGACGACGCACTGGAGCATATCCGTAACGCGGCCGAAATCCTGGAAACCAACGCTAAAGGAATCACCAGCGCCGTGGGCCGGGAAAACTATACCCAAATCAGAAAACCCCTTCGCAAGTACAAACAACTACTTGAAAAAATAGATGAAAACCAAATAGTGGACGCCTCGTCAGACCTTGAGGCCATGGAATCCATACTGCGGGAACACGGTGCGGAAATGGTCACGGTGGCAAACGAGTTTCTGGGCAAGGAACGGGAACTTGTGCATTCCTTGGTGTCCCTGTCCCAGAAGGTTCCCCTGATCTTCCTCGGACTTCTGCTGCTGCTGATCATTTTTCTGGGCTACTTTATTGCCAACCAGATGCTGGCACCCTTAAAACGCATGATGATGGCCACCACCCGCATTGCAGAAGGCGATTTTACCCCCATTACCCCCCGGCGCCGCTATAATGACGAATTCTCCAAGCTGGCCACCGCCTTAAATCACATGATGCTGCAGCTGGTTCGGCGCCAGGAACAGCTCATACATGCGCACAAGCTCAAGGCTGTGGGGACCCTGACCGCCGGGGTGGCTCACGAACTCAACAATCCCTTAAACAATATCATCCTGACCTCTTCGGCCCTTAAGGAGGAATACCAGGACATCCCGGACGAAGAGCGCGACGACATGATCAACGACCTTTTAAACGAGGCCGACCGGGCCCAGAAAATCGTCAGGAAACTTCTTGACTTTGCCAGGGAAGGCAAACTGGAAGCAGAGGCCCTGGATACTGAGAAACTGATCAACCAGACCCTGGAACTGGCCAGCAACCAGATCAAACTGGCCGGGGTAAAAGTCAAGGGCGAAATCCAGCCCGACCTGCCCAGGATATACGGCGACGGCCAGCAATTGATCCAGGTGTTTTTAAACATTATTTTAAATGCGGTGGCGGCAATGCCGGACGGCGGCGAGCTCACCATTATGATCCAAAACACAAAAGACCGCGAATACGTGGCTATCCGGTTTACGGATACGGGCCCGGGTATCCCGGAGCACAAACAAGCCGAAATATTTGATCCCTTCTACACCACCCGCCCCGCAGGCAAGGGAACCGGCCTGGGATTGTCAGTATCTCTGGGTATCATCCAAAAGCACGGCGGTGAGATCAAGGTCGCCAGCCAGGTCAACAAGGGAACGACCTTCACCGTGCTGCTGCCTGCCACCAAGATCCCCGCAGAAATATAACCCCTTTTCCCGCTGATACCAACACAGGGATTTACCTGCCGGTACAAAAATGCTATGGATTTTTTATTTTCCTGCAAAAGGGAGGTTGCCGCATGACGGATGAAAATAACAGCGGAAAGCTTGATCTGTGGGTGACCGAAACCCACAAGAACATGGTCTCTCTGGGATTTCGGGTGGAGCGGACCCTGTTTTCGGGTACAAGCGCCTATCAGCAGGTGGATGTGGTGGAAACCGCCGGCCACGGGACACTGCTGTTAAACGACGGCATTGTCATGGTCTCGGAAAGAGACGAATTCGTCTACCATGAAATGATCGCCCACGTGCCCCTGTTTACCATTGCCGAGCCCCGAAGCGTGCTGATCATCGGCGGCGGCGACGGGGGAACGGCCCGGGAGGTGCTGCGCCACAAAAGCGTCAAACGGGCCGTAATGGTGGAAATCGACCAAATGGTGGTCGATGCATGTAAAAAACACATGCCCTCGGTTTCCTGTGCCTTAGACGACCCCCGCCTGGAGCTGATCATCGACGACGGAGTCAAGTATGCCCAGAACTGCACGGAAACATTTGACGCAGTGCTCATTGACTCCACCGATCCCATCGGACCGGCCCAGCCCCTGTTTGACCGGTCGTTTTACAAAAAGATCGCAGGCCTGCTTTCGGAAAACGGGGTGATGATCTCCCAGTCTGAATCGCCGTTTTACGACACTGAAATCCAGAATTCCATGTTTTCCAACCAGCGGCCCTTTTTCGAAAAAATCCACATGTACACCTTCTCCACCCTCACCTACCCGGGCGGGCTGTGGAGCTTCGGGTTTGCCTCAAACGGGCTGTGCCCAATCCGGGATTTTGATCCGAAACGCGCGGCAGTTCCGGGGATGGACATGCAGTATTACAATCCAGCGGTCCACCGGGCGGCATTCGCCCTGCCCGGCTTTGTCACAAGGGGCCTGACCGGGCTCATCGATCCGGTGCCATTATAAATCAACGCAAACAACATCAGGTGCGGAGGATGTCATGAGTATCAATATTGTCAAAAAAATCGACGATCTGGTAAAGGTCAACACGGTTTTGATAAGCGTTTCAGACAAAACCGGGCTTGAGGACTTTGCGCCCGGCCTGGTAAAGGCCAACCCCAATATCCGGATTTTGTCCACCGGCGGCACGTATAAAAAGATTGAACAGATCCTGGGCAAAAAAGCTGAAAAGGTACTCACCCCGGTTTCCGAATACACGGGACAGCCCGAAACCCAGGGCGGGCTGGTCAAGACCCTGGATTTCAAGATCTATCTGGGCCTTCTCACCGAAACCCACAACCCGGATCATCAGGCCGATCTCAAACGCACCGGGGCCGTGCCCATCAACATGGTGGTGGTCAACCTCTATCCGTTTCAGCAGACCATCGAGGCTGCAAACGTCACCCCGGAAAAGGCCCGGGGCAACATCGACATCGGCGGGCCGTGCATGATCCGGGCGGCGGCCAAAAATTTCATCCGGGTAACCTCTGTGGTGGACCCCAAGGATTATCCCAAAATCCTGGAAGAACTCGAGTCCATGGAGTCCATGACATCTCTGGAGACCCGGATCAGCCTGGCCAAAAAAGCCTTTTTCCACACGGCCGGATATGACCAGGCCATTGCCAATTACCTGCGCGAGACCTCGTTTAACGATATCCAGGGCGCATACGAGGAAATCCTGTAATTAGTGCCCGAACGAAAACCAGGATTTTTCGTCAAGGTCAAGGACGGCGAAAATTTTAACCGCAGGAATACTCGACGTATTTTGAGGATTAAAATTTGAGCCGGACGCAGAGATTGGCGGAAAAAACGGTTTTCGTTCAGGCACTAATTAAAACTTAACACTGATGGAGTGACCCGAAATGGCCGATGACCTGAAAAAAATGTATAAAACCATCATGGACGATCACTTTCCGCCGCAGATGGAAATCTCCTTTGTGGACGGCGACAACCGCCAGACCCTGTTTTACGAAAAGGTGGACTGGGTGATCGAAGGGGTGCGAAAGGGCCTGCGCTACGGGGAAAACCCCGGCCAGGAAGCGGCCCTGTACCGGCTGGCAAACGGCAACCTGGTGCTGGGAGAAGCCCGCACCATTGACCCGGGCCAATACCTGGCCTCGGACATCGAGCTGCTGCAGTCCGGCAAGCACCCGGGCAAAACCAACCTCACGGACGCAGACAACGCCTTAAACATCCTGCGCTACTTCACCGACACACCCTGTGCCATTATCGTCAAGCACAACAACCCCTGCGGGGCGGCCGTATCCGAATCCCTGGCAGACGCATATGCCAAAGCCTACATGGCCGACCGGGTTGCGGCATTCGGCGGCTCCATTGCCGTCAATCGTGCGCTGGACAAGCCAACGGCGGAAGCCGTGGCCAGCCAGTACGCCGAGGTGATCGTGGCCCCGGAATATGAACACGGAGTCACGGATATTCTGGCAAAGCGCAAGAACCTGCGGGTAATCCAGATCCAGAATATCGAGCGGCTCCAGTCCTTTGTGGGCCAGCGGGTGGTGGAGTTTAAAAACTTAATTGACGGCGGCCTGATCACTCAGTGGTCCTTTGTGCCCGAAGCCCGTAGCGATGCCGACTTCAAGCTGGCTGAATGCGAATACAAGGGAGAGGTCTACCGCATCAACCGGCCGCCCACAAAGGACGAACTGGCCGACATCCGGTTTGGCTGGCTGCTGGAGTCGGGCGTGACCTCGAACTCGGTGCTCTATGTCAAAGACGGGGTGTCCGTGGGTATCGGAACCGGTGAGCAGGACCGGGTGGGCGTGGCGGAAATCGCCCGGGACAAAGCTTACCGCAAGCTTGCGGACCGCTACTGCTTTGAGCAGCATAACATGCCCTATAACGAGCTGGCAGACGGGGACAAAAAAGATGAGATCAACGCCCGGGTCAAGGCGGAAAAAGGCGGCCTGATCGGGGCAACCATGGTCAGCGACGCGTTTTTCCCGTTCCGTGACGGCGTGGACGTGGGCCTGCGCGAAGGAGTGACAGCAGTGGTGCATCCGGGCGGGTCGTTAAATGATTACCAGTCCATCGAGGCCTGCAACGAAAACAACGCCACCATGGTGCTTACCGGCCAGCGCAGTTTTAAGCACTAATCATCTTGTTCGGGTTCGGTCCAGTCGCAGGTGTAGGCCAGTTCATCCATCCAGGTTCTGTGCCAGAGCCTGACACGGGTGCAGTAGGCGGCGCGGCCGATTAAGTGGGCGGCCACCGGGGCGGTGAACAAAATAAACAAAATAGCGGCAAAGGCGCGCAGGGTGGTGCTCAGGTCCATGTAAAACAGGGCCAGGGCCAGAAACATCAGACCCGAGCCCAGAGCACCCGCCTTGGTGGCCGCGTGCATCCGAATGATGGTATCCGGCAGGCGCAGCATGCCCAGGGCGGCAACAAAGCAGAAGACCCCGCCGGCGAGCATGAAAAATGCCACAAAATATTGCGTCATTTATCTATCTCCTCCTGGTATTCGTCAATCCGGCCGCTTCTGGCCAACCGCTCCCGGAACCGGGCCAGAGCCACTGTGCCCAGAAACGAGATCAGGGCATAGGCAATGGCCACGTCCAGAAACGACCTTTGCTGCCTGTAAATCGACAGGGCTGCCAGAATGGCCACGATCAGAACGGAAATCAAATCCAGGGCCACGATCCGGTCTGCCTGGCTCGGGCCGGCAAGCAGCCGTATAAAAGCCAGCAGCACCGCCAGGGCCAGCAGCACCAGGGTGATTTTTGCAGCGGTTTGGACAACAATGCTTTCCACAACCATTATCGTACGGCCTCCAGCACCCGTTTTTCGATTTTTTCCTTGATATCCCGGCGGGCGGTTTCCACGTCATCTAAAAACATCATGTGCACATACAGGGTTTTGCGGTCCGCGGAAACATCCAGACTCAGGGTGCCCGGGGTCAGGGAAATGATGTTGGCCACCAGCATGATCTCAAAATCGGTTCTGGCATCCAGGGGAACGCCGATCACCGCCGGGCTGGAAAGATGCCTGGGCGTGATCACATCCCACAAAACCCGGAAGTTGGACACCAGCAAAAGCCAGACAAATGTTACCGCAAGCCGGACAATGTTGATCACCCGGGCAAAATATCCCGAGGGCCCGTACAGGTGACGGGTGATCCACAGCGCCAGATACCCGATCACAAAACCGGAAACAAACCCGGTCGGGTTGAGCTGGCCCATGATCACGGCAAAGCCGGCTGCCAGAAACAGGTTGAAGACAAACAGATTGCTCATCTGCCACCTCCGAGTACCGCATCGACATAAATGCCGGGATTCATCAGCTCATGGGCCGCGGAGCCGGCCAGATCCACAAACGGCCCCGGCAAAAGCCCCATTGCCATGGTAAGCATCACAAGCAGCACAATGGGCGCATACAGCCAGAAATCACTCTGCCCCCGCTCCTGTGCGTCAATTTCCGGTTCCGGCTCCGGTTCCGCCGCCGGGGCCGGCTTCCAGAAGGCCTCAGCCCATATCTTTGTCATGGAATAGGTTGTCAGCAGTCCCACCACAATGGCTGCGGCCGCGGCCACATAGGCTTTGGCCTCAAGCCCGGCGCGAATCACCAGAAATTTGGCCCAGAACCCGGACAAGGGCGGAAACCCGGCCAGGGAAAACGCGGAAATAAAAAACAGGATTGTTATAAACCCGTGGTTTTTATAAAGCCCCCCGAGCCGGCCGAGCTCAAAGGAGCCGGCCTTTTGCCGGCACACACCGGAGATCAGAAACAAGTTGGCCTTGACAATCATGTTGTGTGCCAGAAAAAACACCGCCCCGGTCAGGGCCAGGGGCGTAAACAACGCCAGGCCCAGCACCATGTAGCCCACTTGGCTGATGATGTGAAACGACAGAATCCGCCTGAACTCGTAAAATGCCGCCGTGCCCAGCACGCCCACGATCATGGTCAGCACGCCGACTGCCAGCAGGATCCCGTGGGTATAGGTGATGTCAAAGATAAAAACCAGGGTAAACATCCGGATCAGGGCATAGACCCCCACCTTGGTCAGCAGCCCGGCCATTATGGTGGACACGGCCACAGGCGGTGTATGATAGGACACGGGCAGCCAGAAAAACAGCGGGAAAATGCCGGCCTTGATGCCGAATGCGGTCATGAACACGGCGGCCACGGCGGTAAGCAGGCCTTTGTGTTCCACCTGCATGACCGCGGAATGCAGATCCGCCATGTTCAGGGTCCCGGTCATTCCGTAGAGCAGCCCGATGCCCGAGATAAACAGCAGGGTGGCAAACAGGTTGATCATCACGTATTTCACCCCGCCGTCAAGCTGCTGTTTTTCCCCGCCCATGACCAGCAGCCCGAAAGAGGCCATGAGCATGACCTCAAACCAGACGTAGAGATTAAACAGATCACCTGTTAAAAACGCCCCGCACACCCCGCCGAGCAGGATATGCAGCAGGGGCTGGTAGCCCGCGGCCAGCATGCCCGCGCGGATCTCGGCCCTGGAATAGGCGGTTACCGAAAGACCCAGTATTCCCGTGACTGCCACAAGAATAGCGCTGAAATGATCAGCCGCCAGGGTGATGCCGAAAGGCGCAGGCCAGGAGCCGATCTGAACCGTGACGATGCCGGTTTTGGCAACCCGTGCCAGCAGGAGCATGCAAACCAGAAAATGCACCAGGGCCCCGGAAATGGCCGCCCTGCCCTGCAGGCGAAGGTGGTTTCGCAAACACAGGGTCACTGCGGCCACGGCAAAGGGCACGATCACCGGAAGCACCACAAGCCAGTTCATGCGCCCTCCCTGCCCGGGCCATGAGCACCGCCGATCCCGGCCTGCCCGCCCTCTTCTGCCCCGCTGTTCTCTCTGGGCTCGGATACGCGCATCAGTTCGGTCTCCACCGTGTTCAGCGACTGGTAGGCTTTGTAAAACAGGATAAACACAAAGGTCAGCAGCGCAAACCCGATGACAATGGCGGTCAGTATCAGGGCCTGGGGCAGGGCGTTTGCCAGGGGTTGGGCCGCAACCCCCGCATCCGGATCAATAAGCGGCGGATGGGTCTGCGAAAGCCGGCCGGCAACGAAAATCAACAGGTTCACCGCGTTGGTAGCCAGCGCCAGCCCGAAGATAAAGCGGATCAGGTTGCCTGAGAGCATCAGGTACAGACTTGCGGCCCACAAATTTGTTGGTTGTTCCATTGTAGTTCCTGGCTCCTAAATATATATTTTGACTTATTGAAGTTTCTTCAAGAGTCCCATCAGCTTGAGTTGTTAAACTTTGAGAGTTGTTGTCTATAAAAATTGCCATATTTCCTGCCGATGTTCCGTTTTGTCGTATTGTTACCATGTGCCATCCCCCATCA
>NZ_JAWODO010000073.1:0-11282 GCF_046483245.1 Desulfosalsimonas sp. | reverse complement strand
ATGATATGGGCCTTTTCCAGGGTAACCAGGCCCTCGCTGATCATTTCGTCGAGCCGGGGCAAAAAGGCGTTGATTCTTTCCTCTGAATCCACGATCTCGATAATCAGGGGCAGATCCCCGGACAGGCGGAGAATCTGGGTGGTATGGATCCGGCTGTTTGCCCCGAAGCCCAGGATCCCGCGCAGGACCGTGGCCCCGGCCATGCCCTGTCTGCGCGCGTCTTCCACGATGGCCTTGTATAATGGACGGCCTTCGAATTTGTCGGTTTCGCCGATAAAAATCCGCAAAAGAAGGGATTCGGAAGGCAGCTTCATTTGCTTTTCCTTGTGCGGTTAAATCCAGCGCATCAGGCTGACGCCGCCGAGCAGGGCAAGAAAGCCTAGACCGTTTTGCAGCAGAAAATTGCCCGCAACCGGCAGCCATTCCGCAGCCCGCATCAGCTGCTGGGTTTCAAGAATATATGAGGAAAACGTGGTAAAGGCCCCCATAAATCCGATCATCACAACAATTCGGGCCTGGCCGGCCGCAGGCCACCGGCTTTCAAAAAATGCCCATCCGGCGCCAGCCAGAAAACAGCCCGCGACATTGACCGCAAGGGTGCCCCAGGGAAAGCCGGCGCCGACAAACCGGTGGACCAGTCCGGTCAGTCCGTAGCGGCACAGGGTTCCGGCGGCACCGGCAGCGGAAAGCAAAAGAATGCGTGCAATCATTGGCTCTGCCTGTAGTACTGCATGGCCTCTGGGATCATACGCCGGATGTTGGCGATGCGGGTATCATCTGCCGGGTGGGTACTTAAAAATTCCGGAGGGGACCCGCCTTCTTTCTGCCCGGCCATCCGGGTCCAGAAATCTTCGGCCACCCGCGGGTCATAGCCGGCCATGGCCATGAAGATCAGGCCGAGCCGGTCGGCCTCCTTTTCATGAAGACGGCTGTATGGCAACATCAGGCCCACCTGTGTGCCAACCCCGTAAGCGGTCATCCAGAGTTGCTGGGTGGTGGCCGGGTGGGTTGTTAATGCTTCGGAAAGGGCGATGCCGCCCATCTGGGCCAGCATGCCCTGGCTCATGCGCTCGTTTCCGTGGTTGGCCACGGCATGAGCGATCTCATGGCCCATGACCACGGCCAACCCGTGTTTGCCGCGGGCTACGGGCAGAATGCCTGAATATACAACCACTTTGCCTCCGGGCATGCACCAGGCATTGACCGCTTCATCTTCCACCAGCTGAAATTCCCAGTCATAGTGCTGCAGCTGGTCTTCCATACCGTTTTGCCGCATGTAGGCCTCCACGGCATCGGCAATGTCGCGCCCTACATTCCGGACCATTGCCGCCTCTTCGGTGTCCCGGACCGGTTCGTGCTCGGCCAGAAATTCATCATATTGCTGATAGCTCATGGAAACAATCGTATCTGCGGGGATCAGGCTGACCTGGCGGCGTCCGGTGATCGGAACCGTTGCACAGGCGGCCGCCAAAAGGCAGATGATGCATGCAATTCCAATTTTTTTAAGCAAATTCCCGCGCATGGTTTTTCCTTTTATTCAATGCCCCAGGCAGGCCGTTGGCTTATCCGGAAGCGTTCTCATAGGCCTCATCCACCCGCTTGCCGATATATTCCGCAAGATCCCGATTATTTTCTTCCAGGTCAAAGCAGTATCCGTCTTCACCCATGAGTCCTTCGGGTACCAGGTCCCCGTATTCTTCGGGATCCGTGATCATGTCGCCGTAAAAACAGACCGAAAGCCATCTGGGATCCTCATCAATGACATCCATGAGAACAAACAGGGGCCGATCCTGCCCGATGCGCGTTGCCCGCAGGGAATAGGTGAGCCCGGGCCGGGCCACAAAATCAATCGTGATATCGGAATGCGCCTGGATGCGGGACTGAAACTGCAGAAAAATCTCCCGGCAGCCGTTGGGATCCGAGGTCCATTGTTGGAGAAATGTATTGAGTTCTGCTGGTGTTTGCATGCCGGTGCTCCTTTGGGTTGCCTGTTGCCGGACACCTCCGGCGTTATGGCCTGTCTGTTGTCTATGTAGTGCCTGAACGAAAACCGTCTTTTCCGCCAATCTTTGCGTCCGGCTCAAATTTTAATCCTCAAAATACGTCGAGTATTCCTGCGGTTAAAATTTTCGCCGTCCTGGACCTTAACGAAAAATCCTGGTTTTCGTTCGGGCACTATGTATACAATAATAATTTCCTCTTCTGCAGCGGAAATGTCAAGATGGATTTCACCGCCCGGCTCGTCAAAGCCGTGGCTCACCGAGTTCATCACAAGGTTGGTCAAAGCCTGGGACAGGGCGCCGGGATAACAGTGGATATTCATATCTGGTGCCTGAACGAAAACCGTCTTTTCCGCCAATCTTTGCGTCCGGCTCAAATTTTAATCCTCAAAATACGTCGAGTATTCCTGCGGTTAAAATTTTCGCTGTCCTGGACCTTAACGAAAAATCCTGGTTTTCGTTCGGGCACTATCTATCTTCCGGGGATCTTTCATGGCAGGCTGTTTTACAAGGCCTGCAATCCAGAAAATTAAGGGTCTTGACAACTCCCCGGATGCCGGAGCAATATTTATAAGCTGGCAAATGCCCGCAGAATTTCCGGCTGCCATCTGTTTAAAAAAAAGGAATGTGTTCATGCGTACCTGTGTTTCACCCGAGGGTTCTTTTATTTACGGCATCCATGCGCCGGCGTTTTCAGTAAAAAATTTTCGGCCGAAAGACCGCCGGATGCAGCTTGGCGCATTGGCAGACAATACGCCCCTTGCCAATGAAGCCAACTTTCCGGAACAAGACGTGGAGGTGCCGGCTGCAGACAAGGTTTTTGAGGTGCCCAATGCCTTTGCCTTCCGCGGAGTGACCTATATCAACACCCGGTGGGCGGATGAAAATGCAAAGGATCCGGTCTCCCTGATCCGCCTGCCCGAACCCGAACCGGTTTCTTTTGGTTCGGTTTTGTCTGCGTGGCAGTCGGACAGCAGGGTTTCGGATGGGCAAAGATTACTGATGCTGGAAGCCCTTCCCGGACCGCTGAAGCTGGCCCTGGCCGAAACCGGCACAGATCCGGAGGATCTGATGGCCCTTGCCGGTCTGTCCTGCGATTTTGTTTTTGATCCGCAAACCGGCCGTCCTGACGGACTGGTATACCGGCAGGGGACGGACGGCCGGATCCGGGCGTGCATCCATGATCACAGCCTGTTTGAGACCCTGGCCAACAATCCCTGTCTGCCGGAAATCTACCGACAGGTCATGGTGCTGCGCCCCGGGGTGCAGGGGACAAACGAAATCGTCGGCGAATATGGCGGTGGAAACGGGCAAACCCACGTATATGAATATCTGCGCAGCAACAGCTACATTGCCTGGGGCCATTATGCGGCCAACATGGCCGAAGACGCGGTACGCTACTCGGTGGCCAGCCTGAGCCATGCGGATATGTGCGGCATGCGCCATCTGTATTATCAGCGCACATACGCCCGGCTGGCCCGGGATCTGGGGATCGCGGTCAATATATCCAGGCGCGGCCTTGAAGAACACGAGCTTGAAGATCTGCGGCTGCGGATTTTCGAGTTGCTCAAAGACGAGCAAAAGCGACGGGATATGACGTTTAACCGCACCCTGTGGGGCTGGAATTACGGGTTTGACTATGCCCCGTCCGGTTACCGCCTGCATGCCTCCCACCAGCAGATCCACCAGCAGTATGCCATGATTCCCAAAACCGTTGCCGCAGCGCAGGGGCCTGATCCCCAAATGGCAGCCTATGCCATCGGCGACCAGGTGGGAACCTTTGCTTCCCGATATTTCGCCCAAACCGGGGTCTGCTTTTTTGATGCCTATATTTCGGCCATTGAAAACAACCAGCGCATGGACGGCGCAGAAGAGCGGGCGCAGAGCCTGATCGTAGATCGGGATGAGAATGTCATGGTCTTTGTGCCCAAGGCCCAGACCTCCCAGTGGGAGGTTCAGGTCATGGCGCGAAAGCCCGTGGGTCATATTGCCGAGGCCGACACGGACATGCGCCGGTCCCTGGATGCCGCCATACTCAAGGCCGCAAAGGCCCTGTGCCATATGGGGGCGAAAATGATAACCTTTTACGAGGTTTCCAGGCGCATGGACATGGCGGATAATGGCCAGCGCCTGTTTTATGTGATCCTGCCCCGCCTGCCCGAATCACCGGGCGCGTTTTCCGAATCCCAGCTGCGCTGGATCAACGGCCACTATCCTGAGGATTTTGCCGCAGCCTGCAGGGCGGGGCTAAAATGAGCCGGGGCATACCGGGGTTCCGGCGTTGCCCCGGCCTGCCGGGGGATGATGATTTTGCGTCAGTGCAGCCGGTTAAAAATAATAATGGATTCCGACGGTGGCATCGATGCCTTCCAGGTCCAGATCCATTTTAAAGTAATCCCCGTCGTCGGGGTCTGTGTAGCGATCATCATAGCGATATGCCTTGTATCCCACGTCAAAATTGAAACCGATTTCCGGAAATTCCTGAAAATGCCACTCGCTGCCGATAAAAAGACCATAGCCCCAGATTTTATCGTCAAAATCCCGGCCAAAAAAATAGCCGGTGTTTTTCAGGTCAAAGGATCCCCGGCTGACCACCGCGCCCACGTAAAAGCGGCTGTATTCCCGCACAACCGGGGCATACATGGCTTTTAGCTCAAATATGTAAAGATCCGCGTCAGATGTGTCAGATTGGTCAACATCAAAAGTTCGCGTCTCAACATCTCCGTAAAAATAGTTGGCCTCCACCCCGTATTTGTCCTCAATCCAGGTGCGGGCGGAAATGCCGTTTAAAAATCCCCCGACCCACATGCCCTGGTAGCCGAGGCCGGCTTTCCAGTCCAGGCCGGATTCTGATGCTTCCTCTGCAGCGGCCGAACCCGCCAGCAGCATGCCGCTGATCAATAATACACCGATCAATGATAAAATCGATAAAATCCCTTTGTGCTTCATCTGCGACCCTCCTCTTGTTTTGTTTCAATTATGTTTTCTCCTGCTCCAATCCCCCGGGTAACCGCATTTTCAGAAAAGTTAGAGAAACAGGAACCCATTATTTTATCAAGTCGCTGTTTTGTAAACTTTCCTGTTTTTTTTGCTTTTTTTGTCGTCTTTTTGTAAACTCCGCCCGAAAAAGATCCGATAAAAAAAAGAGATGACAGAAAAATTCCTGTATACATATCCGGTATTGTGCTTTGCCGCTTTTGTGTTCTGGCTGGTTTCCGTGCCCATGGACGGCCCCCTTGCCGGGGCTGCGGGTGTGGTTAACGCCTCTGCGGCCTTTCTGCCCATCCATGTGGCGACATTGCTGGTGCTTGGACTTTTCTGTCCCCGGCAGACGTTTTCCCGGCTGGTGTCGGCCGGGTGCCTGGCTACTGCTGTGCTGACCTTGCTGCTTTTTTTCAAACCCTCTGCAGGGAACTGGGTTCTGGCCTGTATGGGCGCAAGCGGTGCCGTGGTGGCAATTGCGGCATGTGTGACCCTTTGTCAAAGCCCCCGGCCCCTGTTGTGCGCAGCCGTGGGCCTTGTAACTGGCAACCTTTTGGTTTTGCCGGTTTTGCTGTGGCCGTTAAACAGTTTTTGGCTTTTTGCGGCAGTGGCTGTGTGTTTACTTGCCATACCCGTGCTTGCTGCCCGCCTGCCTGATCCGGAATCCATGGAAATGCCGGATGAAACCGCTCCGTGGCACTACCTGCCGTTTATCCTGTTGTTTAAAGTGATATGCGGGCTGATGTATGTCATCGTGATGCCGGCCTATCACCAGCAGGCAGCATTGCCGGGCTTTGAGATGCTTTTTTACGCTGCAGCCGTTTTTGGTGCATACCGGCTCACTCGCATCAACCGGGATCTGGCCCTGATAAGCGGGGTGGTGCTGGGCATGGCGGCTTTTACCATCATGCAGACCGGTTCGGGTTCGATTCCGGTCAACGCCGGCATGTTTGCCCTCCAGGCGGCAACCGGTATGGTGGATCTGGTATTGATTGCGGTTCTGCTGGATCTGGCCGATCCGGTGCGCGCCTTTGGCATCGGCCTGGCTGTGGTCTGTACCGGGATTGCCGCTGGTGAGCTCATGGGGCGCCATTTTGCAGGCATGACAGAAGCCATTGTCATGACAGGCCATTTTGTGCTCAACCTTTCTGTGCTGGTTCTTTATTTTCTCGGCCGCTACGGATATATTCCCGGCGCTGGTCCGGCTGAAACCCCAGGCCTGGCAGAATCAAAGCCCGGGCAGCCTGCGGTTGCTGATGCAGGGACGGCGGCGCCGGTTCCGGCCGCAAGCAGGAATCGTCCGGATGCTGCAGCCGGTGAGGATGAAGTTGAAAAAAAGATGCCCAGGTATCTCCGGATGCTTTTATCAGAGCGGGAATATCTGGTGCTCAAAAAAGTGCTGGCCGGAAAAACTTACCGCCAGACCGCCCTGGAGCTGGAGCTTTCCGAATCCACGGTAAAAACCTATATGCACCGTGTTTATGAAAAAATGGGGGTCAGCGGTAAAAAGAAGCTGTTTGAAAAACTCAACAACCTGTAGCCCCTTGCACCCGCATATGCGCTCTGCAGCCCACCCCGTGTGTTTTTGCCTGAATCCCTGTTGCTTTTCATTTTATCCCTTGTATACTTCTTTAAGACAGACAGAGAAATTTGAATTTACAAAAATGTAAGATCAGTTGACAATTTTGTATTGGTTTGCTCTTAGCCCTGAAAATTGTTTTATGTATAACTGTTTGATTTTAAAAGTTTATTTGCTTGATTTCCGCAGATGGCATGTAAGTTGCTTTATAAAAGCAAACGGAGGAAAAGTTTTGACAGCATACACAGAAAAAAAACAGGCATCCGATCCGGCGGCGGTTTTAAAACAGGCCCGGCAGGATCTGTTTGCATCAGCCATGGAATGGGAGCCGTCTGAGTTTATCCGCGCCCATGCCGAGCTGTTTGACGCCTATTTCCGGCAGTGCTTTGCCGCCAGCCGGGTGGGACCGCAGCTGGCCATCAACCGCAACCCGTATGCGGTCATTGCCCTGGGCGGATACGGCCGTGCCGAGCAATGCGTGTTTTCAGACGTGGATCTGCTCCTTTTGTTTGAAAAGTCCGTGCCCGCAGAAGCCGAGGAACTGGTCAGGGAATACGTTTATCCCCTTTGGGACATAGGTCTGGACGTGGGCTATGCCATCCGCTCCCTGCGCGAATGCCTGAAAATGGCCAAGGAGGATTTGGAAGTGCTCACCGCAGTGCTTGATGCCCGGTTTTTATGCGGCATTTCATCCGTATACGCGGACTTGACCGCCCAGGTGCGAGACCGGATGCTTTGCCGGGCCCCGCATAAGATCATCCGTTCCCTGGTGGACCGCAACCGCCAGCGCCATGATCATTACGGGGATTCAGCTTTTCTGCTGGAGCCCAACTTAAAGGAGGGCGCCGGCGGGCTGCGCGATTATCATACCATGCGTTGGATCGGCCGGATCAGGTTTGATTTGAAGGAATTGCGCGATCTGGAATATCACGGGGCGATTTCCAGCGGCGAATATGAAAACCTGGTCCGCGCCATAGAATTTATATGGAAGGTGCGAAATCGGCTTCATTACTTTACCGGCCGCAAATGCGATCAGCTCTATTTCAATTACCAGCTCAGGCTGGCCGAGGAAATGGGCCTTGTGGAAAAAGACGGGCAAATGCCGGTTGAGCGGCTCATGAGCGAGCTGCACGCAAAAATGGGATATGTCAAAAAACAGCTGCTGCTGTTTTTGTTTGAGCTTGGGTTTGAAAAGCCATCCCGCCGCAGTTTTGGATTCCGCCGGCACCCGGAAATCCCCGGCATTGAAATCAACCGCGGGGGGCTGGATTTCAAGTCCTCGAGCCGGATTGTCAAGTCCCCGGAGCTGCTGATCCAGATTTTTGAGGCCAGCGCCCGGCTTCGCATGCCCCTGACCCGGGAGGCCGGGCGCCTGGTGCGGGAGTTCGGGTACCTGGCAGACGACAAATTCCGGGCCGATTCCACGGTTCGCCGGGCGTTTGAAAATATTCTGCTCACTCCGGCAAGACCGGTCAATATTTTGGATCAGATGCTGGAAACCGGGTTTCTGGTACGGCTGATTCCCGAGTTTGCGGGAATCGTGGACCGGATCCAGTTTGACGCCTATCAT
Organism: Desulfosalsimonas sp.; assembly: GCF_046483245.1. GTDB lineage: Bacteria > Desulfobacterota > Desulfobacteria > Desulfobacterales > Desulfosalsimonadaceae > Desulfosalsimonas. The sequence continues at coordinate 3,151 of NZ_JAWODO010000073.1, read as the reverse complement.
TTGTATCCCGTGGACCGTCACAGCCTGCGCACGGTGTATTTTATCAAGTCCTTTGGCGACAGCCCGCCCGATGGGGTGGATCCTTTGTGCATCAAGGTCTACAACGGCTTAAAGCGCAAGCATCTGTTGCTTTTGGCAGCCCTGCTCCATGATATCGGAAAAGCCGGGGCCGAGGGAAAGCACTCCATTACCGGAGCGCAAATGGCCAAAGACATCGTGGCCGGCATGGGCTACGGTCCCAGGGAAGTGGAGTTGATCTGTTTTCTGATTGAAAATCACCTGCTGCTGGTCAAAACCGCCAGCCGGCGAGATATTCACGACGAGGAAACCGCCATCCGAACGGCCCGGCAGATCGGCCATGTCAATCGTCTGAAAATGCTTTACCTGCTGACCGTGGCCGATTCCATGGCCACGGGTCCAAAGGCCTGGAACGACTGGACCGCCACCCTGGTGCGCGATTTTTTTCTAAAGATTCTGCGGATACTGGAAAAAGGCGAGCTTGCCACCACGGGCGCGGTGCGCCGGGTGGAGAAGAAAAAAAACTACGTGCGCCAGGCCGTGGATTTTCCGGACACGGATGTGGCGTCTTTGCTCAATATTCTTTCGCCCAGGTATCTGCTCTATACCGAGGCCCGGGATGTCGTGTCCCATCTAAATCTTTACCGGCAGCTGCAAACCAATGAATATGTATGGGAGATCACCCCGGATGAGGCCTCCAATACCCGAACCGTGGTGGTGTGCGCCAAGGACCGGCCCGGTTTGTTTTCCAAAATTTCAGGGGTTTTTACCCTAAGCGGTATTGATGTCTTAAATGCCCAGGTCTTTACCTGGAAAAACAATGTGGCCTTAGATATTTTCACCGTCACCCCGCCGCCGGATGAAATCTTTGAGGCCGAGCGCTGGCAGCGGGCCGGACGGGATCTGGAGGCCGCTCTTGCCGGCCGGCTTGATTTGGGTGCGGCTTTGACGCAAAAGCCGGTGCGGGCGGCAAAGCAGGAAGTCTCCGGCCGGCCCAACCGGGTGGTGATTGATAACGACAGTTCCAGTTTCTACACCATTGTTGAAGTTTTTGCCTATGATTTTCCCGGTCTTTTGTACCGGATTACGGATGCGCTGACCAGAAGTGGTCTGGATATATGGGTTGCAAAGATTGCAACCAAGGTTGATCAGGTCGTGGATGTCTTTTATGTCCGCGACGACCAGGGCAACAAAGTGGAGGATGCCGGCCAGGTGCAAGACATCCGGCGGCAGGTGCTTTCAGTGTTGTCTTGAATTCGTCTGTATCCGACCGATCCTTTCTACAATTTTGTTAACGGAGCGAAAACTATGAAAAAGGTTCTAAATGCATTGCTTCTGCTGCTGTTATCCGCTGCCCCGGCATTTGCAGGCCAGCAGGTTGACAGCGGGGACACGGCCTGGGTCATTGTGGCTACGGCCCTGGTGATGATGATGACCCCGGCCGGCTTGGCGCTTTTTTACGGCGGCATGTCAAGGTATAAAAATCTGCTCAATACCCTGGCCATGACCTTTGTGGCCTACTGCCTGGCCAGCGTGATTTGGGTGGTGTGGGGCTACAGCCTGGCCTTCGGCCCAAGCGTGGGCAAAATCGTGGGCGGGCTTGATTATCTGTTTTTGGCCGGCATCGGCCCGGAGAGTATCTCTGGCACCATCCCCACACTGGTGTTTGTGGTCTTCCAGATGACGTTTGCCGCAATCACCGTGTCCCTGGTGCTCGGTGCTATCGTGGACAGGATGAAGTTTTCAGCCTGGATTGTGTTTACCGTGCTCTGGCTGACCGTGGTCTACAGCCCCGTGGCCCACTGGGTATGGGGCGGCGGCTGGATGCATGCCATGGGCGCCCTGGACTTTGCAGGGGGAAACGTGGTGCATATCAATGCAGGAGTTGCCGGGCTGGTGCTTTCCATGATGGTGGGCAAGCGGCTGGGCTACGGCAAAGAGGCCATGTTTCCCTCCAGCATTACACTAACGGCCCTGGGCGCAGCCCTTTTGTGGTTCGGGTGGTTCGGGTTTAACGCCGGCAGTCAGCTGGCTGCAGACGGGGTGGCCGCCTCGGCCTTCATGGTGACCAACACATCCGCGGCCATGGGGGCCCTTGCCTGGATGTTTGCCGAATGGTTTGCCAAAGACCGGCCCACCGTGCTCGGCATTGCCTCGGGCGTCGTGGCCGGTCTTGTTGCCATCACTCCGGCAGCCGGATATGTAAATCTGCCCGCAGCCCTGGTGATCGGGGCCGTGGCCGGGATGCTGGGTTTCTACAGTGTGGCCAGGCTCAAGCAGAAGCTCGGATATGACGATTCCCTGGACGCCTTCGGGGTTCACGGCGTCTGCGGTATGTGGGGTGCCCTTGCAACCGGCATATTTGCCAACCCGGCCATTACAGAGGGCGCAGCCGGTCTGTTATACGGCAACCCCATGCAGGTGGTCATCCAGGTGGTTTCCATCGTGGCCACCATCGCCTTTTCAGCCGCTGCCACCTTTGTGGTGGTCATGGTCACCCGGGCTGTCACAAGGGGACTTCGCGTGGAAGCAGACAGCGAGATCACCGGGCTCGACAATGCCATCCACGGTGAGCGGGCCTTTGAAATTGCCGGTTAAGGAAATTTCGTAAAAAGATAAAAATAGAATTTTTTGCCAAGTCAACCTTGCAGCAGGAGGATAAACCATGAAAAAAATAGAAGCCATCATCAAGCCGTTTAAACTCGACGATGTCAGACAGGCATTAAATGACATCGGTATCCAGGGCATGACCATCACCGAGGTCAAGGGCTACGGCCGCCAGAAAGGCCACAAGGAGATTTACCGGGGCGCGGAGTATCTCGTGGATTTCATGCCCAAGATCAAGCTTGAAATCGTGGTGCCCGCAGACCGGGCCCAGGAGGTGATCGATACGGTGCGTTCTGCGGCCAACACCGGAAAGATCGGTGACGGCAAGATTTTTGTGATCCCCCTGGAAGGGGTGCTCCGGGTGCGTACCGGCGAGGCGGACAACGAGGCCATATAAAAAAACAGGATTTACATTTGTTGGCGTTTAAAGCAGTTTATTCATCAAAAATTCGAGGAGGAAACAGAAAATGAAGCAGGCAAAAGACGTACTGGAAATGATTCAGCAGGAAAATATCCGGGTGGTGGA
>NZ_JAWODO010000127.1:0-9050 GCF_046483245.1 Desulfosalsimonas sp. | reverse complement strand
GTGGCCACCGTGGCCACGATTCCTTTTTTGTCCTCGCCGATAACGGTGATAAACACCATTTCCTTTTTCTTTTCCATGGGCCGCGTTTTCCGCTTGCATTCAAATGTCTTGTTTGCCCGCAGGGGCATCGATCATTATTCTTCTGCCATGGAAAAGCGCCAGGCGCAATACCATTCTTCGGGGTGCTCGTCAGGCGGACATCCGATGCACTCGGTGCGGATGCGGGGATCAATGGCGGCGCCAAAATAGCTGTATTCCACCAACCCGGCGGATTTGCAGGGATAATCGGCCAGGTTCTTGCGCTTTCTGGCCACCTGGACCCGGCATTCATTCATCTGGAACACAAAACTGTTGGGTCCTTCGTCAATAATGGATTGTGTGTTGATATTGGCATACATGCGAAATCCAAGGGCCTTTTTGAGTCCCTCCAGGCCGGGTTTTTTTGAAAGCCCCAGAAAACGGCGGATCAGGCCGGCTTCCACCGGAGAAAAATGAGTCCAGCAGGAGTCATTGCACCGCTTGGCTTCGTTCATGCCGTGCGTCTGCTCCACGGTCTGAAACCAGACCCCGTCATTGACCAGCCAATTGGCGCACAGCGCGCCAATGAATTCAGCCTTTTTTTCTGCTGAAAGATCGAGCAGAGGCGCAGGCAGGCCGTCTCTGATTTCAAAATCCAGAACCTTGGAAAGACGTTTGAGCTGAATCTGAAAACTTGTTTCAAAGGCCTGATTCAGCATTTCCATGGCCTGTTCAAAGCCCATCTGGTGCTTGACCTCGGAGAACCAAAGCACGTGGTGCATGACCATGCGGTGCATCATGGTGACCATATACCGGCCCAGATCGGATTCAGACATCTCTTCAATGGAGGAAAACGCCGCTGTTTGATTTTTTTGTGTCATGGTGATTTTCTACTCCTCGTATACTTGCTTGAGGTTGGCATAAAAATCGAGTACATCCGGGTTTAAAAGTGCGTCCCGGTTGCTCACGGGTTTGTTTTCAATGATGTTTTTAACCGCCAGCTCCACTTTTTTCATGTTAAGTGTATAGGGAATATCCGGCACTTCCAGAATTTTGGCCGGCACGTGGCGGGGCGAGGCATTCTGCCGCAGACTCTTTTTAATCCGGTCTTTCAGATCCTCATCCACGGTACAGCCCTGGATCGGTTTGACAAACAGCACCACCCGCTCGTCGCCCTTCCAGTTCTGGCCCACCACCAGGCTGTCTTCGACCTCGGCAAAATCATTGACCCGGCGGTAGATCTCAGCCGTGCCAATGCGTACGCCGCCGGGGTTTAATGTGGCATCAGACCGGCCGTAAATCCTGACTCCGCCGCGCTCGTTGATCTCAATATAGTCTCCGTGCCGCCATACCCCGGGATAGACATCAAAATAGGCGGACAAATATTTCTTGTTGTCCGGATCATTCCAGAAATACAGGGGCATGGACGGAAATGGCGCGGTGCACACCAGTTCTGCCTGCCGCCCCGTAACCGGCTGACCCTGTTCATCATAGGCTTCCACTTTCATGCCAAGACCCCGGCATTGCAATTCACCGGCGTAGACCGGGCCCATGGGATTGCCCAGGGCAAAGCAGCCGTTTAAATCCGTACCACCTGAAATGGAGGCCAGCTGCAGATCACTTTTGATGGCGTCATAAACAAACTCAAAGCCTTCCTCGGACAAGGGCGAGCCGGTGGACAAAACCGCCCGCAAATGGCTCAGGTCAAACCGGTCGCCCGGCCGCAGCCCGGAGTTTTCCAAGGCCCCCAGATATCCGGCGCTGGTTCCGAAAACGCTGATTTTTTGATCTTCTGCCATTTTCCACAAGGCTTCCGGACCCGGGTAAAACGGATTGCCGTCATAGAGCACAATGGTGGCGCCCGTGGCCAGGGCACTGACAAGCCAGTTCCACATCATCCACCCGCAGGTGGTGAAATAAAAAACCGTGTCCCCTCGCCCCACATCCGTGTGCAGCACCATTTCCTTTAACTGGTTGACCAGGATTCCCGCGGCCCCCTGGACCATGCACTTGGGAAGACCGGTGGTGCCGGAAGAATACATGATATAAAGAGGGTGATCGGTCGGCAATTGCGCAAATTCCATGTCCGGTGCCGGCCCGCCGAATCGAAAATCCGGATACATCACGGCGTTTTTGATACCCGAAATGTCAGGGTTTTCCATGGTATAGGGCACAACCACAAATCGTTTGACCGACGGGATTTGCCTGGCAATTTCTTCCAGGCGGGAGATGGTGTCGATGCGCTTGCCCTTGAAAAAATAGCCGTCAGCGGCAAACAACACAGTGGGCTCAATCTGGCCGAACCGATCGAGCACGCCCTTGATGCCAAAATCCGGAGAGCACGAAGACCAGGTTGCCCCCAGGCTCACGGCCGCCAGCATGGCAATGACGGTTTCAGCCATGTTGGGCATATACCCGGCCACCCGGTGGCCCGGACCCACGCCCAGTTCCTTCATGGATGCGGCCAGGCGCGCGGCTTCTTCATAGACCCGGGCATAGCTCCAGTACACCGGGGCCCGGTCTTCACCCTGGAAAACCAGGGCGGTTTTGTCATCGCGATATCGCAGCAGATTTTCCGCAAAATTGAGCCGGGCGCCGCCAAACCATTTGGCCCCGGGCATTTTGGCCGCATCGTCGATGACCTGATCATAGGGCACAGATGCCCGGATCTCCATGAAATCCCAGACCGCTGCCCAGAAATCGGCAATCTCTGTGACAGACCACTGGTACAAATGGTCATAACAGGAAAAATCCTTGTTGTACCGCTCGTTGACATAGGTCATAAACCGGTACATGCGGGTCTGCCGGATTCGTTGTTCAGTTGGCTGCCAAAGTAGTTTTGACATCTTCGGCCCCCCTTTTAATGGCAAATTTTTGAAGGTAAAAACAAACTTAATGGTTTCTATAACCGACAAATAATAAAAAAATAACTTCTTGATTTTACTTAACACTTAATCATTTAAAACTTAACACTGTCTGTAAAAAAGAATTTTTACAGGCTTATCAAACTTAACGCCTTTAAAATAATAGAGAAATAAAAATTTTAACAATTTGAAACGCTCAGTTTAAGCCGGCCTGTGCTTTTCCGGCAGCACGGCCTGATCTCCCCATTCTGCGGGCAACAGCTGGTCCGGGTTTTCCCCCTGCTTTTGCTTAAGCTGTTTTAAGCCCGGCCGGGCAAACTTCATATGCCCCTCCTTTAATGTGCGGCCGTTGATCACCGCCTCGCTGCGCAGCCTGTGACCCGCTGTCCGTTCCATTTGGCGGCCCAGCCAGAGCACCCGGTCCACGTCGTATCCGTGGGCAATGCCCATCTCATCGATCTGCACCAGCATGTCCTCCAGGCAGTTTAATCCCACATAGCGCGGGTCCTCGTAATAATATTCCCCGGTTCCCGGCACCGGGCAATCATCCAAAAAATTGGCCGGCTGGCCGCCCATGCCGCCAAGGGTGGCTTCAAACTGGGTGATGCCCGCCTGCAGGGCCGCCAGAATGGAGGCTGCGGCAACGCGCTTGGTTTCATGGAAATGGGCGAGGTGCAGATCCGTGTTCGGTATTTCGTCGAGGATCATGGAAAAATAGCGGTATACATCAGGGGCTGAAGCGCTTCCGTCATGATCTGCATGCTCGATATCTGCGGCCCCGATTTCCAGCCATCGCTTGGTAAACTCCACTGCATCCTTTAATTCCGTGGCCCCGGCAATGGGGCTGCCCCAGATGGTGCTCACGGTGCCGCACATCTTGATTCCCGCATCCGTGCATTTTTTGATGCACCGCTCGGCCTCCTTCCAGTACATGGGAAGCGTGACGCCGGAATTGGCAAAATGATGCTCCTCTTCTGTGGAAACCATCATCAGCACCCGGTCCGGGCCGATACCCTTCTGCTTTAGATCAATGGCCCGGTCCACCGCTGGTTCCCGGATGGTCACAGCCGTGATGCAGACATCATCCGGGTTGACTCCCCTTTTGGCGCAGCGCTTTTTAAACCGCTCTGCCCGAAGATAGCCCAGCACCTCTTCTGCATCCGAGAACTGGGGCAGCAGGTAGGGGTTTCCCAGGTTGGTGACCTCGATGTTGCGGCAGCCGGCAAAAATCATTTCTTCCGCGTAAAAGATCTTGGCCCGGGTGGAAATAAACTTTTCCAGGTGCTGAAAACCGTCGCGAACCGTAATATCGCCAATGGTGACTTTTTCGGGCATGCGCGGAAAAATTTTCCAGAAATCATATTCCGTCATAAATCCCCCCGTGTTGGTTCAAGGTTCAATGTTCAATGTTGCGTGTTTAAAAGCGGAAATTGCCGAAACCCGGCTCGCCAATGGGCTGCAGGGTGCTGACCTCTGCGGCCATGGCCAGCCAATCCCGGATTTCGGTAAATTTCAGGGTCCGGTCGTTTAACAGCCGGGCCCCGCAGAAAAACGGATGGGCCTCTCCGTCGTATTTTTCCACCATTTTTTTGTAAAATGCATCGCGCTCCTCGTCGGTCATGGGCCGGCCCTGGGCCTGTCGCTTTCTGTCCTCAATGGAAAGCAGCACCCCGCCGGCGCTCCTCCCGCTCATCACCGAAGTCCTGCCCCGCATGGTGTTAAACAGAAACGTGGGCCGGTACGCTCTTCCGCACATGCCGTAGTTGGCCGCACCGTTGTCCTGGCCGATGACCAGCTGAATTCTGGGCACCTGAGCGCAGGACACGGCCCTTACCATGTCGGCCCCGTATTTTCCGATGCCGTTGTGCTCGGCATCAGATCCCACCATGTAGCCGGGTGAGCCCTGGACAAACAAAACGGGGATCTTTTCATGGGAGCAGCGCACTATCCATTCCGCGGCCTTGCGGGCGGCTTCCTCGAATATGATTCCGATGCGATTGGAGGCGATCACGCCCATGGGATAGCCCTTGATCCGGACCTTGCCGGCAAGGATGTTATCGCCCCGGCCAGGGGCGTAATGGGCCTTGTATTCAATAAAATGGCTGTCGTCGGCCATGGTTTCGATCACGGCCCGGGTATCAATGGCCTGGCTGCCCAGGGCCGGCAGGATGTCATAGATCCGCTCCACGGGATATAAAGGCGGGCTTTCCTCAAAACGCTGGAGATGACAGGTCTGCAAAGGCTCCAGGGACAAAACCTCCCGCACCTTCTCAATGGCTTCGTCCTGGTTTTTGCAGAAATGATCCGCCCCGCCCGATACATGGGTGTGAACCCTTGCACCGCCCAGGTCTTCCGCGGAAATCTCCTCTCCGGTGGCCATTTTCACCAGGGGCGGTCCGCCCAGAAAGGAATAGGACATTTTGTCGATCATCACGGCCTCGCAGGCCATAAACACGATATAGGCCCCGCCCGCGGTATTGCCGCCGGTGCTCAGGGTCACCTGTTTCAATCCCATGGCCGACATCCGGGCCATGTTGTAAAACATGGAGCCGAAATGCTGGTCATCCGGGAACACATCGGCCTGCATGGGCAGAAACGCCCCTCCGGAATCAGCGATATAGACACAGTTGAGCCCGTTTTTTTCCGCAATGGCCTGGGCGCGCATGTGCTTTTTCAGGGTTATGGGGAAATAGGTCCCGGCCTTGACCCGGCTGTCGTTGGCAAAGATCATGGTCCAGTTGCCGTAGATTTTTCCAAGGCCCGTAACCACCCCGGCGCAGGGCACATCCTCGACCCCCGGGTAATTCATCCCGAATCCGGCAATGCGGGAGAGCTCAAAAAATTGGGTGCCCGGGTCGATCAACTGATCAATGAGCTCGCGCACGGGTTTTTTGCCCTGCTTGGCCAAGCGGTCCACGGCCTCCTGCCCGCCGGGCCACAAAGCCTCATTGACGCGTTCATCGAGCTTTGCCTCCTCGTTTAACCAGTGCTGCCGGTTTTCAGTCATGGCTTCTGTCATGGGATGGGTCTCCTATTTGCCTTTGTACACGGGTTTGCGCTTTTCCCGGAATGCGGCCAGGCCCTCTAAGCGGTCCTGGGTGGGAATGGTAATCCAGTAGGCATTGGATTCAATGGCAAGGCCGGTTTTCAGATCCGTTTCCATGCCTGCATCAATGGCGAACTTGGCCTGTTCAATGGCAATGGGGCCGGTTTCGCAAATCATCTCGGCCATTTTCAGTGCCTCATCAATGAGTAGTTCCGGCTCGCAGATTCTGTTGACCATGCTGATATCCAGGGCCTCCTGGGCATTCACCCGGCGGCCGGTGAAAATCAGTTCCTTTGCCTTGCCCCGTCCCACAAGCCGGGGCAGCCGCTGAGTGCCGCCGCCGCCGGGAATGATGGCCAGCCGGGTTTCGGTCAGCCCCATGGAGGCGTTCATGGAGGCAATGCGCAAATCGCTGGCCAGGGCAATCTCGGTCCCCCCGCCCAGGGCGATGCCGTTTACCGCTGAGATCACCGGCTTGTTCAGCGATTCAATATCGCTTAGCAGGTTGCGGATGGTGTAGATAAATTCCTTTACCTGGATGTCTGTGAGGGTGGCGCGTTCCTTTAAATCCGCACCCGCGCAGAAAGCTTTTTCTCCGGCACCGGTGATGATAACGACCCGGATATCCGGATCAAAGCGCAGGGCCTCGATTTCGGACTTCAGGGCCCGGAGCATGGCAAAATTGACCGCATTCATCATGTCGGGACGATTCAGGGTCAGAATCCGAACCTGGCCCCGGTCTTCTTTTGCAAGGACATTTTCATTTTCCATGACTGGATCCTCCTGTATTTGTGTCCGGACACAGGCCCCGGCAACGGGGTCTTCAGCAACCGATGTTTCTGGAAATCACCAGGCGCTGCACCTCGGAAGTGCCCTCGCCGATATCCAGCAGCTTCTGGTCCCTGTAGAAGCGCTCCACGTTGTATTCCTTCATCAGCCCGTATCCGCCGTGGATCTGCACGGCATGATCAGCCACGCGCCCCATGAGTTCGGAACAGTAGAGCTTGGCCATGGCCGCCTCCTTCTGAAACGGCCGGTTCTTGTCCCTCAGCCAGCAGGCCTTGTACAAAAGGTTCCTGGCGCATTCGATTTCCATGGCTGAATCCGCCAGTTTAAACCCGATGGCCTGGAACCGGGAAATGGGTTTTCCGAACTGGACCCGCTGCTTTGCATATTTCAGGGCCGCCTCATATGCCCCCTGGGCTCCGCCAAGGCCCATGGCGGCAATGGAGAGCCGCCCGCCGTCCAGGGTGTTTAACATCTGATGAAAACCCTCGCCCTGCCGGCCGAGGATGTTTTGCGCAGGCACGCGCACGTCATCAAAATACAGCTCTGCCGTATTGGAAGCCCGCCACATCATTTTTTTATGCATGGGCTTGGCAACAAAGCCCCGGGTGCCGTGCTCCACGAGAAAACAGGTGTATTCCGGGCGCCCGTCATCGCGCTGGCCGGTCACGGCCTGGACCGTGACCCCCATTGACATTTCGCAGGCAGCGTTTGTAATAAAAATCTTGGATCCGTTGATCACCCACTCATTGCCGTCTTTCACCGCAGTGGTCCGGGTTCCGCCGGCATCGGAGCCGGCCGTGGGTTCGGTAAGCCCGAAGCCCCAGAGGGCTTCGCCGGCGCACAACTTTGGAAGGTATTTGCCTTTTTGCTCCGGGGTGCCGAAATAATGGATGGGGCCGATGCCCAGGGAATTTCCGGCGGCCACCGTGGCGGCCTGAGAGCCGTCCACCCGGGCGATTTCCTCCACTGCAATAATATAGGAGATGTAATCAAGCTCCTGCCCGCCGAATTTTTCGGAAACAAACATTCCAAACAGGCCGATATCGCCCATTTTGCGGGTCAATTCCGAAGAAAAAGCTTCCTGGTCATCGAGTTCGGCAGCCACCGGCCCGATCTGCTTTTCGGCAAATTTGCGGATTTCCTTGCGGATCATTTCCTGTTCGGTGGTAAGATCGAAATCCAAGATTCACCTCCTTATGTCAGTGGCAGGATGCCTCGCCCGCCCGGGACCCGGGCGCCGGGGAAACGGATGCAACAATACAATGATCATAAAAGTAAAATCTGTTTTTAAAAAGTAACGTAAACGTTAAGTTTTGTAAAGTGATTTTCCTTCCTATAACAGAAAAATGCATTGGCCTGTCTTGACACCGCAAAGTTTGTGATTATTATTCGGCTATAGGCCAACATCCTGATATATATGGATAAATACCTGCATTTAGCAGGGATGCTGGGTTATTGCCTGAAAAAACATGCATGAAAAAAAGGAGGGAAGTGCCATGATCACCAGAAGATTTCTTGATTTTCCGGATTTTGGTTGGAGAAATCCCTTCGAGGAAATGGACCGGGTGCGCAGATATCTTGACCAGGTGCTGGGCCAGGCCGATGCCGGCTATCGGATTCCCCAGGCGGGCGTATTTCCCCTGGTCAACCTCACCGAGACCAAAGAAAACTATATCCTGCGCGCGGAGTTGCCCGGTGTAAATGCAGAGGATCTCGACATCCAGGCCACCGGCAGAAACATCACCATTTCCGGGCAGCGCACCATCGAACCCGATCCCAATGCCCAATACCACCGAAGGGAACGCGAAGCCGGCCGGTTTTCCAGAGCATTGAGTCTTCCGGGCGACATCGATCGGGAGAAAATCGAAGCGCAGCTCACCAACGGTGTGCTGACATTGACCATTCCCAAATCTGAAAAAGCCAGGCCCAAACAGATTCAGATCAAGGGATAAAACAATCGTCCGATCTTTTCCGAAAGGAGGATGTGATATGACAAATGAAGCACAGAGCAGGGATATGCAGGTTAAAGGAAAACAGGAAGTCGCAGGCGCCGAGCAGACCCGCCCGGGCCCGGTCTTTATCCCGGCAGTGGATATTTTTGAAAACGAAAACGGCATCACCCTTATGGCCGACATGCCGGGGGTGGCCACTGATGATATCAATATTGACGTACGGGAAAACACCCTGACACTGACCGGAGAAATCAAGCCATTTGAAAACGCGGACGAAACCGATATCCTGGTGGAATATGAAACAGGCCAGTATTACCGGCAGTTCACCCTGCCGGAGCTGGTGGACCAGGAAAAAATCGATGCCCAGCTAAAAGACGGGGT
>NZ_JAWODO010000092.1:0-10592 GCF_046483245.1 Desulfosalsimonas sp. | reverse complement strand
CTCTGGCCGGCATCTGGCGCGTCTTCAAAGGCAATTATGGCGGGGATGAGAACCGCGAGATAGTCACGTCATCTATGGTCACGACCACGCCGAACGCGCTGACGAAAGAAACGCATCCCGATCGGATGCCGATGATCCTGGATCCGAATGACTACGAGAAATGGCTGACCGGCACGCCGGATGAGGCCTTTGCCCTGATCAGGTCCTTCCCGGCCGACAGCATGGTCATCCACCAAAGCGGCGAAGGTCTCAAATCGGATCCTGCGGGTCTGGAGCTTTTTGGATAACCAGGCGGCATGTGGAACACGAAACTATCGCCCCGACCGACCAAAATATGCCGGAACACATTCCATCCACATCACGCAGATGTCGCCGCACACGCTCGATCTGGTTGGCACCCTGGAAATCTGGAACCGGGACCGGATCAACACCCAGGCCCTGGGCCACTGGATGAGCCTGCTGTCCCGGGCAGATCCGCCGCGTTTCCACCAGTGGACCGCATCAGAGAAATATGACCTGTTGGAATACTACCTCCATGAAGCCCTTGAAATCCGGCTCCTGGAAGAAGACGAAGACCCGGGCGACTTTCCGGACGGTTTTTTCACCCATGACGGGGTTTTTTACGTCCGCATCCAGGAGGGGTTTTTAAACGCCATTGAAGACGAGGACGACCGGGAAGAGCGCCAGCAGCTCATACACCAGCTTCTTCGCCACATTGCAGATGAGGACCTGCAGGCCTACCAGGCCACCCTGCTTCGCAGTGTCAACGTCATGGAGGCCGAAAGCCAGGAAGAAGCCCTGCGGTTTCGCAATGTGCGTCTGGCTGAAAAGGGCTTTCTGCCGTTTGAGGAAGCCGTTGGCGTATATGCCCCCATGCGGCCGGAATCGGTGCGCAAACGCCCGGCCCGGACACCGGATACGGCATCTGATGCGGACTTTCACCTGCCGGTGCCTGTGCAGCACAGTTCCATGCTCTCAGACAGCGGAATTTTCGGCACAGCGCTCTGGCAAATCAAATCAAGCCAACTTGTCTACGAGCTTCAGGTGGAATTTGCCGCCCTGTGCAACCAGGTGATCGCAGCAGACCAGCAGCCCGTGCGCCAGCGCGAGGAGCTTGGCCACGTGGTCGAAAAGGTTTCCGCATACCTCGGCCTGGGCCTGCACCGGCTGGCCGGGACCCAAAAACCGCCGGCACCTGGACAAAGCGCAGAGGTCTTAAGCAAGTACAGCCTGGCAGACATCTTCCGAACCGGTTACGCACTGGCCGTGGATCTGCGGAACCGGGCCCGGAAATGGAAGGCCGATGCCTGGTACGCACATCGCCGGCTGGCCCTGAGTTTCTGGGGAGAGCGGCTTGTGGGTTTTGTGGGCGGACTTCTGCTGACCCGGCCCAAATTTTTTGACAATTACCAAACCGGCCGAATGTACCGGGAATTTGAAACCATGCAAGACATCGAGACGGCCGAAGCCGCCTTAAACGAAATCACGGCCTTTGACCACCTGCTTTCGTGCATGGAAATCAATACCCATTACCTGCCAAAGCGGTATTTTATCACCCATGAAAACCTGCTGCTGACCCTGTGGGCAAAAGACCGCCTGGGCTTGGCCCGGATACCGCTGCCGATTCCGGTCAATGCGTTCCAGCCCTTTTTCAGCCAATTGTGGGAACAAGACACGGAAACAGCCCGGATCCGGGATTCGGCCAAATCCGATTTTCTCCAATGGCTTTCAGCCCAAAGCGGGATTTCCGCCCATGACATATCCGCGCGCATGGAGGCGGCCCTGGAAAACCTGTTTTTCCGGATTGCCGAAGAATACGGCCATGTTCCGGCAGCGGATCTGGATCCCCGGTTTGTCCATCTGTTTATCCTCGAAAAAATTGAAAATCAATGACGCTTCTGTTCATTTACCTGTTTATCGCCCTGGGGGTCTCATTTCTGTGCTCCATCATGGAGTCGGTCCTGCTGTCGATCACCCCGAGCTTTACCGCGGCCTTTGAGGAGGTTCATCCCAAAACCGGCAAACTGCTGCGCACACTGAAAACCGATATTGACCGCCCCCTGGCCGCCATTTTGAGCTTAAACACCATCGCCCATACAGTGGGCGCCGCCGGTGTGGGCGCCCAGGCCGTGGAAGTGTTCGGCAGCCAATACGTTGGCGCCACATCCGCGGTGCTCACCTTTCTGATCCTGGTTTTATCCGAGATCATTCCCAAGACCATCGGCGCGCTTTTCTGGCGGAGCCTGACCCGGCCCACGGTGCTTTTGCTCCGCAGCCTCATCATTGTCCTGTATCCCCTTGTGCAAATGTCTCAGATGATTACCTACCTGTTTTCCAGGGGCAAAAAAATCACGCCGGTCACACGGGATGAAATCCGGGCCCTGGCGGATCTGGGATTTGAAGAAGGCCTGTTTCTGGAAAAGGAATCCCGGATTCTCAAAAACCTGATGCGCCTGAGCTCCATCCGGGCCGCTGATATCATGACCCCGCGCAAGGTCATGTTTTCTCTGCCGGAAAGCATGCGCATAGACGAGGTCTACAAGGTCTATCCCAGCATTCATGTTTCCCGGATTCCCCTGTACGAACCGGACAACAAATCCATTGCCCGATACATTTTAAAAGACGATCTGCTGCTGGCCCTGGCCACCGGGGATGCCACCAGGGCTGTATCCGAGCTGGGCCGGGACATGCTGGCCGTACCTGAAACGGTTAACCTCTTTCGCCTGTTTGAGCAGCTTCTGGATCGGCGGGAGCATATTGCCCTCGTGGTGGATGAATACGGCGGCATTGCCGGACTGGTGTCCATGGAAGACATCCTGGAGACCCTCCTGGGCACGGAAATCATTGATGAAACCGACACCATTCCCAACATGCGGAAGTGGGCAAGAAAGCAGTGGTATGAAAGGGCCCGGTCCCATGGCCTGATTGCCGCAGAAGATGACCAGAGCATAGAAGCGGAAAGATCCCTTCCGGAAAGTTCATAAAAATGAAGGAAATCCGTGCCTGCATGGGACAGCAGATTTTAAGCAGCAATTTCGAAGACGAATTCCGGCGGTATGAAAAACATGTTGCCGGGTGCGGAAAACACTTCTAATGGTTGTTATTGTCTGCATTTTCGTAATCCTTGCAGCAACCGCGGCTGTATGGCACGGCAGTTTTCTGCTGGAAAAGGCCGCCGGCCGTCTGGCCGCCCATTACCATCTGCCGGCCGTGGTCCAGGGATCGATTATCATGGCCGTGGGCTCCAGTTTTCCCGAGCTTTCCAGCACAGTGATCGCCACTTTGGTCCACGGCAAGTTCGAACTTGGCGTGGCTGCGGTGGTGGGATCGGCGGTGTTTAACATCCTTGTCATTCCCGGGGTTTCCGGGCTTGTGGGCAAGGGACTGGAAGCAGACCGGGAAATGATTTACAAGGAAGGGCTGTTTTACATGATCAGCGTGGCCGTGCTCATGCTAAGCTTTGCCCTGGCCCTGATCTATTATCCGGTGGCCGGCAGCCAGTGGGAAGGAAGCATCACCCGCCCCCTCGCCCTTCTACCCGTGGGATTTTACGGGCTCTACATTTTCCTGCAGCACCAGGACACAGTGGAATACCGGATACAGCAGCGGGAAAACGGCCTTCATGCCCAAAAGATCCAGGGCGGGGCGGGCAGACTTTGGCTGCGCCTGGTGCTGGGCCTGGCTTTTATCGGAATCGGCGTGGAAGGACTGGTGCGATCGGTGATCATCCTGGGAGATGTTTTCAACACTCCGCATTTTTTCTGGGGACTGAGCGTGATTGCCGCTGCCACGAGCCTTCCGGATGCCTTTGTCAGCATCCAGGCCGCCCGCCGGAAAGACGGTGTCGTGAGCATGGCCAATGTTTTGGGCAGCAACACCTTTGACCTGTTAATCGCCATTCCCGTCGGCGTGCTCATTGCCGGCACCTGCATCATTGACTTTTCCGTGGCCGCCCCGGCCATGGGACTTCTGGCCGTGGCCACCATTGCTCTGTTTATCATGCTGCGCACCCAGCTGCGCCTTACCCGGTTTGAATGCATCCTTCTGCTGGCTCTGTATGCCGGATTTCTTGGCTGGATGGGCGTTGACGCGTTTTTTTACGCATAACCAACACCGTGGATCTGTTTGACATCCCGGGGATTTTATTCTATTTTAATTGAATTGAAAATAAAATGAGTTAACAAAAAGCCTGTGCCTTGTTTTAATGGCACCGTAAAAACTCTGATTTCAGATGGTGCCGTAAAAAGTTCAAGATCAAGGCTTGCGTAATTTCGAAGAATGCAGCGTACTTATCCGTACGTGAAATTCTGAGAAATTGCGCGTAACGCAGATATTGAACTTTTTACGGCGCCATCATACATTACCGGGAGAAACAGCCAATGGCCAAGATTACCATCGAGGACTTACAACGGATCAAGGAAAAGACCCTGCATGAAACCGCACTGCGCCATCAGCAGCCCAATGTCCGGGTCACGGTTCACATGGGAGACTGCGGAATTGCCGCCGGTGCCAGGCAGGTGATGAACGCCGTAATCGAAGAACTGGGCAAAAGCGGGCGCCATGATATTCATGTGCTGGCCTCTGACTGCCTGGGCGTGTGCGAGACCGAACCCAACGTTACGGTTGCGGTGGCCGGACAGAACCCGGTGGTATACCAAAAAATGAATGCCGAAAAGGTCCGGCAGGTATTTGAGCGCCATGTTTTAAACAACGAGGTATTAACCGACCATACGGTGGAAGTGCCGGAACCGGACAACAGCACGCAGACCAGCAAGGAGGCATGATAAATGGCAGACCAGATTCAAGACGTTTTGCGGCAGACCGAGGCGTTTTCCGCCATAGAGAATGAAGAGCTGAAAAAAATTGCCGGTTTCAGCGGCATCGCCAAATTTGAAAAAGGCGCGCGCCTGTTTAAAGAAGGCGAAGCCGCCGCCCACTTATGGGCCATTGCCGGCGGGCAGGTGGATCTTCGCTTTGAAATGCCGGCCCGGGAAACAACACAGATCCAAACCATTTCCACGCTTTCGTCTCACGGCATCATCGGGTGGTCCAGCCTGCTGCCGCCTTATAAATACAAACTGTCTGCCTACTGCTCCTCTGAATCCTGCGAAGTGGTAAAAATCAGCGGTGAACAATTGCTGGCCTTTTTAAAGGACAATCCTGAAACCGGATACCGGGTTCTAAGGGCCATGATCCAGATTGTGGGCACCCGTTTTGAACACCTGCAGGCAACAGCCGATGCCGCACCCCTGAGCAATTCATAAAAGTTGCGCACGCGGCCTTGTTTGACGAAAAAACCCAGACCAAGGGAGACAAATAAAATGACCAGTCTTGATTTCATGGACCAGGTGGAAATGTTTACAGGCTTAACAGACCAGCAGCTGGAAGCCATACAAAATACAGCCGAAGTGGTGGAATACAGAAAATCCGATCCCATCTTCAAGCACGGAGAGTCGGCCGAAAACCTCTGGATCGTGCTGGAAGGCGAAATCCAGCTGATCTGCGAGTCAGAGCAGTCCAGACAAAAGGATGTGTGCGAACCTCTAAGCTTTATTTCCTCGGCCCAGACCTATGGATGGCACTGCTTTGTACCGCCCTTTGAGTACCGCCTGTCCGGATACTGCGCATCCCGGCACTGCCGGCTCATCCGGCTCAAAAAACAGGATCTGGAACAGCTGTTTAAAAAATTCCCGGAAATCGGCTATTCCGTGATGAACTACACCCTCCGGGCCATCGGCACCCAGTTCCAGGAACTTCAGGATGAACTGGCCCGGCGGCAGGGCCAGGAAATCATGAGCAACTGGTAAATCAATGACTTCATGCCGCCCGGGACAGCCTGACCGCACAGACCTTGTATTCCGGGATTTTGGAAACCGGATCCAGGGCGGAATTGGTCAGCCGGTTGGCTGCCGCCTCTGCATAATGAAACGGGATAAACACGGTTCCGTCCACCGCCTTTGGCGATACAGTCATTTTTGCCACGATCTCGCCGCGCCTGGAGGCAATGCGGATCTTGTCCCCGTCTTCAAGGCCGTATTTATCGGCATCCGCAGGCGAGATTTCCACAAAGCTCTCCGGTGCCCGCTCGTTTAAGCCCTCGGTTTTCCTGGTCATGCTGCCGGTATGATACTGGTACAGGACCCGGCCGGTGGTCAGGTACAGGGGGTATTCCTCGTCCACCTGCTCAGCCGGTGGGATATAGTCAATGGCATGCAATACCCCCTTGCCAACAGGAAAGGACTGGGTGTGCAAAATCGGCGTTCCCGGGTGATCGGGACTGGGACACGGCCAGTGAATCCCTTCATGTTCGATGCGCGCATAACTGAGACCGGCATAGGAAGGCGTCACCGAAGCCATTTCATCAAAAATTTCCCCGGCGTTTTCATAATCCATGGCATAGCCCATGCGCTTGGATATGGCCGCGATTATCCACCAGTCCTCCCGGGCCGCCCCCGGGGGATTGACCGCCTTGCGCACCCGCTGAACCCGGCGTTCGGTGTTGGAGAACGTGCCGTCTTTTTCCGCAAAGCAGGTGGCCGGCAGCACCACGTGGGCTTTCTGCGCGGTTTCGGTCATGAAAATGTCCTGCACTACCATTAAATCCAGATGATCCAGGCTTTCCTCGGCGTGATTGAGATCCGGATCCGATACCAGCGGGTTTTCGCCGATGATATAAAGGGTCTTTAACTCTCCGGAATGGGCTTTGGGAATCATTTCCGTCACCGGCAGGCCGGCCTTGTCTGACATGCCGGAAACCCCCCATGCTTTTTCCATTTTGGAGACATTGTCGGCCACGGTAACGGGCTGGTAGGCGGAAAACACGTTTGGCAGCCCGCCCATGTCACAGGCGCCCTGGACATTGTTCTGGCCCCGCAGGGGATTGACCCCGGTGCCGGGCCGGCCCAGATTGCCGGTGATCATGGCCAGGTTGGCCAAAGATTTCACATTGTCGGTGCCCGAGATGTGCTGGGTAATGCCCATGCAGTAAAGGATGGCCGCGTTCTCCGCGCCGGCATAGAGGCGGGCGGCCTCAATGATCTGCTGGGCGGGAATGCCCGTTATCTCAGAGACATATTCAGGGGTGAATTTGGCAACCGCCTCTTTTAGAGCATCAAAGCCCTGGGTGCGGTTTTCCACAAACTCCTTGTCATAAAGGTCTTCTTTTATAATCACGTGGATCAGGCCGTTGATCCATGCCACGTCCGTGCCCAGGTTGGGCCGGAGCCACTGATCGGCAAATTCGGCAATCTTGATCCGACGGGGATCCACAAGGATCAGCTTTGTATCCTTAAAGGATACGGCCCGCTTGACAAAAGCGGATATCACCGGGTGGTTTTCCGTGGTGTTGGAACCTGTGATCAAAATGACATCGGCTTGTTCGACGTCTGCGATGGTGTTTGTCATTGCCCCGCTTCCGAATGCTGCGGCCAGACCGGCCACTGTGGAGCTATGTCAGAGACGGGCGCAATGGTCGATGTTATTGGTTTTCAACACCGCCCGGGTAAATTTCTGGGCAATGTAGTTGTCCTCGTTTGTGATCCGCGCCGAGGTCAGCACCCCGATACTGTCGGGTCCGTGGGTATCCCGGGTTTCGGTGAACCGACGGGCCACCAGGTTCAGGGCCTCGTCCCAGGTGGCTTTGCGGAACTCACCGTCTTCCTTGATCAGGGGGCTGGTGATGCGCTCCGGAGAATCAATGAACTTGTATCCAAACCGGCCCTTGACGCACAGACTGCCGTAATTGGGCGCCACGTCTGTTGCGCCGGTGACCTTGAGCACGGTATTGTCCTTGACATGCAAATCCATCTGACAACCCACACCGCAGTAGCTGCAGGTGGTGCGCACCTTTTCAACCTCCCAGGGCCGCCACCGGTACCTGGCCTCCTTTTCCACCAAGGCGCCGACCGGGCATACCTGAACACATTCCCCACAGAACACACAGTCCGAGTCCTTCAGGGGCCGGTCGCCGGCAGCCACGATTTTGCCGTCCTTGCCGCGATATCCGAAGCTGATGGCACGGTTGACCTGGACTTCGTTGCAGGCCTGTACGCAACGGCCGCAAAGGATGCAACGGGAAAAGTCGCGCACGATAAACGGGTTAACCGTTTCCATGGGATACTGGGTTTGCGTGGCGGAAAAAGCATCCCCGGAAACCTGGTACCTGTAGGCCAGGTCCTGGAGCTGGCAGTCGCCCCAGACGGGACAGAGCCGGTTGCTGTGATCATAGTCCTGAACCTGGAGCTGAAAGTCGGCGAAACTGCCGGATGCGTCCACCTTGCGCACGGCGCAGTTGTGGTTGCCCGAGGCCAGCAGCAGCTCGATGGTTTTCTTTCGCGATTTCACCACATCGGGCGACTCGGAGTGGATCACCATGCCGGCCTGTGCCGGGGTGCTGCATGCCGGCAGCAGGTTGCGGGCGTTTTCCACTTCCACCACGCAGATCCGGCATGCCCCGGTGGGCGTGGCTCCCTTGAGATAGCAAAGTGTGGGGATATCAATGCTGTTTCTCCGGGCCACATCCAAAATCGTTTCCCCGGGTTCAAAGGAAAACCGGTTTCCATTGATGGTCACTTGATTTTCTGTCATGGCTGAATCTCTGCAACTTTTTGGATTTTCATATTTTTGCACCCAATGGCGCACAAACGAATCTTAAAAGTTTCAAAATATATTAGATAGCCGATTTTGCAACACCTTTCAAGAAAGAAACTCAGGACCCCGGATCTACAGCCACATTTCCCGTTCCGGATCCCGCAGGGACATGGGCGGGCCCAGGACTTCATACCAGATCACGGCCCGGCGCAGCTCATCCCTGTTATACTGATGGGGCCGGCGGGATTTCACTGCCTTTTTTCCCCCATGGTACAATGGCGGCGCCGGCGGCCTTCTTGTTGTTTCCCCGATGCGCGCCTCCGGGGTCCATCCTTGCCGGCTGCGCGACTCAATCAGGGTTTGTCCCCGTTCCGGCCGGGGACTTTGCCGGGGGGCGGCGGCCTGTTTTTCCCCCCGGGCCTCGGATGATTTCTTTAAATCCGGTTTGTCCGCCCCGGGCCCGGTACGGACCAGGTCCTCCCACCCGGTGCCGCGGCCCGGCTGCCGGACCGGCTCCGGGGTCTTTTTTCCCTGCTGCTCAACAACCTCCTGCCGGAGTTCGGCCAGCAAATCCCGGATATTGCGCTTCCACCCGGCCGATGCCTTGTCCTCAGGCGCAGCTTTCGGCTCTGCTTCACCAGGGGTTTGTTCCGGCGGGGCAGAAGCGCCTTTATCAAACTTTTTTTTGGCCTTGACAATATTGGTGATGATAATGAAAGCCACCACCAGAAAAAATATCAGGGGTTCCATGGGTATCGGCCTTTTTTATTCCTCGGTTTCCGTTTCCTGGCCGCTGCCGTCGTCTTCTTTTCCGCCGATGCTGTCGCGCATCTGGGTGTCGGCCTGGATGTTTTTAAATCGGTAATAGTCCATGATTCCAATGTTGCCGGCGCGCAGGGCCTCTGCCATGGCAATGGGCACCTGGGCCTCGTTTTCCACGACTTTGGCGCGCATCTCCTGGACCTTGGCCTTCATTTCCTGCTCTGCGGCATAAGCCATGGCCCGGCGCTCTTCAGCCTTGGCCTGGGCGATCTTCTTGTCTGCTTCGGCCCGGTCGGTTTCCAGCTCTGCACCGATGTTTTTGCCCACGTCCACGTCCGCGATATCAATGGAGAGGATCTCATAGGCAGTGCCCGCGTCCAGGCCCTTTTCCAGAACGCGCTTGGAAATGGAGTCCGGATTTTCCAGAACGTTTTTATGACTGTCCGAGGATCCGATGGTGGTGACAATGCCTTCGCCCACCCGGGCCAGGATGGTTTCCTCGCCGGCGCCGCCCACCAGCCGGTCAATGTTGGCCCGCACCGTCACCCGGGAGATGGCTTTCAACTGGATGCCGTCCTTGGCCATGGCCGCTACCATGGGCGTTTCAATAACCTTGGGATTGACGCTCATCTGAACGGCTTCCAGCACGTTTCGACCCGCCAGATCAATGGCAGCCGCCCGGTTGAATTTCAGGTCAATGTTGGCCTTGTCTGCGGCGATCAGGGCCTGGATTACGCGCATGACATCACCGCCGGCCAGAAAATGTGATTCCAGGTCATTGGTGGAGACTTCCAGCCCGGCCTTGACCGCCATGATCTTGCCATTGACGATAAGCTTTGGCGAAATCTTGCGAAGCCGCATGAAAATGATATTGAAAAGCCCGATGCTCGCACCGGAAACCAGGGCCTGGACCCACAGGGAAATGGCCGATCCGATAAAGTAGAGCAAAACAATTAAGGCAATGACAAGAATAACGAGAATGATAAATTCGACCGGCATAAATCCTCCTTCAAAAGGTTGCTGTTGTCCAGGGCCGGCAGGCACAAAACCCCGGACAATCAACTATTGATCTTTTCGTACCACGATACGGCTGCCTTCCACGGCAATGACCGTCACAGCCGATCCCTTTTCAATATAGTCGCCCCGCGTGACCACATCCACGCGTTTTCCGTCAATAACAGCCGTTCCCGCCGGACGCAAATCGGTTGCCGCCTTGCCCTGCCGGCCCACGTAATTCTCGT
>NZ_JAWODO010000034.1:0-22520 GCF_046483245.1 Desulfosalsimonas sp. | reverse complement strand
ACGGTCAGGCCTTTTTCCAGGAGTTTGAGCCTTGCCTTGTAAATCAGCCCGAGGTTTTCATCCTGGATGGCGTCATCGGATATATCCGCAAGCTCTGCATCCACAACACCGTATTTTGTGAAATTAAAGGTGTTCACCTTGACTTCGGCGGATTGTCCTTCCTGTACAAACCCGATATCCTTGTTCAAAATCATTGCCTCAACTTCCATTTCGCTGCTTTCGGGTACCACCAGCATGAGCTCCTGGGCCGGGGTGACCACCCCGCCGACGGTGTGAACGGCAAGTTGTTCCACGGTGCCGTCCAGGGGGGCGCAAAGATTGTACTGGCGGTTTCGCTGCTCGGCCTTGATTTTTTCTTCCCGCAGCGTCGATTCCCGGGTTTCCGCTTCCTCAAGTTTGGTTAGAACATCTTTGTAATACTCATGTCTCAGGGCGTTTTGGTTTGTGCGGTTTGTCTGCATGGCAGCTTCCAGCTCCTGCTGCCTGGATTTTTCAATGGATATGGTCTCCCTGATTTCTATCTGGGTCTGCTTGAGTTCCAGAAAATCCATTCGCGGTCCCATTTTTTTCTGCTGCAGGACATCAAGGGCATTGACCCGCTCATCGAGCACGTTCAAGATGCTGCGGACCCTGTTGATTTCAGCTTCTGCCGTATTCCATTGCGCTTGAAGCCTTGCATATTCCTTTTGAATTGAATCAAGATTCGCCTGGTATTCGGCCACTTCCTGCTGCAACAGGACGTTTTGCCTGGCGACCCGTTGACTTAATGAGGAATTGTCGGTTTTGATGACAGGCGTGGGGGCGGATTCCTCGCGGAGCCAGTTTTCCAGTTGTTCAAGCCGCAGGACCCGGGCCCTGGCATCAAGCCATTGACGGGTCAGGCTGCGGACGTCGGCTTTGGTTATGGTGGTATCCAGGGTGACCAGGGGATCTCCGGCAGTGACCCGTTGGCCATCCCTGACATGAATCGCCGATATCCTGGCTGCTTCAACAGGCTGTATCACTTTTACCCGTTCGCTTGGCAGGACCTTGCCACCGGCAATGGCGACAATGTCAATCTTTCCGAAAAATGCCCACAGCATTGCAATGATAAACAGAAGAACAATGGCATACAGGATGAGCCGCCCAACCGGCGACGCAGGCGTTTTCTCCACCTCCAGGGCGGCCGGCAGAAACTCGTGGATATCCCTGGAAGAAAGCACGTCTTTTTTGTTTTTGGCAGGTTTGAGCCGGCCGATCATGTCAATACCCCCTGTCAGAAGCTTGTGCGTTAAAGTGCCGGCCGGAGCCGCCGTGCTTTTTTGCCGGGTTGTTTTCTTTGTCCGGCCGCAGGGCGGGCACGGAGTTTTGCAGATCGTGCAGCCGGGCGTAATATCCCTGTCCGGCCATGAGTTGATCATGATCGCCGGTTTCAATGATCCGGCCCTGTTTCACAACGATAATCCGGTCTGCCTGCCGGACCGTGGTCAGGCGGTGGGCGATAATAAAAACCGTACGCCCGGCGCAGATGGTGCCCATGCTCTCCTGGATAAAACGCTCGGACTCGTAGTCCAGGGCGCTGGTGGCTTCATCAAAAATCAGAATACGGGGATTGGTTATCAGGGCCCTGGCGATGGCAATACGCTGTTTCTGGCCGCCGGAAAGAGATGAGCCCTGCTCACCCACCCGGGTGTCGTAGCCTTCCGACAGTTCAACAATGAATTCGTGGGCTCCGGCCACCTTGGCGGCTTTGACCACATCATCCATTGGCAGGCCGGGATCCACAAAGGCAATGTTTTCTCTGACCGATCCGTCAAACAGGCGGCTTTCCTGCAGGACCACCCCGATTTGGCGTCTCAGCCAGGCAGGCTCCATCTGGGCAAGATCAATGCCGTCGACCATCACCCGGCCTGCCTCGGGTACATACAGCCGCTGGATAAGCTTTGTCAGTGTGCTTTTGCCGGATCCGGACCGGCCGACAATACCAATGACCTCCCCCGCCTTTACATCAAGGCAGAGCCGGTTCAGCACGTAAGGCTGGTCCGGGCCGTAACGGAAGGAGATATTGTCAAACCGGATGTCACCTTTGATTTTTGGCAGTGTGGTGCGGTTGGGATTGTGGCCGGGTTCAGTGGGGGTGTTGAGTATGTCGCCGAGGCGCTGAATGGAAATGCCGGCCTGCTGGAAATCCTGCCAGAGCTGCACGATTTTTAAAATGGGACCGCTGATCCGGCCGGCAATCATGTTAAAGGCAATAAGCTGGCCGATGCTCAGCTTGTTGGTCATGACCAGGGAGGCGCCCACCCAGAGAATCAAAACGGTGACGATCTTGTTGATGAACTGGGCGGCCTGGCTGGCGATGTTTCCCAGGTTGTTGGCCTTAAAAGATGCCGCCACATAAGCTGCGAGATTGTCTTCCCAGCGGCGTTGCATTTGCGGTTCCACGGCCATGGCTTTTACCGTTTCAATACCGTGGATCGATTCGGTCAGAAAAGCCTGATTCTCGGCGCCCCGCTTGAATTTTTCATCAAGCCTGCGCCGGAGTATGGGGGTGATGTAGACCGACAGGGCAATGTAAAAAGGAATGGAGCCCATGACGATCCACGTCAGGGTGGGACTGTAGAAGTACATCACCACGAAAAACACGATGGTGAAAAACAGGTCAATGACCAGTGTCAGGGCAGAACTGGTGATGAAATTGCGTATGGTGTCCATTTCCCGCACCCGGGCCACGGTGTTTCCTACTTGCCGGGTCATGAAATAAGCAATGGGCAGATGAACGAGATGATCGAAGAGCTGGGACCCCAGGGTTACGTCCACCCGGTTGGTGGTATGTGTGAAAACATAATTTCTCAAACCGTTTAACAGCACGTCGAAAATCGAGATCACGATCAGGCCGAAGGCAAGAACATCCAAGGTAGTCAGGCCTTTGTGCACCAGTACCTTATCAATCATGACCTGGAAGAACATGGGCGTGATCAGGGCAAAAACCTGAATGAAAAAAGAGGCGATGATCACGTCCCGGAGCAGGTGCTTGTATTTCAAAATGGCCGGTATGAACCAGCTTATATCGAACCTGCTGTTTTTTGCAGGCAGAAACGAGCGCTTTGTCACCAGGATGACGCGTTCGGACCAGACAGAAAGAAATTCCGCTTTTGGCATAAGCTTCGGGCCGGGTTCGCCGGTGTGGTGGACAAGGGCCTTTTCCTCATTGATTTTGGCAAGAAGGAGAAACTCGTTGTCACAGGACTTGATTATGGCGGGAAGCGCGATTTTTTGCAGTTTGTCCCAGTCCGCGGTAAAGCTTCGCGCTGTTAACTGGATATGACGGGCCGCCCTGATGATGTCTTTTTCATTAAAGACGCCGTGCATGCGGCCGAACTGGTGCTGAAGCTGCGCCGGGTCAGCAGCCACCCGGTGAAGGCGCGCGATAGTGATTAGCGCACTTAAACCGGTATTCTGCCTCTCAGATATATGTGACATTGCCTCCCCGCTTGTGTCCGATTCTTTGGTATTAAAGAAGATCGAATTCATCCGGTTCGTATAGCAAAAAAGGCATCTTTCAAAGTACAAACATTATATTTTCCGGCAAACAAGCTGTCCTGGCAGAGGTGTACTCCGGGTATGCATACCTTGCTGTTGACTGTATTGTGCATGCCCTGTATTTTCCGGGCAGGGCTGGATCCTGATACGGTTTTTGGGGTTTACGGATGCAAGTCAAAGTATATATACTTGTGCTTTTTATTTATTTTAAAAGCGCTTTGATTTTATATAAGAGAGTTTTTTGCGTACTTTTATCATGATCTGTATTTATAAATTTGTCTTTTTGTCAAGCAAAAAAATATTTTAAATTGAAAAAAAATTTAAAGATTAAATTGTCAGCGCATTCAGAACATTTGAAGGGTTTGTTCCGGCCGTGCTGCCAAAATGCCGGGGCTTGACACCTGCGGCAAAAAGGGTTAAAAGTGGTTCGAAAATCAGAAGCAGCAAATGTTGCGGTTCAGGCAAACGGAACGCGGTGCAAATCCGCGGCGCACCCGGCGCTGTAACCGGAAATACCGTCTTTGAGCATCAATGATACGGCCACTGCAGGCTTAAATCCCCTGCGGGAAGGCCAGAAAGACGGGTGATATCCGGCAAGCCAGAAGACGTGTCTGCAACAGGCGATATCGGAATCCGATGGCAAAGGGTTCCGACGGGAGGAAAACCTCCGGTCGGAGCCCTTTTTTTATTTGGCCGGGGTTACGGTCAGGAACAAAAAAATAGACTTTGATCGCAGGGCTTCCTTAACACTTGAAATTGTTCAAAAAAGGAGAAAAACATGGAAACCCAGCTTGAACTGGCCAGGCAAAACCGGGTCACCGCCCTGATGCAGCGGGTGGCCGAAGACGAAAACATGGCCGTGGACCAGATTGTTCGTCAGGTGGCAGCCGGCCGGATCGTGATTCCCAACAATCCCGCCCGGCCCGGCCAGAAGGTGGTGGGCATCGGCACTGGTCTTCGTACCAAGGTCAATGCTTCCATCGGCACATCCTCGGATATCTGTGATATCGCCCTGGAGGTGAAAAAAGCCCGGGTTGCCGAAGCAGAAGGCGCAGACACCCTCATGGAGCTGTCTGCTGCAGGCGATCTCCACGCCGTGCGCCGGGCGGTAATCGACAGCACGAGCCTGCCGGTTGGAAACGTGCCCCTGTACCAGGCTTTTCACGATAGCATCCGCAAAACCGGTGATCCCACGCGTATGGATCCCGAGTACCTGTTTGACCTCATTGAAAAACAGCTTTCAGACGGCCTGAGTTTCATGGCCATCCACTGCGGGGTCAACCGCTACACCATCGAGCGGCTGCGCAGGCAGAAATTCCGCTATGGCGGCCTGGCCTCCAAGGGGGGCACGTTCATGGTGGCCTGGATGGAGAAAACCGGCAGGGAAAATCCCTTATACGAGCAATTTGACCGGGTATGCGGGATCGTGAAAAAATATGACGCCGTGCTCTCCCTTGGAAACGGCATCCGGGCCGGGGCTATCCATGACAGCCACGACCGGGCCCAGGTGGCCGAGATGGTGGTCAACTGCGAGCTTGCCGAGATCGGCCGGGACGCAGGCTGCCAGATGATGGTGGAAGGGCCGGGCCATGTGCCCATGGATGAGATCCAGGGCAATATCATGCTTGAAAAGCGGATGTCAGGCAATGCCCCCTATTATGTGCTCGGTCCGATTCCCGCGGATACCGGCGCGGGCCTGGATCACATCACCGCCGCAATTGGTGCGGCCAGCTCTGCGCGCTACGGGGCGGATCTGATCTGCTACATCACCCCTGCAGAGCACCTGGCCCTGCCCAATGCAGAAGATGTCCGTCAGGGGGTGCGCGCCACGCGTCTGGCGGCCCGGGTAGGGGATATTTCCAAATATCCGGAGCAGCGGGAGACCGAGAAAATGGCGGCTTTGGCCAGGCGGGACATGCAGTGGCAGGACCTGGAAAGCCTTTTGATGTTTCCGGAGGAGGCAAGGCGGATCAGGGACTCCCGGGCCCCGGAAAAGGCCGAGACCTGTACCATGTGCGGTGATTTCTGCGCCATGAAAAAGGGCATGGCCCTGTTTGCAAAAGACATTGGCGGAGACAAGCAGGCGCCGGAGCGCAGCGCGGCCGCACAGGGCAGGGGTGCGTGACAGGCCCGGCCGCCGGCTCAAAGCAAAGGGCCCGGCTGCCGGCTTTACCCGAGGCCGTATTTTTCCAGCTTGTTGTAAAGGGTTCTCCGGGTGATGCCCAGCAGCCGGGCCGCCTCGCTTTTGTTGCCCCCGGCCCGTTCCAGGGCGCTGACAATGGCGGATTGTTCCATTTCGCCAAGGGAGCCGCCTTCATCAGCGCCGGCACCACCGGCCTGGGCGGAAGTCTGCGGGTGCGGCCGGCCGCTGTTTTGTGAAATGTTTAAGGGCAGGTCTTTTTCCGTGATGTATTCGCCGGGCGACAGGATGACCGCGCGTTCCACCGCGTTTTCCAGTTCCCGGACGTTTCCGGGCCACGGGTATTTGAGCAGATCATCCATGGCCCTGGGGGTAAAGCCCTTGATGGGCTTTCGGTTCCGCCCGGCATATTGGTTTATGAAATGCTGGGCGAGTGCGGCGATGTCGTCAGTGCGTTCGGCCAGGGGCGGAATGTGGAGGTTGACCACGTTTAACCGGTAAAACAGATCCTCCCGGAATTGGCCGTCTGCCACCATCTGCCCCAGGTCCTTGTTTGTTGCCGCAAGAATCCGGACATCCACGGCAACCGGGGTTTCTCCGCCCACGCGCTGGATTTCGCCCTCCTGGAGTACCCGCAGCAGCTTGGCCTGCATGGCCATTGACATTTCCCCGACCTCGTCGAGAAACAGGCTGCCCTGGTGCGCCCGGACAAACCGTCCCTCCCTGCGCTTGTCGGCCCCGGTGAATGCGCCTTTTTCGTGACCGAAAAGCTCGGATTCCAGAAGCGACTCTGTCAGGGCCGCGCAATTGACCGAAACCATGGGGCCGCTGCTGCGGCTGCTGTTGGCGTGAACCGCCCGGGCGATGAGTTCCTTGCCGGTGCCGCTTGCCCCGGTGATCAAAACCGTGGCCTCGGAAGGCGCGATGGTAGCCACCATGTCCAGCAGGGACTTCATCTGCGTGCTGGCGGAAACAATCTGGCGGCTGTCTGCAAGGTTTTTCAGCCGGGCTTTCAGGTTCTGGTTTTCGTGCTTGAGCCGGGTATGCTCAAGGGCCCGTTCAATGGTTAACTTCAGTTCGTCAAAGTCCAGGGGCTTGGTCAGATAGTCATAGGCCCCGGCCTTCATGGCCTCCACTGCGGATTGAACCGATGAATAGGCCGTCATGATGACAATGGGTATGGCGGGATTGTAGGCCTTGATTTCCTTTAGGGCGTCAATGCCGCTCATCACCGCCATGCGGACATCCATCAGGACGAGCTCAAAGGGGCTTTGTCTGACGTGGTCCACCGCGGCCCGGCCGTTGTCTGCCTCGCTGACGCGGTAGCCCCAGGTTTTCAATATGGTCTTTAAGGTGGTGCGATGTCCCGGATCATCATCCACCACCAGAATTTCGCCCGGGTTTTTGTCTTCCATTTGTCATGCCTCTTTTGTTTCCGCATTGGCCGAAGCCGGCAGGGTGATGGTAAAAACCGTGCCTTCCTCAGGGGAGCTTTTAACAGTGATGCGCCCGTTGTGACTTTCCACTATTTTATGAACAATAGCCAGCCCGAGTCCGGTACCTGAAGCCTTGGTGGTGAAATACGGATCAAATATTTTTGCCAGATCCGCCCGGGCAATGCCCGGGCCGTTGTCGTGAACCTGGATGATGATGTTTTTCTCTGCGCCCCGGCTGCTTGTCACCTTAAGGATGCCGCCGCTTTCCATGGACTGAATGGCGTTTAAATACAGGTTGAGAAGGCACTGGATAAATCGGTCCGAATCAATGTCTGCAGCCGGCAGGTCCCGGCCTTTGACAAGCTGGATATCAATGTTTTTCTCTGCTGCGTCCTGGCGCACCAGGCGCAGGGAGTGGTCCAGGACCGGGTTGATGTCCGCGGGCCGGGCGTTGATTTCCGAGGGGCGGGCAAATTCCAGCAGCTCGGAAATCACCCGGTTTAACCTGTCGGTTTCCTGGATCATGACGGCTGCGGCATCCCGTGCTTCCGGGTCCTGTGCGTACCTGGCTTTGAAATAAGTGGCCATGCCTTTGACCGAACTCAGGGGATTTCTGATTTCATGGGCGATGCCCGCGGCCAGTTCGCCGACTGCGGCCAGCTTTTCCTTGCGTTGGATGGTCTGCTGCAGATCCTTGATTTCGGTGAGATCCCGTAAAATCACCATGCTGCCGATAAAGGCGCCGTCTTCGTTGATGATGCCAGTAGAGCTCACACTCAGCGGAACCCGCTTTTGCCCCGGCAAAAACATACATTCAAGTTCCTGCTCCATGATTTGGGCATCTGCTTGCTGCCGGCAGATCAGTCGGGCCAGGTTGTCCGGCAGAACCTCGGCTGCAGCTTGTCCGCGCACGGAGCTGGCATCCAGGCCGGTGATGGATTCGGCTGCCGGGTTGTGCAAAACAATTACGCCTTGGGCGTCGGTTACCATCAGGCCCACCGGAAGGCTGGCCACCACCTGATCGGCCATGGCGCTGGTATCCTGGAGCCGCTGTCGGGTGGCCCTGTAATTTCGCGCGATGAGCATGATAGCCATGCCTGTAAAACCCAGGATTAAAAGTATTGAGGAAATAATGGCGGTGATTTTTATGTCCTGCTGCCGGGCTTTGATAAACGGGGTGCGGTCAAATCCGATAAATATGATCTGTTTGTTTTCTTCAGAATTGTCAGGGATGCGCCAGGACCGGCCCTGTTCAGTCCTGCCGGACCGGGGTGCGAACTGGCGCATGTGACCCAGGTGCCGGCGGTTTGCATTTCGGCCGGAAAGAGGGTTGAAAAAGTCGTAAACCTCAAATGCCGGCATTCTGTTTTGTGTTTCAGTCAGCCGCCATTTGGCTGATTCTCCCGGGTCCGGAACCTCCTGATCGCCGGTTTTGCTGAAAAACCGGGTATTGATCTGTTCGGGATCACTGTGGGCAAGGATCCGGCCGTTGGTATCGGTAATTGCAATGTAGAGGACATCGGCCTGATCAGCAAGCTCCCGGAGAAGGTACTGAACCTGGTTTTCATTCCAGCCCATGGCCCGCATGCCGGTTCTGGTGCCGGCTTCAAAGGATTTGATCAGCGCAGCGCCCTTTTCCAGCAGAATCTGGGACATGTATTGTTTTTCGCGGTTGTGGTTGCTCACGGCCAGAGACACTACGATGACCAGAAGGATGGCTGCCGCGCTGATAATCATCCAGGGGGAAGAGTAGAGGCCTATGTGCTTTTTGTTGGTCATATTTTATGTATGCAAATTTATTGCCATGTTCGGCATATGTAAAATATTTTAAAATACCGGTTCGTTAAGTCTTTGCAAGAAGCCTGTTTGCCCCCTGGTGAGTATTTTTTTTACAGGCTTGTATAAAATATATACAGAAATTGGTGAAAAATCCATGGCAATATGTTTTTTTGATTTGCCTGTCTTTGTTTTTACAAAAGAAACAAATGGTTTTGTGCTTATTAAAAGACTGGCACACCTGTTGCTCCTATGTTGTCAAACAGATCATTTGTGAAAAAAAATGTAAACCCCCACAACCCAGAAGGAGGAAGAGACAATGATGAAAAAGACAGCTACCATACTCACAGTGCTGGCAGTGGTCGGTCTGATTGCAGGCGTGGCATTTGCCGGGCCCTGGGGCGGCGCCCGTGGCGGCTACAATCAGGGCTACGGACCCGGAGCAAATGCAGGTCCCTGTTATAACAGCCAAAACTTCGGGCCGCAGCATCAGGTTTTTCTTGATGAAACCGCGGATCTTCGCAATGAACTTGCAGGCAAGCGCGGCGAGTATCATGCGCTGATGGCCAATAGCAATCCGGACCCGAAGCAGGCCGCGCGGCTGCAGCAGGAAATGAACAGCATTCGGGAGCAGATCCGGGCAAAGGCCCGGGATCGCGGCATTAATGCACCTGTTGGAACCCGCGGCTACGGCGGACGGGGTTACCAAAGGGGAGGCCGGTGCTGGTAGGCCGGCTGCAATCACTGCCCGGGGCTAAATCAGCCGGTTTGGCTCCGGGCATCTTTTTATCTCCTTTCCATCCCGTCTCTCTATCATTTATTGTCCCCTTATGTTTTCAGGTCGGTCGTGGTATACTGCTTCAAAAAACCGGGACGAACCATGAAAACAGGAAATCAATGACACAACTGACAGCAGATCTGAACCGATCCATCCATATCGGCGGCCGGCAGGTGGACTCGCGCCTGCTGATGGCGCCCATGGCCGGCCTGACCCACGTGGCCTTCCGGCACCTGGCTGCCGGGTACGGGGGATACGGACTCATGTTTACCGAGATGTGCAGCGCAAAAGCACTTCCCCAGGAAAATCCCAGGGTATCGCCCGTATTTCAGTGGCGGGCATCTGAACTGCCAAACCTGGTCTGCCAGATTTTCGGCTCAGACCCGGATACAATGGCCCGGGCGGCCCGGCGGATCGAATCCGAGGGGTTTTTCGGGGTGGATGTCAACATGGGCTGTTGCGTGGCCGCCATATGCAAGCAGGGCGCGGGCGCGGCCCTGCTGCGGCAGCCGGACAGGGCCGCTGATATTGTGGCTGCTCTGCGCGGGGCGGTCGATATCCCGGTTATGGTAAAATTCCGTACGGGCTGGCAGGATGATCCGGGCCCTGCCGTGGACATGGCCCGTCGTCTGGCCGATGCAGGCGCACACGCGCTGACCTTTCATCCCCGGGTGGCCCCGGATCTGCGCGCCAGACCGCCGAAATGGGATTATATCCGGGCAGTCAAGGAGGCCGTGGACATTCCGGTATTTGGCAACGGAGAGGTGTTTTCGGAAAAAGACTGCCGAGCCATGCTTGACAAAACCGGCTGCCACGGGGTGGCGCTGGGCCGCATGGGTTTGGCGCGGCCTTGGATTTTTGCGCAATGGATCGGGGGTTTCGTGCCTGACGAAGAGACTTATCCCGAATGCGCCCACCGGATGCTGGATCTGCTGGCGCAATACTACGAGCCGGTCAACGCCCTGCGGCGCTTTCGGAAATGGATTGTTTATTTTGCCGCCAATTTTGTTTACGGTCATCAATTTTCCTCCCGGGTGCGCCGGGCCGGAGATATGGATGCGGCCCACAGGGAAATCGACGCGTTTTTCGCATCCGATCCCGCCCGGGGCAGTGGCCCCAACCGCAACCTGTTTCAGTGACCAAAGACCGGCCCGGCATTGACTCTTTACAATCGCGGCGGAATATGCAAAATATAAAGGCTATTTGTCAGTTCACCGGATTGTTTAACCATTTTTGTTGTCTTCAGGGTGCTTGTGATGCTGTGGGACCCGGGCAATATGACCATACGTGAAGATTTTGAAAAGCGGGAGGACGCCTTTATCTCGCCCTACGGGGTCAAGGCTTCCGAATCTGCGGGGCGCAGGGAGCCCGAGGCGGCATGTCCGGTGAGAACCGTGTTTCAGCAGGACCGGGACCGGATCGTGTTCTGCAATGCATTCAGGCGTCTGAAGCATAAGACGCAGGTGTTTTTGTCCCCCCTGGGCGATCACTACCGCACCCGGCTCACTCATACCCTTGAGGTGGCAGAGGTGGCCCGCACCATCTGCCGGGCCATGCGTCTAAACGAGGACTTGGCTGAAGCCGTGGCCCTGGGCCATGACCTGGGGCACACGCCTTTCGGCCATTCCGGGGAAACCGCGTTAAAGGAAATTTTCAGCCCGGATTTCAACCACAGCGAGCAGAGCCTGCGGGTGGTGGAGGTGCTGGAGCGAAACGGCCGGGGCCTGAATTTGACCCGTGAAGTCAGAGACGGCATTGTCAAGCACTCCAAGGGGTTTGGCGACATCATCCCGGCGGATCCCGGCAAGATGGCCGCCACGGTTGAGGGCAGGATCGTGCGGTTTGCCGATATCATCGCCTATCTCAACCATGATCTCGATGATGCCGTGCGAAGCGGGGTGGTTCGCCAAAATGATATTCCGGAAATCTGTGTCAAAACCCTGGGAGGCACCCACGCCCAGCGGGCCACCACCATGATCCGGGATTTGATCTTTTCCAGCCATGTGATTGAAGATCATTTGGAACTGGCCTTTTCAGACGAGGTGTTTTCCGCCATGAGCGAGCTGCGCCAGTTTCTCTATGAAAACGTTTATCGTTCCGAGCCGGTGCATGCCGAGTTTATCAAGGCCAAAAAACTCATATCCGAGCTCTACGCCTATTTCCTCAATCACCCGGATCAGCTCAGGGAAAAAATGACCGGTCTGGAAATGGACGAGCGGTATTTTGAATCCACGCCGGTGGAAAGAATCATCTGCGATTACATCGCCAGCATGACCGACCGGTACGTGCTGCGGCTTTATAATGAAATTTTTATCCCCACGCCCCTGGTGTAATGCATATGGAGCGGCAAATTCCGGTAGCAGACCTGGCTGCAGACCCGCGCATTGAGCCTGTTGTCAAAGAGCTTGAATCCCTTTATGCGGAAATGGACCGGCAGTATGATCAGGCTGCTGCCGGGTATGGATTTTCCTGCACCGGATGTGCCGACAACTGCTGCCTGACCCGGTTTTATCATCATACCTTCCTGGAATATATTTTTCTGCGAAGGGGTTTTGAGCAGCTTTCCGGGCCGATGCGCGCAGATATCCAAAAAAGTGCCGTCCAATATGCAGACGCGCTTCGGCGTGCCCAAAGCAATGTCGCAGACGCGCCCTTTCGCATGATGTGCCCGCTAAACCGGGAGGGTTGGTGCGTGCTTTACGGATTTCGTCCCATGATCTGCCGGCTCCACGGAATCCCCCACGAGCTGGAGCCGCCCGGGCGGCAGAGGATGGTTTTTTACCACGGATGCGCCGCCTTTGACAGCCAGTGCGGGCATCTGCCCTATCATGGCTTTGATCGGACCCCCTTTTACATCCGCATGTCCGGGCTGGAACAGGACCT
The DNA here is from genome assembly GCF_046483245.1 of Desulfosalsimonas sp. Taxonomy (GTDB): domain Bacteria; phylum Desulfobacterota; class Desulfobacteria; order Desulfobacterales; family Desulfosalsimonadaceae; genus Desulfosalsimonas. The sequence continues at coordinate 9,985 of NZ_JAWODO010000034.1, read as the reverse complement.
GAAACAGAAACTCGGAATTTCCGAAAAATCAAAAAAAACCGTGGCGGATATGCTGATCCACGACAAGGTGCCCATCCATGCGATATTTTGAGCAAGATCCCGATCAAATTCCCGGCCGCCAGCTGTCTGAAAATGAAACATTTACTCTTGACTGCCATCCCGGGGTGCCGTGCTTTAATCAGTGCTGCAGAAACCTCAACCTGTATCTCTATCCCTATGACGTGATCCGGCTGAAAAACAGCCTGGGCATATCCTCTGATGAGTTCATTGACACCCATACCCATGTGGTGCTGCGCGATGGCAGCCATTTCCCGCACGTGCTGCTGGCCATGGCGGAAAACGCGGAAAAAACCTGCCCGTTTCTCACGGATGCCGGATGCCGGGTGTATGCGGATCGCCCCCAGACCTGCCGGGCCTTTCCCGTGGAGCAGGCCCTGCATTTCAAGGAAGGCGTGCCAAAGCTGATACATTATCTCCGTCCGCCGGATTTCTGCTGCGGCATCAAAGAAGGCCGCACGCATACCCCCAAATCATGGGAGGCGGACCAGAACGCGGCGTTTTACAACCAAATGACCATTGAATGGGCCCAGGTGATGCGGCTTTTTTCCCAGGACCCCTGGGGCGGGGAGGGCCCGGACGGGCAAAAGGGCAAAATGGCGTTTATGGCAGCCTATAATGTGGATATGTTTCGCCGGTTTGTGCTGGAAAGCAGTTTTTTCAAGCGATTTCATGTCAAGCAGGATCTGCGGTTGAAAATCAAATCCGATGATGTGGCGCTTTTGCGCCTGGGCATGGCCTGGATCCAGCTGGCCGTATTCGGCATCCAGACCCCCAGGCTGCGGCTGAAAAAATAACCGGCCCGGGCGCTGATATTCGGGCTGCAGCATCCAAAGCCGCCCGGGCGGGCTGTCAGGGCTTTTGTTGCTGTTTTTTCATCTCCCGCCATTTATCCAGCCGCTGTTTGATCAGCTTTTCATCGCCCCGGTCCGTGGGATGGTAAACCAGGGAATCTTTGAGCTGGTCGGGCAGATGGTCCTGCGGGGCAAAAGCGTCCTTGTAGTCGTGGGCATAGCGGTATCCCCGGCCGTAGCCCATATCCTTCATCAGCCTTGTGGGGGCGTTTCGGATATGGTGGGGCACGGGCAGGGACCCGGTTTTTTCCACCATTTGTTTGGCCTCGCCCCATGCGGTATATATGCTGTTGCTTTTGGGGGCGGTGGCCAGATACACGGCGGCCTGGGCCAGGCTCAAATCGCCTTCCGGAGAGCCCAGAAAACGGTAGGCCTCCATGGCATCCATGCTCACGGCCAGGGCCCGGGGATCTGCGTTTCCGATGTCTTCTGAGGCAAACCTCACCATGCGCCGGGCAATGTAGAAGGGGTCCTCTCCTGCAGCCATCATCCGGGCCAGCCAGTAAAGACCGGCATCCGGATCACTTCCCCGCAGGCTTTTGTGAAACGCGGAAATCAGGTTATAGTGTTCTTCCCCGGTCTTGTCATAGGACAGGGACTTTCTCTGCAGGGCCTTTTCCACGTGATCCAGACCGATCTGCGCAGGGCTTTGCTGTCCGTCTTCGCCCACCATGTCCATGGCCGCAATTTCGGCTGCATTTAATGCGGCCCGGCCGTCTCCGTCTGAGATGGCGGCTATGTGGCCTGCAGCCTCATCAGTGATTGTCAGGCCCATGTCGCCAAGCCCGCGCTCGGTATCGGAGAGGGCGCGCATGACAAGGGTTTTGATTTCCTCATCGGATAGCCGCTCCAGGGCAATGACCCGGCAACGCGACAGCAGCGCGGAGATGACCTCAAAGGAGGGGTTTTCCGTTGTGGCCCCGATCAGGGTGATCAGCCCGCTTTCCACATGGTGTAAAAACGCGTCCTGCTGGGACTTGTTAAACCGGTGGATTTCGTCGACAAACAGCAGGGTGCGGCGGTTGTGGTATTTTTTCTGGTTCCGGGCCGTGTCAATGACCTCCCGGATATCCTTGACCCCGGTTAACACGGCGGAAAACTGGATGAAATGACACCGGGTCCGGGTCGCCATGATCCGGGCCAGGGTGGTCTTGCCGGTACCCGGCGGTCCCCACAGGATCATGGAAAAGATCCGGTCGTTTTCAATGGCGTTTCGGATCAGCGAGCCCGGCCCCACGGCATGCTGCTGGCCGATGAACTCATCGAGATACAGGGGCCGCATCCGGTCGGCCAGGGGGCGGTGGGCCGCGTTTGACTTTTCTGACTGGTAATCAAACAGGTCCAATTCAGACACCTTGCCGGACATATGCGGGCATAAGTCCGGATTTTTGGTTGTTTTATCTTGTCTTGACGGATTTTTTCTTTTTCGGGGCCTTGCGTGGTCGCTGCTCGCCGCGTTTTCGCAGCCACAGCCGGATGGGCACCATGTCCAGACCGGCCGCTTCCCGGATCTGGTTGATCAGGTAGCGCTGGTAGGAAAAATGCACGCCTTCCGGGTAATTGACAAAACAGACAAATGTAGGCGGCCGGGTGCCGGTTTGGGCGGCGTAATAGAATTTCAGGCGGCGGCCATGGTGCATGGAAGGCTCGGTGCGGGTGGTGGCCGCCTCGATGATCCGGTTTAACGGCCCGGTGCCGATGCGGCGGGTGTACTGGCCGTATACCGCATCCGCGAATTCAAAAATCTTGGGCACCCGCCGGCCGGTGAGCGCGGATATGGTCAGAATCGGGGCAAAGCTCAAATACTTGGCCTGATAGCGGATATTTTCCTTGATCTGTTTGAAAACCCGGTCGGATTTTTCCACCAGGTCCCACTTGTTGAGCAGAAAAATGCAGGCCTTTCCCTTTTCAAAGGCGTATCCGGCAATGCGCACGTCCTGTTCGGTTATCCCGGCGGCCGCATCGAGCATGATCAGGGCGATGTCGCAGCGGTCCAGGCTTTCCATGGCCTTGATGATGGCATACTTTTCAATTTTTTGTTTGACCCTGGATTTTCTGCGGACCCCGGCGGTGTCAATGAGCAGGTAGGACCGGTCGTTGATCCGGCACAGGGTATCAATGGAATCCCGGGTGGTGCCGGCCTGCTCGCTGACAATAACCCGGTCTTCTCCCATGATTCGGTTGATCAGCGATGATTTCCCCACGTTTGGCCGCCCGACAACCGCCATGCGGATCGGTTCGGTTTCCGCTTCGGCTTTGGTTTCCGGCAGTGCGGCGGCCACGTCGTCGAGCAGTCCGGCAACCCCGTGGCCGTGGGCCGAGGACAGGGCATACAGGGGTTCTGCGCCCAGGGCGTAAAACTCGTAGAGATGCTCTTCCCGGCCGGGATGATCGATTTTGTTGACGGCGAAAAAAACAGGGATTGAAAATCCGCGCACCAGGTCCACCAAGTCCCGGTCAAATGCGGAAATGCCGCTTGCGCCGTCAAACAGCAGAATTACAGCGTCGGCGTCTGCGATGGCCTGGCGAATCTGGTCATGGGTTTTTTGGGCAAAGGCGTCCTTGTCTGCGGCAAAAAAGCCCCCGGTATCCACAATGTCAAAATTCACATCGTTCCAGGATGCACCAGCGTAATGACGGTCCCGGGTCACGCCGGGAAAATCGTCCACAAGGGCGCTGCGGGTTTTGGTCAGCCGGTTGAACAGCGTGGATTTGCCCGCGTTGGGCGGGCCTACAATGGCGACAACAGGTTTCATGAAAGTCTATATTTTATAGATGATACGATTTTCAGTTATGATAATATCAACGGCTTTGTCGTGGGATTCCATGGGCAGCACCCCATAGACCTGGCTTTCAAGGGCAAGCCCGACTTTTCGGGCGGTGTTGGGCAAAAGGGGAATCAGCCGGTCGTACCGTCCTGAGCCGTCACCCAGGCGCCCGCCCTTTTCATCAAAGGCGACGCCCGGAATCAGGGCAATGTCGATGTTGTCAAAGGAAACCGGCTTGCACTGGTCAGGATCGGGTTCAAATTCATTCCCGGATGCGGCTTTGAGCTCTGTTTCCATGCCGGTGATCTTAAGCAGCCGGCAGCCGGTCCGTTTTTTGTGGTCAAACAGCGGCAGCACCACTTCCTTGCCAAGCCGGGGGCATGCCTCAATGATGCGCGACAGGTCAATCTCCACGCCCCGGCTCAGATAAAACAGCACCATCTCAGATTCCTGGAAATTGGCAAACTCCAGCAGTTGCTCTTCGATCCGGGCTTGTTTTTGCGCCAGTTCCCGGCTGTTTAACGAAGTGATCCGCTCACGGGTTTCTCTGCGCAGGGCCAGTTTTTTGTCTTTGACATCTTCCATAACCATTCTCCAAGTCTGGTAACCGCTGAAACACCATAGCGTAAAAGCGTGCAATTTGCAATAATCATTGACGAATTGGCAGGGGCGTGGTAATTAATTAAAGTTTGCCATCATTAGAAATTTCCGAGAATTATCTAAAATATTTAATATAGGGATCTTATGCTGGAAATCAAGTATGTGCGGCAAAATTTGGATGATGTCCGCAATGCCCTTTCCAAAAGGGGCGATACCGCGGATCTGGAAACCTTTGCCGGCGCTGATGAAAAACGTCGCCGGATCCTGGCTGAACTCGAGGAACTGCGCCATCGCAGAAATGTGGTTTCCGATGAAATCGCGGCCATGAAAAAGCAGGGCCAGAATGCCGATGATCCCATTGCGCAGATGAAAGAAGTTAGCACCCGGGTCAAGACCCTGGAACAGTCCCTGGCTGAATACGAATCCCGGATAAACGAGATTATGATCCGGATTCCCAACATGCCCCATGAAAGTGTTCCCGAAGGCCGGGATGAAGATGACAACGCCCTGGTCCGGCACATGGGCCGGCCGCCGGAGTTTGATTTCGAGCCCCTGCCGCACTGGACCGTGGGTGAAAACTTGGGAATCCTGGATTTTGAACGGGCCGCCAAGATTGCCGGGGCTCGGTTCCCGCTCTACATGGGCGATGCGGCTTTGCTGGAGCGGGCCCTGATATCGTTTATGCTCAGCCTGCACACCCTGGAGCACGGCTACAAAGAGGTGCTGCCGCCGTTTATCGTCAACCGCCATTCCATGACCTGCACTGGGCAGTTGCCCAAGTTTGAAGAGGATTTGTTTAAGCTCGAGGGCCGGGATTATTTTCTGATCCCCACCGCCGAGGTGCCTGTAACCAACATCCATCAGGACGAAATCCTTGACGAAACCGATCTGCCCGTTTATTACACTGCCTTTACCCCGTGTTTCCGGGCCGAGGCCGGCTCTTACGGAAAAGACACCCGGGGCTTGATCCGGCAGCATCAATTTAATAAAGTGGAGCTGGTCAAGTTTGCGGCCCCGGAAAATTCCTATGATGAGCTGGAAAAGCTGCTTTCAGACGCTGAATCCGTTTTAAAGGCCCTGGGGCTTGCCTACCGGGTGGTGCTGCTGTGCACCGGAGACATGGGCTTTGCATCGGCCAAGACCTATGATATCGAGGTCTGGATGCCGGCCCAGCAGAAATACAGGGAAATTTCGTCCTGCAGCAACTTTGAATCGTTTCAGGCCCGCCGGGCGGGTATCCGGTTTAAGCGCAAGGGGCGCAAGGGCACCGAGCTGGTGCACACCCTAAACGGTTCCGGACTGGCGGTGGGGCGAACACTGGCTGCATTGCTGGAAAATTATCAACAGGCCGACGGCAGCGTGGTGATCCCCGAGGCCCTGCGGCCGTATATGGGCGGCAAGGAAAAAATTACCCTTTGAGAGTCGATCAGTTTCCCAAAGACATTCAGCCTTACCTGATTCCCGGACCGGGCGGCGATTTGATATATCGATGCCTCAACTGCCAAAAGGAGTTCGGCATCCGGCATCTGCTGTATACCTGCCCGGACTGCGGGCATGTGCTTTTGCTCTATGATACCGATTTTGAGCGGTTAAAAAAGATTTCCGGCCTCATGTGGCGGCGGATTTTTGACTACCGCAGGATGCTCAACATCCCTGCCTTAAACGGCATTTACCGGTATCATGAGTTAATCGGCCCGGTGCTGCCCCTGGGTGCCGCGGTCTGGCTCGGCGAAGGCCACACCCCGGTGGTGGAGGCAAACGCCCGGCTTCAGAAAAAAGCCGGAATTCGGTTTTATTTTAAAAACGACGGTCAGAATCCGAGTGCTTCTTTCAAAGACCGGGGCATGGCCAGTGCCCTGAGTTATATTCGCTATCTGCTCCAGCAGGGATATGTATCTGACGTGCTGGCCGTATGCGCCTCCACGGGAGACACCTCTGCGGCCGCAGCCCTTTATGCCTCGTTTCTGCATCCGGATGTCAAGTCCGCGGTTCTGCTGCCCCACAAGCGCGTCACACCCCAGCAGCTTTCCCAGCCCCTGGGCAGCGGGGCAATGGTTTTTGAAGTGCCCGGGGTGTTTGATGACTGCATGAAAATCGTGGAGCACTTGTCCGAGCATTACAACGTGGCCCTGCTCAACTCCAAAAATGCCTGGCGCATCCTGGGCCAGGAATCCTATTCCTACGAGATTGCCCAGGGGTTTGAGTATGACATGGCCGGCAAGGCCGTGGTGGCGCCGGTGGGCAATGCCGGAAACATTACGGCGATCATGAGCGGTTTTCTCAAGTTCCATGATCTGGGCATCATAGAGGATCTGCCGCGGATTGTGGGGGTGCAGTCCGAGCATGCCAACCCGGTTTACAAATATTACCTGGAGCCGGATCCGGAAAAGCGCTGTTTTGAACCCGTGCAGGTCAAACCCAGCGTGGCCCAGGCCGCCATGATCGGAAATCCCGTGTCCATGCCCCGGGTCATCCGCCTGGTGGAAGAATACAACAGGCGGGCAGGGCGGCAGAAGGTTTTTGTGGAGGAGGTAACCGAGCAGCAGATCATGGACTGGCAGCTGCGGGCCAACCGAAACGGCCACGTGGTCTGTACCCACGGTGGGGAATGTCTGGCGGGTCTGGTGGCGGCCAAAAAGAGCGGCAAAATTGCCCCTGATGAAACCGCAATACTGGATTCAACCGCGCACGCACTGAAATTTGCCGATTTCCAGCAAATGTATTTTGACGACAATTTTCCCGCGGAATACGGGATCATCCCCAGGGACGAACTGGTCAATGCGCCGGAGTTGGTCTGTCCTGACGATCTGGACAAAGTTCCCCGGCCCGGCCTCCCCTTGTCCGGAGGGGATCTGTCGCGTTTTGTTCAAAGGATTGCGGAAGATATTGCCATGCGCCTTGATTTGAAAAAGGTGTGATCCGGATGAAACCGCATCGTTTGTCTGCCTTGTCCATACTGCCGGTACTCGTCTGCGGGGTGATTTTGCTGGCCGGCCCCGGCAGAAGCCTGGCGGTTTTTTACCAGAAACATTACGTGGTGGAACGGGACAGGGACAAAGAGATCCTGTGTGATCCGTACGTGGTGCAGAGAGATGATTCTGTCATCCGGCTTCTGAAGCAGCGGGGAGATATTGCGCACAAGGATTTTCCGAAATTTCTCGATATTTTCAAGCGGATCAATCCCCGTGTCCGGGATATGGACCTGATATACCCGGATCAGCAGATTCTGATTCCGCTGCGCATCCTTGAGCCCGGTGCCCTGACAGGCCAGGAAACCGGTCAGGTGACCATCCCGGTCATTCCTATCACCGGCCTGTCTGAAAATCTCAAACAATTTGCCGATCCCTATACCGTTCAATACGGAGACTGGATTTCCCGGGTCATATCCGAGCGGTTCGGCCGGTATGGCTCAGACGGTTACAATCGGGGCATGCGCCTGTTTAAGATGATGAACCCGGAAATTAAGGATCCGGATAAGGTGCGGGCCGGTGCCCGGATCCGCCTTCCGGATCCGGAAATCAAAAAAGAGCCGTGGTTTTCTGATGTGATGGATCAGGCCCGGCCTTCGGCTGCACCGGGACCTTCTGACAAAGACAATGCCGTCGTGCCCGGCCGGGCAGCCAATATCAGTGCCGAGACCATTGAAGAAAGCCAGAACGATGCCAAAACCGGCAGGACTTCGGTTTCCGTTCAGTGGTTTGCGGATTTGTCCGTACTGGCAAAGGCGGCGGAAATTTTAGATGTGCGCATTTTTAACAAGGGGCGTTATTTTTTTCCCAGATCCGGGGAAAGGGACTTGTCTCTGGATCTTTCGAGAACACCGGTGCTTGAATTATCCGATGGCAGAAAGTTTCTGCTGACCCGGCGTCAGTGGATCAGCCCCGGCGATCAGGCCGTGCTGCAGGTTTACTGGCGGAACCTGGAGGTGTTGTTTGTCCCCAGGCAGCCGAAGTTGACTTGGCTGCTGGAAAAGCTCATACCAAAGCTGGACCCCGATGGCTATCAAAACCGGATGGAAATTGATGACAAGGGGCTGAGCACGGTATTGCGGGGCCAGTTCATTTACCAGCCGTCAGAAGACCGGGACACGATTTATCTAAATATCTTCTCTGATCCGGAAATGAAAACTCCGGAGTCTGTATGCGCTTATCTGGAATCCCGGGCTGTCAAGGTGCGGGATTGGGTGGAAACCCCGGAAAAGTCCGGCTGGATTCTCCATGACACTGAGCCGTCCAATGCCCGCCGCCCTGAACCACCGGCCTTGCAGACCAGGCGCCCGGACCGGCTGGTGCGGGTTTTGGTGGAAAAGCTCGGCTACACTTATCATGAAAACATTGAGGTCTGCTTTCCCTATGCGGGCTTCCAGGTCCGGGCAGCGGCCAACCTGCTGTCACTTGGGGAAAATGCAGAAATGCTGATTGATTACGGGGACCTGCAGGGAGATGCCGTTTACGCCATTGAGAACACCGGTTTTCGGGTATTGCAGATACCGCCCGGCTCTGAACCGGATACGATTCTGGAGCAGCTCGGGGATGTATTGAATCTGGAAATCATGCATGACCCCATTTTCTGGACGGCCAATCGCCCCCGTATTCACAATATTTCCCTTCAGGTGCCCGGGGTTTTGGTAAGCAGCCGGGACAAGGGCGGGGAAAAACGGGTACTGCTCTCAGATGTCCCGGTTGCCCGGGAGTTTCTTACATATTTTGATCAGCAGGATATTTCCGTGATCCGGATACGCTGACCGCACTGCCAAGAAAAAGAGCAAAGGAAAGACAGGCTATGAAAAAAAAAATAAAGGCATTTGTGAAGGTGCTCGGGATTGTTTTTATCAGTATCATGTTTTGCGCATGTTCCCATACCGGAGTTTCCACGGACAAGAAACAGCAGGCGGATGCAGCCCGCAACCTCGGGGAGGCCTATATGGCAGACGGCAATTATACCCGGGCATTGCGGGAGTTGTTGAAAGCTGAACACTTAAATCCCAATGACCCGCATGTTCACAATGCATTGGGGCTGACCTATCTGGCAAAGGAGAATCCGGAAAAGGCTGTTTCGCACCTGGAGCAGGCCCTGGAACTGCGGCCCGAATATTCTGCGGCCCGCAATAATCTTGGTGCTGCCTACATCGCCCTTGAGCAGTGGGACAAGGCTGCCGAATGTTTTGAGGAAGTGGCAGACGATTTGCTGTATACCACCCCCTTTTATCCCCTGACCAATCTGGGCTACATATATTACCAGACCGGCGAATACGAAAAGGCTGAAAAATATTACGAGGAGGCCCTGGACCTGGAGTATGACTTTCCCAAGGCGTTACACGGCCTGGGGCAGGTGTATATGGCCACTGGTGATATAAACAAGGCCGTGCAGTATCTGGAGCGGGCAAAAGAAAAGGCGCCAAAGTCGGCCCAGATCCATGCAGATCCTGGCCGACTTTGGCGCCTTTTCTTTTGCCCGCTCCAGATACCGCACGGCCTTGTTTATATCCCCAGTGGCCATATACACCTGGCCCAGACCGTGTAGCGCCTTGGGAAAGTCATACTCCAGATCCAGGGCCTCGTTGTAATATTTTTCCGCTTTTTCGTATTCGCCGGTCTGGTAATAAATGTAGCCCAGATTTGTCAGAGGGTAAAATGGGGTGGTATACAGCAAGTCGTCTGCCACTTGCTCAAAGCATTCAGCAGCCTTGTCCCACTGCTCAAGGGC
>NZ_JAWODO010000014.1:0-11243 GCF_046483245.1 Desulfosalsimonas sp. | reverse complement strand
TTACCAAAAAGCCCAACAAGTGCGCACCCTGATCAAAGGCGACTTTGACCGGGCCTTTGAAGCGGTGCCGACACAAGCTGATTATTCAGAGATAGCGTTTGTCATATCTTCTTCGGTGCAGGTGAGTGGTGGCCTGGAGAAAGGAAATTTTTACGGCGCCATCGAACTTGATCCTTGAGATTTTGCGCTGATTGCTTTACATATGAAAAGTGCTGCCACAGGATCTGATCAACTTCTTTAAAGCAAAAGGTGCGCCATGAACACTGCCTATCAACTCACCATACCCGTGGAAAATCAGCCCGGAAAACTTGCCGAGGTATCCGGCATTCTGGCAAAGGAAAAATTCAACATTCGGGCCATCACTATTTCATCGTTTGGCAGCAGCGGATTTTTGAACATCATGGTTGATGATCCCAAACTGGCGCACAAGGTGCTTGAAAAAGAAGGCATAGAAACGCAATTAAAAGAGGTGATCGCAGTCATTATTGACGACCGGCCCGGAGGTATGGATAAGCTGATTCAATATCTGGCCAGGGAAAAAATCAATATTGAAAACGCCTATGGATTTGTCCTGGAAAGCCACAAGACCGCAGTGATCGTCCTGGATGTATCCCACATCGACGCCACCCGCCGCATCCTGGAAGAAAAAGGATTTAAAACCCTCGGCACAGAAGCCCTGGCCACAATCGAGCCTTTTCACTATCTGAAATACTAACCGGCCAAATTTTTTTGAAAATCTTAAAAATATGCTTGAAAAATCATAAAAAGCCCTTTAAATAAAGGGTATTATGAAAAAGCAGAAACCGGCCAAAAAACCGGCCAGAGACATTTCTTCCCTCCGTCCCTACCTTCCCGGCAAAACCTATATGGGCGGGCTAAAAGACCTGGCCCAGGAGGTCGCATCCGCGTCCGCCGCACTTGAAGGCCGGGTAGCCGGCGCCACAGCCGATGCCCTGGGCGGGCATTTGCGGCTGATCAACAGCTATTACAGCAACCTGATCGAAGGCCATAAAACCACCATCCCGGACATCGAGATGGCCCTGCAGAAAAATTTCCTTGATGATCCGGAAAAAAAGTATGCCCAGCAGCTCTGTGCCGCGCACGTGGAAACTGAACGATCATTTATGGCCGCCTTGCGAACAAACCGGGCGTCAAACATCTGCTCGTCAAAATTTCTATCAAAGCTTCATGCCGCCTTTTATGAACATCTTCCGGCGGAACACCGGTTTGCCCACACCCAGGACGGATTTTCCGACCTCCCTGTCAATCCCGGAGAGATTCGGGACGTCAACGTCTCTGTCGACGGCCGCACCCCGCATGGACCCGGATTTGAACAACTGCCGGCCCTGATGAATGAATTTGCGAAAAACTACGATCCGTACCGATTTCACGGTGATGAACGTCTCATTGCCATGGCCGCCGCCCACCACCGGCTGACCTGGCTGCATCCATTCCGGGATGGAAACGGCCGGGTGGCAAGGCTTTTTTCAAGTCTTTACCTGGTTCTCGCAGGAATTAACCAAAGCAACCTGTGGTCCCTGTCCAGAGGGCTGTCCAGAAAAAAGCAGCGATATATGATGGAGCTGTGGGCCGCTGATTCACCTGAACAAAAAAACGGCAAACACTGGTTTAGTGAACAACTGCTGGCTGATTTCTGCAACTTTTTTCTTCTCACCTGCCTTGACCAGATTCAGTTCATGGAAAACCTGCTGCGACTCGACCAGATTGAGGCCCGCATCGACTGGTACGTGGACATGCGCTCAAAAAGTGCCGAAAAACCGCTTCGGCCCGAAGCCTCCCGGCTTCTGCGGGCCGCATTCATGCGCGGAAGCATTTCCCGCGGCCGGGCCGGGGAAATTTTAAACATGAGCCAGCGAAACGCCCGCCGTATCGTAGCCACCCTTTTAGACGAGGGCCTGCTGGTATCCTCATCCCACCGAGCCCCTCTTGTAATCGGCCTGCCGCTTCATGTCCTGCCCTATTACTTCCCGGATCTTTACAACCCGTCAGTGATCGGGGAACAATACATGGTAAACTCCGAATGATCGTTTAATATGCGGATCATCCCAGACCTGCGGAAAAAAGCATAGACCATAAGATTGATGGTTTCGTAAAAAGTAAGTTTTTAGATCTTTTTCTTGACAATCCTGCCGCTTTAACCTTAACGTTGACGTTAATGTTAATGTTATTCTGGCCAAAACCTGAACTTCACATCAAAATACTCGCCCGGCAGAGACCTTGCCGGCGCATGAACCGGAAAATTCCGTATGACAAAAAAAGAAGCGCCATCCGATCCAAAGCAGAATCCAAGCCCCCAGGCCCGACAGGAGCGCAAAAACCAGTACCGGATCTCTGAACTGGCCGTGGAGTTTGGCATCACCGCCCGCTCCATCCGCTATTACGAAAAACAGGGCCTGATATCACCGGGCCGAAGCAACGGCAATTACCGCATCTTTACCCGAAAGGACCGGGCCCGGCTCCGCCTGATTCTACGGGGCAAGCGTTTCGGCTACAGCCTTGAACAGATCCGGGAAATGATCGGCTACTGGAACGCCGAACCCGAAGAAAGCCAGCAGATCCGGAAAAGCCTCAGCTATGGGGACAAAAAACTGGCAGAAATCCGAACCCGGATCAAAGAACTCCAACAGCTGGAAAACGATTTGCTATCAGTGAAACAAAAATTGTTAACACGCCTTGAAAGCCTGGGTGAAAATCATTCTTGAAAATTGTATCGGGATTAATCTTGATGGTTTCATAAAAAGCAAGTTTTTAGATGGCGCCGTAAAAGTTCAAGATCAAGGCTTGCGCAATTTCGAAGAATGCAGCGTACTCAGCGTACGTGAAATTCTGAGAAATTGCGCGTAACGCAGATATTGGACTTTTACGGCGCCATCAAAAATAGCAACGCCAAAAACAAACTGAAACCAGGAGGTGAAAAATGTTTGATTACATGATGGATGAAAAGGCCCTGGCCCTGCGCGAAGAAGTGCGGGATCTGGTGGCCTGGGTGCCAAAGCAGATGATTCTGGACATGGACGCGGACAAGATCGTTTTTCCCAGGGAGTTTCTGGCCGAGGCCGGCCGAAGAAACCTCATGGGCTGCCGTTATCCTCAAAAATGGGGCGGGCGGGGCATGGACTGGGCCACAACCGTGATGGTCATGGAGGAAGTCGGGGTCCTGGGCTATATCTTTGCCTGTGTGTTCGGCGTGGGCGCCGAACTGGTCTGCGATGCCGTGATTTTGCACGGCACGGATGAACAAAAGGAAAAATACGTCAAACCCCTGCTTGCCGGGCAGATATTTGCCGCTGAATGCCTAACCGAGCCCAGGGGCGGATCGGATTTTTTTGGCACCACCACAAAAGCCGAAGACAAAGGCGACCATTTTGTTCTAAACGGTCAAAAAAGATTTATCGTGGGCGCCGAGGCCGCGGATTATTTCCTGGTATATGCCAGAACGGACCCGGATCCCCAGTGCGATGCCCACAAGGCCCTGACCTGCTTTCTGGTGGACAGATCCGAGGGCGTGGAAACAGCCTACCAGTACGGCCTGATGGGATGCCGGGGCGGCGGCGCGGGCCGCGTAGTGTTCAAGGACGTAAAAGTGCCCAAAGAAAACGTGCTCGGCGAAGTGGGCGCGGCCTACAAGGTGTTTAATACCATGATGATCCCCGAGCGCCTGGGCACGGCGGCCATGACCATTGGTGCGGCCCGCCCGGCCTTAGATATTGCCACCGGCTACACAACCCGCAGAAAGGCCTTCGGCCAGACAATCAACACCTATCAGGGTGTGTCTTTCCAAGTGGCCGAGGCCGCCATGCTCCTGGATGCCTCCCGGGCCATGTGCCATGCCACGGCCAGGGCAGTGGACAGCAAGATCCATCCCAGACGCATTCGCAGAATGGTTTCGGAAACCAAGAAATTTGTCACCGAATCCTGCCAGAAGGCGACCCACAACGCCATGCAGGTCATGGGCGGCATCGGCTACACCAATATTTTCCCCATTGAACGCATTGTTCGGGATCTGCGGCTGGCCTCCATCTGGACCGGTACCAACGAGATTATGTCCCTGATTATTGCATCGGAATGGTACAAGGAATATTTTACCAAAAAAGGCGTCACATCAGAGCGCGACATGGAGGAAATCGCCGCACAGGCAGATTCGCCGGAGGAAAAAATCTACGAATAAACAAAACCGGGCCGCTTCTGCGGCCCTTTCAAACAGCAGCCCCTTAAAGCAGGCTTGGCAGGTACAGGGCGATCTGCGGAAACGGAATGAGCAGGATGGTGGTGATGATCATGGCAATGAGCATGGGCACCACGCCCTTGAAAATCGTGTTTAAGGGCACGTCCCGGGCCACACCGCTGACAACGTACACATTGACGCCCACCGGGGGGGTGATCACCCCGATCTGGGTCACCAGTACGATCACCACCCCGAACCATATGGGATCATAGCCCAGTTCCAGGATCACAGGATAGAAAATGGGTATGGTGAGCATCACCAGGGCCAGGGCATCGATAAAGCACCCGCCCAGAAAATAAACCCCGATGATCAGACACATGATCATGGCCGGGCTCATGTCCAAGGCGGTGATCCAGCCGGCAATGTCAAAGGGAATGCGGGTAACGGCCATAAACCGGCTAAAAATCGTTGCCCCGGCCACGATTACCAGGATCATGCAGGTAATCCGGGTGGTTTCAAACAGGGCCTGAACAAACCCCTCCATGTTGAGGTTTCTGCGGATCAACGCCACTGCCAGGGTGCAGAAGGCCCCGATGCCGCCAGCCTCGGTCGGGGTGAAAATCCCCTTGAAAAGCCCGCCCATAACCAGCACAAAGATCACCAGGGTTTCGACCAGACCGGACAAAGAGGCCAGTTTCTGGCGCAGGGTGAATTTTTCTCCCTTGGGCCCCAAATCCGGACGCATCCTTGTCCAGATGAGAATGCTTGCCACCATGAGCACGCACAAAAGCAGTCCCGGCAGCAGTCCTGCCACAAACAGCTTGCCAATGGATTGTTCCGTGAGAATCCCGTAGACAATAAACACAACACTTGGCGGAATCAGGATGCCCAGGCTGCCGCCTGCGGCCACCACTCCGGTGGCCAGTTCGGGCTTGTAATTGTAGCGTTTCATCTCCGGCAAAGTGGCCGCGCCCATGGTGGCTGCCGTGGCATTGGTGGAGCCGCATATGGCTGAAAATCCGGCGCATGCGCCAATGGTGGCAATGGCCAGCCCGCCGGGAATATGGCCCACAAACCGGTATGCGGCATCAAAAAGCCGGGATGAAATCCCGGAATGAAATGCAATCTGACCCATGAACACAAACAGCGGGATCACAGTGAGATTATAGGAACTGAAAACCGAAAACACGTCCCTGGCCGTCAGATTCAGGGCCGCGTCAAAAGATACGATGGAGCCGAACCCCACAATCCCGATCACGGCCATGAGATAGCCCACGGGCAGCCGGGAAAAGATAAGCAAAAACAGGGCGGCAATGCCGATCAGGCCGATGGTTGTGGGCGTCATTGGGTCTCAGTCCCCCGCAGACGCAGCAACAGATCCATGACCAGTACCGGGCAAAGCAGGATGCATCCGGCCGCCACCCCGTAAACAAACGGATAAATGGGCATCTCCAGGGTGGCGGAAACAGAGCCGTTAGCCCTCAGGATGGAACCGTAAAGCAGAGACTGCCGGGCGATTAGGGCAAACAGGACAAGAGATACCAGGCTGTTGATGCTGTGGATGACAATCTGCGCCGGCCGGGGCAGGCGCGGCACCAGAAAATCAACGGCAATGTGGCCTTTTTCCGCGGCCGTGTACGGCAGGGAAAAGGAAATGGCCAGGGCACCAAGAAAGCCGATGGTCTCATAGGCCCCGGGTATGGATAACCGGAAGAAGCGCAGAATCACGTCACCCGTGGTGACCAGCATCATCAAAACAATGGCCGCTGCAGCAATCCAGTTCACTGCCCCAGCGGCCCTGGCAATATAGCGATTCGCGCGTATAAGGGAAATCATCAATCGTTCCGGACAAATAAACAACTGTTGCAGATATCAGTTCTGTTTTTCAATAAGGCTGCGCAGCAGATCCACGGACTTTTGCCCCTCAATGTCCTTTTCCCGGGAATCTGTGATATACTCATCGATCACCGGAGAAATGGCGTCCTTCCATCGGGTGCTTTGCTCCTCTGAAAGCTCAATGATCTCATTTTCCTGCTCCCGGGTGTAGGCCAGGCCTTCCTTGTCCGCATCGTCCCATACCTGCCCGTGGACCTCGATCCATTCATCGCTGACCGTGTTGATCACATCCTGAACCTCTTCGGGCAGCTGGTTGAACTTTTCCTTGTTCATAACCGCAAACATGGTGGTAGTGTAACCGATTTCCTGGCAATTGGTGGTGTAATCGATCACATCGCCCTGCCGCCAGCCCTTGAGGGTTTCCATGGGCGCAAAAGTGCCCTCCACAACGCCTTTCTGCAGGGCCTCATAGGTGTCGCCCTGGGGCATGGCCACGGGCGTGGCCCCGAGGGCTTTGACCATCTTGGCGCTCAAGCCCGTGGAACGAATCTGCATGCCCTTGATATCGGCCAGGGTTTCAACCGGTTTTTTGGTGTGCAGCAGACCCGGGCCGTGGGCGTGGAGGTATAACACCTTGACATCCTTTAACTCCTCGGGATCCATCTGCCGGTAGAACTGGTTGGCCACCCTTGTGGCGGTCATTCCGTCGGGATATCCCAGGGGCAAGTCCACGGCTTCCATCACCGGAAACCGGCCGCGGGTATAGGCAAAGCAGGACATGCCGATATCCGAGATGCCGCTGACCACCCCGTCGTAACATTCAGCCGCCCCGGTGAGGGTGCCGCCGGGATACATGTTGATTTTCACGGAATTGTCAGTGCGGTCCTCCACCTGCTTGGCCCAGTCCTCGGCGGCCTTGCTGTGGGCATGGGTGGGGGGAAAAAACACGGAATAGCTCAGTTCAATGGTTTCTGATTTTTCCGAGGCGCTCTGTTGCTGGGCTTGATTGTCTGAATCATCGGACTGCCCGCACGCGGCGATCAAAAACAGCATGCAGGCGGCGGCACACAAAAGAAAAAATGTTTTGTTCATGGTCGGTCCCCTTTTTCCTGATAGGCAAGATTTGGCTGCAGATCGAACTTCACCAGTAAAAAGCCAGATTATAGATGGCACCGTAAAACCTGATATCGCAGGAATCGGTGTATGTGTCAAGTATGAAACATTTCACCATATTGCATTGGCTGCATCACTGACCCAGATCCTTTTTCTTTACCCAGTTGCGGTTTGCATCCTGGACAAAATGGTGGTCTTTGGCCAGACGATACATGCGTATCCGGTTCTGCCGCGCCACTTCCTGCATAGAAGCGCTGGTTTCGCCGGCAATGATTCTGAAAAGCTGTTTGCGGTCATGGTTTTCCGCGTCCACCAGTTTTTGCACTGCTGCCGGCGCATTGGCCGACACCAGGCCCACCAGGCCGGTCCAGGCCTCGCCCACCTGCCCCTTGTCCTTGGCCGCCATCAGGGCCGGGTGTCGGTCGCGCATGCTGGCGGCCACCTCCTGCTTGCTTTGGGCAAAAGCAGGAGCCGTCACCAGGGCGCAAAGAAACACCAGGGCAAAAATCCGGACAATTTTATGCGTTGTTTTCATTTTCTCCCCCGAAAAAATACATTATTGAAGTTGTTTGAGCTCTTCTTCGGTAAATATTTCGTTCATGTCCCCCTGAAAGCTCAAGGCCTCGTCCAGCGCCTTTTGCACTTTTAAATTCACGTCCACGGTGACATGAATCGGGGCGATTTCCACCCGGTGAGTGGTATCCGCCGTTACATGATGCCTTGTGCAGGCGCCAGCCGCGGCCATGAGTACCACAAGCGCCGCTGCAATAACCGTTTTCATAAAACCCCTCCCTGGTTTATCCGTTTTGTCATTCCCCGCTGCCCTGGGGGATTTCCCGGGAATCCTCAAAAAGTGCATCCAAAGCCTCTGCAATGGACCGGTCCTTTGTGCGGTAAAAGCCCAACACGCGGTTTAAGATCTCTTCAATGGCATTGACGTTGATCACAAGGCTTCCCACCTCCTGGGGAGACTCGCCTTCAACCCCTTTGCCCCGCAGTTCGATCCGGGCTGCGGCATCCTGATTTCCGGGTTCCAGATTAATGGACAGAAAATGGTACTCAAAATCGCCAAGGGCCTTTTCCAGGCGTTTTGAAAGCAGGGAAAGATACTCGTGTCCGGCCAGGGCGTCGCGCACGTAAAGCATCAGGGCATTGAGCCATTTTTCGTCTTTGATGCCGAAACGTCCGGTGCCGGGCACCGAATACAAAAACCCCCTGCCGATGCGGATGCGCTCCGGCCGCCATTGAACCGGAACCCGGCCGTGAACTCGGCCGCTGCCAACAATTTTTTCCTTGGTGAGCCGGGCGACCAGACCGATCAGATCCACGTCCTGAAAAAAAACATCAAAGTCTGCGGCCAGGGGATCAAAATCCAGCCTGGACGAATGGGCTGTCAGGACTCCGCCGTCTGGCAGATGCCATCGGGTTTTTTCCAGAAACAGGCTTTCCGGTTCGATTCGAAATATCACAAATCCGTCTTCGAGTCCCAGTTCTCCGGCCTGGAGCCTTTTGATATCTATGCGCTGATTGCCTGGCGTGGTCAAGGGAAAAAGATCCCGGATTTCCACACGACCGTTGATGCCCGAGGCTTTGAGGCCGGCGCCAGGCCAGTCAATATCCCCGTTTTCAACGGAAAAGGTCAATTGCGGCTGCAACACCGGGCGCAAAAGCCGGTCCCGGGTTTGGACCCGGACAAGGGCCGTGCCGGTGACAGCCGGCAGGGCAATGTCGTCATATTGAATCAAAGAAATGGCAAAACTGCCGGGTTCTGCGATTTCATCATTTACAATTACCGGAAGATCCAGGGTGGTATCCCGGATGTCAATCTCGGGCGATGCCATCCGGACCTGGTTGACTTTGGCGTAAATGCGGGTCTTCCAGCCGTTGGGCCCGCCTTTTACAAAAACAGGGCCGGGCAGGTCCAGACCCCGAACGGTTAAAAGGCTTTTCGGAACATGGATGTTAAGGGATGTAAATGCGAATTTTTCCGTTTGCAGATCCACAAACCAGGAATTTTGGCCCGACTTTTTCTTATTGATCCGGGCAGACGAAAAACCGGCTGCAAGCCGGCCTGCGGCATCCAAGCCGGCAGCCGGACTGACCCGGACATCCACTGGCAGCATGGCCGTCAGCTCCGCCGAAGTGATCTGTCCCGTAAGATGCCAGTTCAAATCCGCCTGCCACTTGCCGGTTTCCAGGATTTCAGAAAAACGGCTCCGGGTGCCGTTGATCCGAAGCGATGCCGCAAATGGGCGGCCCATATCTGCGGCCAGGGCCAGCTTCCCACCCTTTTCCGTGAGCACACATTCTAAGGAATCAATCTGAAAATCTTTATAAAAAAGCCCGTTTAAGCAAAGCTCTGCCTGGGTATCGTGCAATGTCCACTTATCATCAAAAACGGCCCGGACTGAAAAAAAAGCCCTGTCCAATCCGGCCTCCATACCCAGGCCCGAAAGGTCAAGGCTGCGGGCGGCGGCTGAAATCTGAAACCGCCCTTGTTGTTTTTCCCCCAAATGAACAGACCAGTTTCCCGCAATCCCCGGCTCAAAGTCCGGATCGGCCGTTTTGTCCTGTTTTTGCCAATCTACGGGCACATGTTGGGACGCGGGATCTTGATCTGCAAACACGCGAATCTCCCCGCTTGTTTCCAGGGCCCTTAAATCCATGCGGCCCCGAATATGCACAGGTATGCCGTAAATCATGGGATTTACAGAAAAATGAAGATTATTGGGGCTCTGTGCGGCCAGGGCGGCGTCAAACAACACCGTATGGCAAGTGTCGGAAGAGCAGATTTTGAGAACCGAATTGCGGATATGGATTTGATCAAAAAAAACCAGTGCGCTGATCTGGTCTTTTGACATCACATCGGAAAAACGGTGAGTATCCGGCGAGGATGACGGGGCGGCTGCGGCGGGCACGCGGCGGTCCATGTCCACATGATATCTCAGGCCGCTGATGAGAACCTCTGTAACCCGGCCCTGCATCAGGCTTTTTACGGTATAGCTGAAATGAACAAAATCGATCTGAAAATCCGGGTTATCTGCGGAGACATCTCTGAGGTCCAGGCCGCCAAGGCCAAGGGAAACCACCGATATCTTGGGGTTTTCCAGGCCTGCGTCCTGCATCCGGTAAGTAATGTATTTTTCCAGGGCAGCCGGGCCGAGGGTGAGCACGCCCACGGCTGCCAAAAGCAAAAAGAGCAAAACCGGCACAATAATGCGTACGGTTTTTCCAATCAGCCTGCGAAGTTGGGTTTGCATGCGCCCACAGCCCTGTGACCCTGATTGCCGGATTGTCAGACAACACCTCTATCGGATGTTTTCCAGCATACCCTGCCGGGCCCATGCATTGCAAAAGATTTTTGCCTGATGGCACCGTAAAAAGCTTTTTACCGCGTCCGCTGTTTGTGAAGGAAGAAAGCCCTGCGGTCGGGGTCGGCTTTTTCGCTCCTGACCGTTTTTGCGGACTCATCAAATGCCTTTGCTTAAAATTGACAAACCCGCTCTGCGTTGCTCAAACAGTTTGAATTTTTCACGCAAAAACGCTCAATGTCGCTTCAAAAGCCGACCCCGCCCCCGGGCTTCCTTGGAAGGGTTCTTGCCGGGCCAGCCCCCGGGACCGGGCATGAAAACAACGCTTTTTAAGACTTGAATGTGTTTCTTCCGACTCCCTTGGTGTGAAACTTTGCACACAGTCAGCCATGATGCCCGCCCGGGGGTGGTTTGCGAGTCGCATTGAGCGCGCAAGCGGTCAGCAGGGAGCAAACCGCCACCGGGCCGGCATCATGCGAAAATTACAGAACCAAGCAGTGTACTCGATATTGCCGCCCGGGGCCTGCACCGTGACGATGTCGCCCTCCTCCTTTCCGATCAGCGCACGGGCGATCGGCGAACTGACCGAGATCATGCCGAGCTTGATGTCGGCCTCGTCGTCCCCGACGATCTGATAGGTGAGCGGCCTTCCGCTCTCCGTCTCCTCGAGGTCGATCTCCCTTTGCGTTAAGATGATTGGCTTTGCGTCGCGGGTGTGTGACACAGGCATTCATGCCATTGGCAAATCGGATTCAACCCCAATATAGGGAAGATTCTTCAAGCCGTCAAATACTTGT
>NZ_JAWODO010000080.1:0-3232 GCF_046483245.1 Desulfosalsimonas sp. | reverse complement strand
TTTAAAATTCCGGGCGCCAAAGCCCCGGCCCAATCTTTTGCCGAAACCGCGCCAATGCAGTCAAACAAACCACCCCCGCCCCGGCTCATGGCCAGCGCACTGGGAATATGTGGCAACAAATATTTTCGGGTACCGGTCCGAGGTCGGTAAAATTGAGAGGGTTTTTTTCAATGTGTTTTACGGAGTTATCGCATTCGTGAGAGTGTTCCCAAGGAAGCCCGAAGGGCGGGGGCGGTTTTTGAAGCGACATTGAGCGTTTTCGGGAAAAATTCATCAAATGCCGTAGCGTAAAAATTTCAAACTGTTTGAGGCCGACAGGCCGAGTTTGTAAATTTTAGCGAAGGCATTTGATGAATCCCGAAAACGATCAGGAGCGAAAAAACCGGCCCCGACCGCAGGGCTTCCTTCCCTCAAAAATACCGATGCAGGGACGTGGAAAGATATTTTCAGCCGTATGTTTTCAAACAAACCGAAATGCCGGCCTTGCCATGGGCCCGTCTGAGTACCGGTCTCCGGGATAGACCCGGCAGCCCAGTTCCACTTGCCTGCCGATGAGGCTTAGGTCCGCCCGGGAGGGGTCCAGGTCATAGAGGTTGCCCATGATCCAGGGGCCTTCCTCGAGTTCCACCAGCACCACAATATAGGGCGCTTCACTTTCCCGGCCCTCCGGGGCAACGGTAATGACGGTAAACGTGGTGATTTTGCCCCTGCCCGAGAGTTCCGTGATTTCCAGGTCATAGGCGGCGCAGCTGCGGCAGCTCATCTGGGGCGGGCAGGTCACGGCCCCGCACCTGGGGCAGGAAAGCCCCATGAGCTTGTTTTTCATCAGCGCCTTGTGATATTGCCTGAAGGAAAGCTTGTATTCCATGGCTTTCTCCTTGGTCTCGTCTTTTCTACCAGCCCGCCTGGAGCACCAGGTTGGCAATGATGCCGTCTCCGCCCAGGGTGTCGACCAGCCCGGTTTTGGCCCTGTCCACCTGCCGGCCCGAATCGGCCAGATCCCCGCGCAGCTGGCGCACAATCTCGCAGGCCTGGGATGCGCCCGTGGCGCCGATGGGATGGCCCTTGGCCTTGAGGCCGCCGGAAATGTTGATGGGGATTTTGCCGTTGATTTTTGTTTTGCCCTTTTCCCAGAGCTGCCCGGCGGTGCCGTTTTCTGCAAAACCCAGGTTTTCCGCGGCAATGATCGAGGCAATGCTGAAGCAGTCGTGCAGCTCGCATATGTCAATATCTGCCGGGCCGATGCCGGCCATGTCATAGGCCTGCTTTGCCGAAATCTCCCGGGCCCGGAGCCGGGGCAAATAAGGGGCCTGGGCGCTTAACCGCGGCGATGAGGCCTGACCTGATCCGGTAATGTAAACCGGTTTGGCGGTCAGTTTTTTGGCCGCATCTTCCGAGGCCAGCACCAGGGCCGCGGCCCCGTCGGAAAACGGGCAGCAGTCGAGCAGGCGCAAAGGCGAGGCCACCATGAATCCGTTGGATACCTGATCCACGGTGATTTCCTTGTGTTTGAACTGGGCATGGGGGTTTTTGGTGCCGTAAAAATGGGATTGGACCGAAACCAGCGACATCTGCTCGCGCAGCCGCTCCATGGAAACCCCGTAAGTATGGGCGTACAAGTGGGTCAGCAGGGCGAAAAAACCCGGAAATGTCAGGCCTGCGGCAAATTCGTACTTGGCGTCCGTGCCCATGGCAAAAGTCCGGGTGGCCAGGGGCGTGCCCATGGCAGTGGCTTTTTCCGTGCCGCCCACCAGGACGATGTCGTAAAAACCCGAAGCCACCCACATGAATGCATCCCGGATAGCCAGGGTGGCCGAGGCGCATGCCCCTTCAAACCGGGTGGCCGGGATGTTGTGCATGCCCAGTTCATTTGCGATATAGGACTGGATCATGCCCTGGCCCTCGGCAAAATCGCCGAACACGTTTCCGCAGTACAGGGCCTGGATTTTTTCCGGGCCGGTTTCGCACTCGGCCATGGCCTCTGTGGCGGCCTCGCAGAACATTTCAATTTCGGTTTTGGGTGACTCCGCGGCAAAATCCGTGTGCCCGGTGCCCACAACAGCGACTTTTCTCATGGGAAAACCTCCGGAGATGGTAAAAAAACGGCTGCTATCGGGCCTGCATGCGCATGGCCGAATCCAGGCGGATGGTTTCGCCGTTTAATACGGGATTGGCCAGGATGGATTCCACCATCAGGGCAAATTCAGCCGGCCGGCCGAAGCGCGACGGAAACGGCAGCTGCTTTTCCAGCGACTCCCGGGCCTTTTCCGGCAGGGCGTCAAACATGGGGGTTTCAAACAGGCCAGGGGCGATGGTGACCACCCGGATACCGTGATCGGCAAACTCCCTGGCCATGGGCAGGGTCATGCCCACGATGCCGGCCTTGGATGCCGAATAGGCGGCCTGGCCCACCTGGCCTTCATATGCGGCCACAGATGCGGTGTTGATCACCACCCCGCGCTCGCCTTCACTGTTGGGCGTATTTTCCGCCATTTTGGCTGCAGCCAGGCGGGTGACGTTAAAAGTCCCCACCAGGTTGACCTGGATGGTTTTGGTGAACTTGTCTAACGGCATGGGCCCTTTTTTGCCCACCACCTTTGCCGGAATGCCGATGCCCGCGCAGTTGATCACCCCGTGGACAGCGCCGAAGGCTTTTATTGTTTTGGCAACAGCGTCTTGTGCCGAGGCTTCATCGGCCACATCCGTGTGGCAGTAGATGGCCGCATCTCCGAGTTCTTCGGCCAGGGATGCGCCGGTGTCATCGGCCAGATCAAAGATGGCGGCCTTGCCGCCTTTTGCCGCCAGCGCCCGGACCGTTGCCGCGCCCAGCCCGGAAGCTCCGCCTGTGACAATAAATGCGTTTCCGGAAATCTCCATTTTCATGCCTCCTTGTGATGAATTTATGCGGTTGCAGACTTGTTGGCGATGCCTTTGGCAATGATTTCAAACAAATCGTCTGCATACTGGTCTGCGGGAATATGGCCGCCGAAGATCACGCCCGGTAGGCACATGTGCTCGATTCCGCCCAGAATGGCCTGTCGGATGGGGTGGGGCTCGATATGCTTTTTGATCTCGCCGTTTCTGACCCCGGCCTGAATGATCTTTAGGATCATCTTGCTGTAATCCTGGACGATTTTGTAGGTCTCGCTTTCATAATAGGCCGGGTAATTTCTGACCTCCAACAGCAGGATTTTGGCAAATATCCGGTTTTCCGCGTAATAATAGAAATGCA
>NZ_JAWODO010000078.1:0-6747 GCF_046483245.1 Desulfosalsimonas sp. | reverse complement strand
GCCCAAGGAAGCCATTGCCCTGAGTGCGGCCGAAACCGTGCTGCCCTTGAGCCGGATTCCGGAAAAGATCGTCCAGAGTGTTAATGAAAAACATTGAGTTCAAAGTTTCAAAATCAACCGGGAGGCGATATGAGCAGTACCCGTCGGTCTGAGAACAGGTATCAATTTTTGGGGGTGGATCTCAGCGGAATCCGAAACCGCAATGAATTCAGGGTGATCCGGCTATTGCCGGAAGTGTTGGAGCAATATCCGGAAGTGGAACAGAATGTGGTCAATATCCAGGATATTTATGCACTGGCTTTAAATCTGCTGCCAGCCCGATATACCCAGCAATTTTCCATTGTGTTAAAGGATCCGGTGTCGGGTGATGAGGTCAAAGATGCATTGCGGCAGGCCATTGAAAGGGTTCGGGACAATCCCACCGGACCGGCACGACAATACGAAATGGAATAACCTCATGCAGCGTCAATTGATCAAGCGGCTCGAATCCATCCGGAATCTGCCGACTCTGCCGGCGGTCATCGAGAACCTGGGCACCGCGCTGCAGGATCCGGAAGTCGATGCCGGCCAGATCGCGGCAATTATCGAGGATGATCCGGCCATCACGGCCCGGATCATGAAAGTGGTGAATTCCTCCATGTATCTGGGCGTGGAGGAAACCGTTTCCCTTCGGCCGGCCATTGTCCGGATGGGTTTCCGGGCGGTGAGCAACATTGCCATGTCTGCTGCGGTATTTTCCACATTTGCCCCGGGCAGCAGGCCGGCCCTGGATCGGGCCGGGTTCTGGCGGCACTGTATTGCCGCCGGCATTGCCGCAGAAGTTTTGTGCAACTCGATTCCACAGTTTGCCAGGGTGCATATTGCCGCGGATGTACTTCATGTGTCCGGTCTGCTCCATGACATGGGCAAGATCGTTTTTGAGCAGCATTTTCATGATCAGTTTGCCGAAGCCATTGAAATTAGTAAAAAAGAAGGGATTTGCCTGTCTGTGGCAGAGCACCGGGTCATGGGAGCGGATCATTGCCAGGCCGGGGCTTGGCTGGCCCGGAAATGGAACCTGGCCCACAGCCTGATTTCAGTGATCCGGTGGCATCATGATCCATCTATGGCAGAGGAAAGATACAGGGACCTGGCTCGGGTCTGCGGGCTGTCTGACAGGGTGGTCAATGCCGGGGGGCTGGGGCAGGGGGGAAATTACAAGATGAATCAGGTCCCTGAAATTGAAGAAGAAATTGACCTGGACCCGGAGGATCTGGTAAAAATGATTCATCTGATCGAAACCCGGGCCGCTCAATCGCCCCTGCTTGACGTTTTGGGTGCTTGAATCGGCCCCGGAATGAATCAACCCAGCAGGCTACCGGAAGGTAAGCAATGAATTGCCCTGATGACGAGATCCTAACCGAGATCGCCATAGACAACTACAACTTCAGGGTCACCTGGAGCGCGGCCAGCCGGGATTGCTGCATCCTTTGGATACAGGATGCGGATACCATGGATCAGTTCGAGGCCCTGGGCCGTTTCAGCCGGTTTGACAAGCGCAGCATTCTGGAATTTGTGGTCCGGTATGTGACCAGCCAGTCTCTCCGGGAGGAAATCAGCAAGCGGCGGTTTGCCCGGTATATTGAAAGTCTGCCGCCCACCTTTTTTCAGCAGGTCCAGTACATGGGCTATCATGAAAAGGCGGCTGCGTTTAAAAACCTTTACAACCTCGATTCGGTCATTGATGAAGCCGCGGACCTGGGATGGAAGCGCCGGTGCATGGCCAAAAAGTTCCACCCGGACAAAGGCGGCGACAAACGGGCCATGGCCCTGATCAACGAAGGCTACGAGCTGTTGAACGCCAAAAAGGATAATTGTTCTTCCAAAGATGGAAAAAACAAGCGCTCATAAACTGGTGCCGGGAATGATCCTCGCCCGGGACGTCAAGGATGCGGCCGGCCGGCTGCTTGCGCCTTCGGGCCAGAAGGTCAATGACAAACTCATCCGGATTTTTAAGATCTGGGGGGTGGGCGATGTGCATGTGCGCCTTCCGGAAGAGGCTTCCGGCTCCCGGCCGGATGCCGACCCGCATGTACCGGAGGAAATCCGGCAGAAGGCCGAAGATGTTGTCCGGTACCGATTTCAGTTCAATGACTTAAATGATCCCTTTGTGGCTGGTTTGTTTCAGCTCAGCGTGGATCGAAAAGCCCGCCGGCTGTTTAACAATCCAAATGCCGGGGCCGGATACAAGCACCTGCAGGAACGGCCGGATTCAGGAAGGAAGCCTGTGCGCACACGCCCGCAGAAGGTCGACGTGGAGAGCCTGATTCACAGAACCCTGCGCTTAGGGACCCTGCCGGATATTTACTACAAGACCATTTCGGCCATCAATAACCCGGATGCCTCCCTGGATGACATTGCCGGCATTGTGAGCAAGGATACCACCCTTTCGGCCAAGGTGCTGCAGCTGGTCAACAGCAGCTTCTACAGTCTTCGTCAAAAAGTTGATACCCTGACATGGGCCCTGGCCCTGATCGGGACCAACCAGCTGATGACCATTGTCAGCGGGGTTTCTGCAGTTTCGCTGTTTAAAAATATCCCTTCCCGGCTGATTAACATGGCCTCTTTCTGGGAGCACAGCATTGCCTGCGGAACCGCAGCACGGCTGGTATCCAGCTACTTTCCCCAGCGCATCGAGGCGGAGCGGTTTTTTGTGGCCGGGCTGCTCCATGACATCGGCCGTCTGATTCTGGTCCAGAACCTGCCGGAGCAGTATTTTCAAATATTCAGACAGGTAAAATGCGAGGAGCTGTTTCTTTTTACAGCCGAAGAAGAGGTTTTCGGCTCGGATCATTCCCATATCGGAGCAGCCCTTGCACGGCACTGGAACCTTCCGGACCGGCTGGTCAACATGATCCAGTACCATCATTTTCCCGCAACCCAGAATTCCTTTTTTGAAGCCGCCATTGTCAATTTGGCCGATATCATTGTCAATGCCCTGGAGATCGGAAACAGCGGCGAGTTTTTTGTCCCTGTCATGGAACCGGAGGTATCTGAGAATCTGAACTTCGATCCTGAGATCCTGCATACCATGGCCCATGAGATTGATTTTCAACTCGCTGACATATTTGAGATTATTTATGGACGAATTGAATAAGGCAATGGATTTGACCGTTGGTGAGCGGCTTGAAGCCATTTCCAGAAATGCCATGGAGGCGCTGGAACTTTGCGCTTCCCTGGGCGATTATCAGACTTCCGTGACCAAGTTCAAAAACCGCAAAGATATACTTGAACGCTCATTGCAGGGCTTGCGGCAGATGGTGGCCATAGAGTTTTATGCCTTTTACGCTGTTAACGAAGCTCACTTTGACATTGCTCTGGAACATCTCGATGATCCGGGCCGGGCGGATTACGTCGACCGGACAGTGGAGGATCTGATTGACCGCGGGGCGGTGGCCCTGGCGTTTCGGGAAAAACGGACCCAGACCGTCCGCAGCCATGACGGCAAATACCAGGTATTGATCCATGCCGCTGCCACCACCTCGAAAATTTACGGTGTTTTTTTCTGTTTTGTCAAAGCCAGGGCCCTGGAAAAAGGCATTGTGGACAAGATCACCACGATTATTATCAAGGCCACGGGATATGCCCTGGAAAATTTTGAGCTCTACCAATTGATCCGGCAGAAAAACGAAGAACTGGTGGAAAAAAACCTCCAGGTGTCCAAGTCTGAAATCCTTTACCGAAATACATTTGAAAACACCGGCAATCCCACCATCGTGGTTGACCAGAAGGGAACCATTGTTCATGTTAACAGCGAGTTTGCGGCTTTTTCGGGATGGGAGCGGGAAGCGCTTTCAGGCAGGCGAAACATTGCCGAGTTTCTGGCCTGCGAAGGCCGCACCGGTTTTGCCAGGACTCTGGAAAGCGCTGAAAAAGATCATCCGGACGTTTCTCCGGAATACGGGTTTGAAAATCGGAACCATGAGCACAAAACCGTTTTTCTCAAAATTTCGCCCCTGGGTCTTGAAAACCAATACATTGTTTCATTTGCCGATATCACGCCCATCAAGGATGCGGAAAAACAGCTTCAGTTTCAGGCCTTTCATGACCCGCTCACCCGGCTGCCCAACCGGATCCTTTTCCGGGACCGGCTTAAGCAGGCAATTAAGAAAAAAAAACGGTATCCGGATTACAACTACGCCATTGTTTTTATCGACCTGGATCGGTTCAAGTCCATCAATGACACCATGGGGCATAACGTGGGCGATGATCTGCTTGTCAAGGTGGGCCAGCGGCTTGCCTCAAGCGTTCGCGAACTTGATACCGTGGCCCGGTTCGGGGGCGACGAATTTCTGCTCCTTCTCGAGGACGTCCAGGACCAGAATTGCTGCGACATTGTTGTCCGGCGCATCCTGGATCAGTTTCGCCTCCCCCTGGAGGTTGCCGGTCATGAAGTTGTCATGACCCTAAGCATGGGGGTTTTAATCAGCAGCGAGAGCCAGGCCGAGCATGCCGATGCCATCCGGCTGGCAGACATGAGCATGTATGAGGCCAAGCGCCAGGGCCGAAACCAGGTGATCTATGCCCACCAGATTCAGGACCGGGAGATCGAGCGCCGCCTGGTTCTGGAAAATCATCTGCAGACCGGCATCCAGAAGGGTGAGTTTTTCGTGCAGTATCAGCCCCTGATGGATCTTGCCACAAACCGCCTCTACGGGGTGGAGGCCCTGGTGCGGTGGCGGCACCCGGAGTTGGGCATTATTCCGCCCAACAGCTTTATCCCCATTGCAGAGGAAACCGGGCTGATCATTCCTCTGGGCCGGAAAATATTTGAAATGGCATTTGCCGATTTTGCTGCATGGAAGACCAACTTTGCTTCAGCAAGGGATCTGTGCCTGAGCGTCAACCTTTCGGTCAAGCAGATGCTGCAAAGCAATCTGGCGGCCGATATCCAGGCCATGGCCCGCGACGCGGCGCTTCCGCTGGAAAACATTAACCTGGAAATTACTGAGAGCCTGTTTATTGACGATATGGAGAGGGCGATTAAAACCATTCATGAATTAAAGACCCTTGGGATCTCCATTTCCATTGATGATTTCGGTACCGGCTATTCCTCTTTGAAATACCTGAATCAGTTTTCCATTGATTTGGTGAAAATCGACAAGATTCTCATTGATAACATCAACGGCAACCTGACCAATTACAACATCGTGGCCTCCATGCTGGAGCTGTGCGCCAAGCTCAATCTCAAGGCCATGGCCGAAGGCATCGAGGATATCGACCAGCTGGAAAAACTCCGTGGCATGAACTGTCCCTTCGGGCAGGGCTACTACTTTGCCCCGCCCCGGGACAGACAGGTGATCGAAGACATGCTTGCCGGTGATATGGGATCAAACCTTGATTATTGCCTTTAGGTTTGACCCCATCTATATATCTTGTTACGGCGCGCCTCCCCCGAAGACGGCAAACATCAGCCCCAGCAGCAGGATCTGGACCACCCAGCCGATGAGGCAGACGCCCACGGCCCGCCAGGTGCTGTGATAATCCAGGGCCTGGCGCACGGCAATGACCATGGCTACAAGCATCCAGACGCCGGCTGCGACAAAGACAATGCTTTGCAGGCCGGGTATGATTCCCAGAACCCGGATCAGGCCGGGGGAACTGGAAAACCCGATGGTGCGAAGCAGTTCCCCGTAATCAGACCGGGTCTGGGGCTCGGGCAGCAGTTTTGTGCCGATGACATAGGTTAAAAACGCCCAGATGAACCAGCCGATCAGGGCAAAAATGGTGCCCATGATGATTCCGCCGGCGCCCTGAACGCTGATGGCACCGATGCCGGCTGCCAGGCTGGAGAGCACCACAACGCCCAGCGCCTGTCCAATGGCACTTTTGTCTGCTTCCACTTCCTCATACAGATGAATGTCGAGCTTGGCTGCCCGGATCATTCGATCCACAAAAAGATTCATATGCTCCTCCTTTTCTCTACGGGATCAAACCTTGATTATTGCCTTTAGGACAGAAGAAATCCTGTATTTCCCTGTTATATCAACCCAAGGCAATAATCAAGGTTTGATCCCATCGATAAATGCTTCAAATACTTCGACCACCGCAGGGTCAAACTGAGAGCCGGCTGCCTGCCGGAGTTCGTCCATTGCCTGTCGCGCGGATCGGATATCCTGGTAGGGCCGCTGGTTGGTCATGATGTCATAGGCCTCGGCCACCGCAAGAATCCGGCATTCAATGGGGATTTCCTCGCCTTTTAGTCCCAGGGGATATCCCCGGCCGTTCCACCATTCCTGGTGTTTTAATATCAAATCGGCAATCGGAGCCAGATCTGGAGACGACAGGGCAATGCGATGGCCGATTTCACAATGGCGCTTCATCTCCTGGAATTCCTCTGCAGTGAGTGTATCTGCTTTAAATAGGATACGTTCGGAGATGCCCACTTTGCCCAGGTCATGGAATTGGGCGAGCAACTGCAGGTTGCGGGATTTTTCACTGGAAAGCCCCATTTTTTCAGCCAGTTTTGATACGTAGAATTTGAGCTGCTGAGTATGGCCTTCCCGGATATAGTCTTTTTCCTTCAGTGCCTGCAGCAGGCTTTGCAATATCGGGGTGCTGCCGGTCTGGAGATGTTTGAGTTTTTCTTTGTACATGTTGTCGTCGGCTTCCTTGAACAGGGCCTGCATGTCAATGGGAAGGCTCGTGCATACGGCATGGCCGATGGAAAACGACAGGTGCCGGTCCGGATTGGCGGCATTGTGCTTT
>NZ_JAWODO010000060.1:0-3839 GCF_046483245.1 Desulfosalsimonas sp. | reverse complement strand
CGCTCCAGCACACCTTTGAGAAGCGATTTTGGATCCCATGCCCTTATGGTTTCGGGCCCCAGCAGGCGGTTGATTATGGGAAATACTATCAAAGCCGCTGCCTCCTGACAGATAAAAACGAGCAGTGCCGGAATATAGTGCAGCATTTTGTCTCCTGTATGCGGTTACCGTCCCAGTTCCATTATGGCTTCTTTCAAAGCCTGGTATTCCTCAATCAGAAGGTTTTTTCGGCGCTTCCAGATTTGACTCCGGTTTTTGCCATGCAAAGCGCCCACTTCTTTGTTGTGGGAATTGGTCAGCATGTCGTAAATCAAGCGGCCGTCCCGCGGCGCCCACCGATTGGTCAATCCGTCGCAGACCAGGAACAGGCGGTTGAGCTGATGCATGCAGTAGATGTCGGGGAGGTCAAAACGGAATCGCGGTTTGCCCCTTGCCTTATCAGTAAGGATTTCTCTGGCTTTTGTCAGGCCGGGGCCCATCATTGTATGGGCTTTCAAAGGGTTGATGGGGGTGTCGATCACTCCGTAGACGGCAACATATCGTATTTTAAAGGTCAATTTCTTTCTGAGGATGGCTTCTTCCATGCAGAATACGGCTCTCAGCGCAGATTCAAGAGAGGCGGCAACGCCATGGAACTCGTCTCCCAGTGTAACCGTAAGGGGAGAGACAATCTCCTGTTTCAGCGCATTGTTGCAATAGGCCACAACCCCCATGAAATCATTGCCCAGCTTTGGCGGGTTGCTGTGCTGACTGCTGTCTATTATGTCGCCCATAAGAATGTGATAGTGAGCCATACTTGTCCTGTGCCGGTGGAATTAATCATTTTGGTATCAAATTTAATGATATTGATTGTAAAATTTCATTATTAATGAAACATATTTCTTCTATTCTGTCAATTTATTTTGCAAAACCGTTCAGCTCCGGATTCAACGGAAAAAAATCAGAAAAAATGAATCTTATACTTTTGGATCAAAAATTATGATACAAAATCCGGATTCTTTCGCCCACGCTGTCCATGCCCGAGTAGACCACCGGCACCACGATCATGGTCAGAAACGTGCCCACCAGCAGGCCGCTTCCGGCAACGATGCCCAGCGGGCTCAAACGCTCCAGGCCCACGGCGGTTTCGAAAATCAGGGGTGATAGCCCGATGATCGTTGAAAACGTGGTCATCAGGATGGGCCGGATGCGCAGCTCCACTGCCCGGACAATGGCGTCGTGTTTCTCTGCCCCCTTTTTTCTGGCCCTGATGATAAAATCGAGCAGCAGCACGCTGTTGTTGATGATGATGCCGGCCAGAAAGATCATGCCCATGGTGCCGGGCATGCACATGGGTTTGTCAAAGACCAGAAGCCCCCACATGGAGCCGGCCACAGCCAGGGGAATGGCGGCCATGATGGTTATAGGATGGGCAAATGAGCCGAACATGGCCAGAAGGAGTAAATAGAGCAGGACAATGCCGATGACCAGGGCCTGCCGCAATTGTTTCCGGGTGCTTTTCATGTCCGATGCGGTGCCGGCAGATTCCATGCTGTATCCGCCGGGCAGTTCCATACCTGCCAGGGCCTTTTGGGCCATGCCCGTGACCTGGCCGATGGTCATGTCATGGTTGACGCCGGTCACATCAATTGTGGCCTGAAGATCCTCCCGGGTGATAAAGGGGCGCTGGGTATGCTTTTCGACTTCTGCCATGGCCCGCAGGGGTATGGGGCCAGAATCCGATCCTACGTAAGCATGTTCCAGGGCCGACAGGCTGTTGCGCCCGGACAGGCCGTACTGCACCCGGATGGGAATATCGAGAAAATCTTCAAGGCGCATGGACGTGGCGGGCACGCCCTGCACGGCCGCGCTTACCTGGCGGGAGACTTCTTCCGGGGATGTGCCGTACATGCGCGCTAGGGCCGGATCCACGGTCACGTCCACCTGTTTTTGATCAAAATGCCAGCTTCGGCGCACATCCGTGAGGCCGCGCACGCCCTGGAGCCGCTGGATGGCCTTGTCGGCATGCCTGGAAAGGATCTTTGGATCCGGTCCGCTGATGATGATATCAACGGGCGCCTTGGTGGTGGCCATGGGCGTGGCCCCGTACTCGCTGACCCGGAAGCTTTTGATTCCCGGCACCTGGCGAAGTTTTTCCCGCCAGGTTTCCTGGATTTCCCAGATGGATTTTTTCCGCTGGGTCCGGTCCACAAGTTCCACTGTAATGGCGGCGGACTGTGCAGTCGCCCCGCCGGTGCCGAAAGATATGGCCCCGGGCTCCGAGCCGATCACCGAGGAGACCTTTTTTACGCCGGGCTGGGCATAGATGATTTCCTCCACCCGGTTCAGTGTTTTTTCCACCTGCCCGATATTGTCCGTGGCCGGCAGGTCGAATTCGACAATGGCAATGCCCGTATCCATGGGCGGCATGAGATCGCCGCCGATAATCGGGGGGATGGTCCGGACCGTGACCACGAAAAAGGCCGCAGCCAGGATCAGGGTGAGAACCCGCCAGCGCAGGGCGCCTTTTAAGATAAATACGTAAAAACGCCGGACAAAGCCCACGCCCACGTTCACCCATGATGCCGCGCGTTCGGCGACATTCTTTTTTCCCCTTTTTTTGCCCAGTACCTTCGAGGTCAGCAGCGGCACCAGGGTCAGGGCGATGACCAGGGAGGCCACCATGGTCAGGGAGATGGTCAGGCTCAGCCGGCCGATGGTGCGCTGGGGATAGCCGCCGATAAAGATGATGGGCACCAGGACGGCCACGGTGGTGAGCATGCCGGCGGTGATGGCCAGAGAAATTTCTCCGGCGCCGGTATCTGCCGCGGTTTTGGCATCCGGGTTTGATTGGGTTTGAAAATGACGGTAAATGTTTTCCAGGGCCACCACGGAGGCGTCCACCACCATTCCGGTGGCCACGATCAGGCCCGACAGGGTGACCATGTTCAAGGTATAGGGCGTAAACCAGAGCACGGCCAGGGTGAACAGAAAAGAAAGGGGGATGCTGATGCCCGCCACCAGGGCGGCGCGTGCTTCAGCCAGAAATAAAAAGATCACCGCCACGGTAAAGATCACCGCCTGGATGATTGAGAGCACCATGCCGCGCATGTTGATGTCGATTAACGGCTGCTGATCCTGGGTGATTTCAAAGGCAATGTCCGGGTAAAGGGCGGAAAGTTCCGGCAGAAAGGCTTTGACCCGCTCAATGGGGGCCACGGTTCTGCCGCCGTCGGGCTTGATGACGCCCAGGGCGATGGCTGCCTTGCCGTTTCCGTGATAGGCAGAGCGCGGCTCCTGTTCGGTGAGTTCCACCTCGGCCACATCTGAGATGCGCAGCAGGCCTGAGCCGGGCCGGCGGATCGGCAGCTTCCGGATTTGGCTTAAATCCTTGAATTCCCCTGCGATGCGCACCAGGTACTCGCTGTCGCCCGCATAAATGTTGCCTGCCGGGGCCGAGATGTTCTGTTCGGCCAAAACCGCAATGACCTCACCGATGGAAACGTTATTAGCCGCAAGCCGGTCACGGTCCACGTGGACCCGGATCTCGGGCCGGTGGCCTCCGAACACGTCCACGTCAGCCACTCCTTCTATGGCCAGGAGCCGGTCCTGGATCTGGTTTTCCGCCAAAAGGCGGATTTCGGAAAGATCGCGCCGGCTGTCATCTTTGGGCCGCAGGGCCAGGGTCAAAAGCGGGCGGGCCGTGGCATCGCTTAAGCGATAGAGTTTGGGTTCCTGTGCGTTTGCCGGGAGATCCGCCCGGATACGGGCTATGGCATTCTGCACGTCCAAAATGGCCTGGCCCGGGTCCTTGGAGTAGGAAAATTCCGCCATCACAGAGGATACCTGGTCGCGGCTGG
>NZ_JAWODO010000050.1:0-20148 GCF_046483245.1 Desulfosalsimonas sp. | reverse complement strand
CTTCAATTTCGCCGGAGACAATAAAATAGGTCAAAGCAAAGTTGGTGGTAATCAGCACCGGTGAATTCTCGTCCGGGTTGCCGATGGGGTAGATGTCTTCCACCACTGTCATGGGCCGCTGCGGGTCAGTGAAAATATTGAGCCTTTCGAGCAGCAGGGCAAACAGGGATTCACTGGTAAAATCCGACATGACGCAAATGGCGCCGTACTTGGCGATAAACATGGAGGCCACAAGCGTTTCCATGTCCAGATTAGCAGCCATTTCGCACGGAAAGACAATGGTGGGATACCCAACCGAGCGATTGCTCTTTTTCAGGGCTGCCCGGCGAATGTTGACCTGGTCTTCATAGGCCTTTTTGACATCCCTGGATCCGGAATCAATGACGATCTTTTTAAACCCTTCCTCCCGAAGCTTGTCGGTCATCTCCATAAGGCCTTCCACGGAATCGGCCTTGATGGTCAGGGGCAGATCGTTTTCTTTTGCCAGTGCGGAGAAATCGTCAAAATTATCCTTGGTGGCTGCATAAATCAGGGGATTTTTAAACTTGCAGGCCTCCACGCCAGCCTTCATCACATCCAGATTTTCCGACATCAGGATGAGATTGAATTCCGAATTTTCAGCAATTTTTTTGGCCTTGGCGGCAAATGCGTCAGCATCGCCGTTGGCGTCTTCCAGGGCCACAAGCTCGGGCCGCAGGGTAAAGCCCACACGCTCGAACTGGAAGGCGTTCCATACCTTGAGTTTCTGGTCCAGTTCCTTGTCATCCATGTCTGACTTGATCTTGCCGGCCAGTGCAGTGGGATTGAAAAAGGTTTTTTCGTGGCGGTACTGAACGGTTTCTCCGCCCACGGTTCTTGCCCGGACCCCTTTGCCGATCTGAACCGGCAGAATCGGGGGGGCCGATGCTTCGGCCAGCTGCTCGCGAGCTTCGTCAGATACATACGGGCAGCTGTCGAGTTCGGCTTTTCCGGAAGCAAGGTTCATTGCAAAGGCAAGACACGTGGGAGCCCCGCATTCCTTGCAGTTGGTCTGCGGCAGCAGCTTAAATATCTGAATTCCGGTGAGTGCCATTTTTTTCTCCTCGCTTTACGCTATCCTGTCATTATAACCGAATCAGAACCGGGCCGCTGCCTGCGGCCCGGTTCCTTGTCTGCTGTCATCAACCCACGACGGATTCCAGCTTCAGCGCCGGATGATCCTTTTCCTTGAGGAATTCCATGACTTCCTCTTCCGTGGTGCCAACGGTCTCATCTGCGATCTTGTCATAAAAGTCCGGAAGACCCAGTTCCTTGGCCCGGGAATCAATCCGGTCCTTGATCTCTTCTTTGAGCATCTTGGGCATCCAGACGATTCTGAGCAGTCCGCCTTCGTCCATATCCGGCGGACCGTCGCCGCGGATGAACTTGCGCTGGGTGATGTTGAACTTGGAATGCCCCACAAAACCCGGGGACTTGGCACCGCCGCCCATGACACCGGCCAGCGTGGTAAACTTCATACCACAAGGGGTATCGCCGGTGTATTCCCGGTTGACCGTCATAACGCCGTTACAGGTGGGCAGCACCGCAGCGATGCACTCGCAGCAGCCGCAGGTGGTCATGGGATCATAAACGATGGAGTAGAAGTTGTAGCCTTCCACCGCACCGCGGGATGCCTGCTTGACAAACTCATTGACCCCTTTCCACTGCCCCAGGCGCGGATCAATCACTTCACCCTTTTTAATGGGCTGGTTGGGGCCTGTGGGGTTAATCTCGTAGGAGGCCTTGCAGTCCATCCAGTTATAGGCGCCGCACAGACCGGTCCGTTCCGGGGATACCGAGCAGACATGGTTGGGGGCAAAGGACTGGCACAGGGTACAGGAGTAGTAAATTTCCACATCCTCGTCCTTCATGTTCTCCACCCGCTCATCGCGCTGCTTGTACTCGGCCTTGGCCCGCTCGGTCATCTTTGCCACATCGTCCTTTTTGGTATACAGGGTCACCTGAATCTTATCGAGGACCTTGCCGAAATCCTGGTGCATCTTGGCATGCAGGACCACGCCGATGTCCTTTAAGGTAAAGCCTTTTTCCACGGCGGCCTTGCTCACCCGGATCCAGGAAATGTCGCGCTGACCGATATGCATCACGCCCTGGATATAGTTGATCAGGTGGTGGATCTGGCGTTCCAGGATGGGCTCAAAGTCCGCCT
The DNA here is from genome assembly GCF_046483245.1 of Desulfosalsimonas sp. GTDB lineage: Bacteria > Desulfobacterota > Desulfobacteria > Desulfobacterales > Desulfosalsimonadaceae > Desulfosalsimonas. The sequence continues at coordinate 17,963 of NZ_JAWODO010000050.1, read as the reverse complement.
GGAACTCCCGGCCGGCGATCTGGACGTAAATGCCCAGCGGCAGGGTGTCGCCTTCGCTGATATCCGGGACATCCTTGCCAACGACCTCAACCTTGCCGTCTTCGATCTCCTTCATGTCGGCCATTTTCGCCAACTCGGTGCACTGTGTCTTGCCGCCGCCCATCTGGGAGTGCAGGTCTTTTCCGCGCACCCGCTCGCCCTCGTAGGCCGGACCGAAGGAACAGGGGATATCGATCTGGGATACCTGCACTTTCAGGCCGCGGACTTCCACGGAGCGCTGAACGATCTCGTCATGGGGAACATTGGCCACCACATGCTCGTAGGTGCAAATGCCGGTGGGCAGAATTTCCGGGATATCCGTGTCTGCCAGGGTGGGAAAACCCCAGTTGACGCATCCAGCCGCTGCCACGCCCCATTCGGTTCCAATATCGCCCAGTGCGTTGACAAATGCAAAGATCCGGTCTTTGTTGTACTTGAGAATCTTTTTGTAGTCGCCCGGCTGCAGACCGCCAAAGGCCAAGGCCGCACGGTTGGCAAACCCGAGGGCGAAGACCGCAGAAGAAATATCCGGCCCAAAGGGCACGATACGGGTATTCCACCCTACCTGAACGTCGGCTTCCAGGAGCTGGTCAATAATGGAAATACCGCGGTGCTGGGCCGCGCAGAAGATATAGAGATTGCGTTTCTGGTATTCTTCCACGATATTCTTGGCGATCTCCGGGCTCGGGGCCGCGCCCACGATGGCGGCAAAACCCGGGGCAGAGCCGTCGACAAATTCCACGCCGCGTTTGCGAAGCACAACATCATCTGCCGGGCCCAGCCAGATTTTGCCGTTTTCAATATCCGGATCTTCATGCGGATAGTAGAAATCCGGGTCCTTGACGATCCGCAGAGCTTCACGGATTTCATAAGCCAGGATGGCGGCCATGCCCGCATCCAGCAAGGGGCCGAGAAACGGCAAATGATGCTTGCCCTTGATATGCGGCGGCAGCAGTTTGCGGGCAAATTCCAGCGGTTTTCTCATGTCCTCCAGTGTTTCCACCTTCAGCCCGGTCAGAGAATAGATGACCGGCAGAAAATACCCGGTATTGGGAAATTCCACCTTGGTGGAGGCGTCATAGGACTGCAGGGTTTTCTCCAGTTCCCCTTCCACCTGGGAGACAACTTTATAGCCGCCCTGAATGGCAGCAAATGCGATCAGTTTAGACATACGGTCCTCCTTCGTTGAGGATTTGGTGTTGCTTCGTCATCAAAAATATCTTTTGAGATCAAGTCTCTTATATCCGTCATCCCAAAGCCTTTTATGCTTCGAGCTTCTGGCGATCGGCCATGTCCATAAGCACCCGCTCCCGGGCCTTGTCAATGCCTAGGGCCTTGCGCTTGGAGTCGATATGGGCGATCATCTTGTGGGCGTGCTTGATCGGGTCAATCTCAAGATCCCACATGCCGCCGTACATCTTTTCCATTTCCTTGAACAGGAAGTCCTGGAAAACCGGGGCGCCGGTTGTGGGGAAGGTGACGCCAAACACCGTGTAAACACCCGAGGCCACAAAGTACTGACCAATGGAGATGGCCTTTTCACTCATCCATTCCGGGGCGCTTCCGGCTGCAGGCAGTTCGGAGATATCATTGCCCAGACCGCCGGCATTGACCACTTCTGTGGCTGCCAGCAGAATCCGGCTGTTGTCCACGCAGGAGCCCAGGTGGAGGACCGGCGGAATACCGACTGTCTCGCAGACCTCGGCCAGGCCGGCACCGCAGTAAACACCTGCTGCCTCAGGAGTGAGCAGGCCTTCCATGGCGCAGGCAATGCCGTTGCAGCCGGTGGTCAGCACGATCACGTCGTTTTTAATCAGTTCCTTGACAACCTGGATATGGCCCTCGTTGTGACGGGTCCGGGCGTTGTTGCAGCCAACCACGCCGGCAATGCCGCGGATCCGGCCGTTGATGATGTTGTCGTTTAAGGTGTAGTAGTCTCCCCGGAAGGTTCCGCCCAGATGGTACTGGATGGATTCCACGCCGAATCCGGCGATCTGGGTGGCTTTCTGGCGCGGGATCATCACTTCGGAGCCGCGGTTTTCAAAGTTGTCAATGGCCATTTTCACAATGCGCTTGGCATCTTCCATGGCATAATGCTCGTCAAACTCAATGTGAATGACATTGTCCTGCTCCATTTTGGCAATGGGATGGGTGGTGATCAGCTTGGTGTGAAAGCATTTGGATACATTTGCCAAGTTTTGCATGATGCACTGGATATCGACTACCATGGCGTCACAGGCACCGGTGATAATGGCCAGTTCCTGCTGCAGGAAGGTGGCTACCGGCGGAATTCCGTGGCGCTGGAGGATTTCGTTGGCCGTGCAGCAGATGCCGCTGAGCTGGATGCCCTTGGCGCCTTTTTGCTTGGCATAATCGAGCATTTCCTTGGACTGGGAGGCGGCCACAATCATTTCGGAAAGGATCGGTTCATGGCCGTGGACAATCAGGTTGACATGATCTTCTTTCATCACGCCCAAGTTGGCCTCGGACTGCAGCGGATACGGTGTGCCAAACAGGATATCCTGCAGGTCAGTGGCCAGCATGGAGCCGCCCCATCCGTCGGCAATGGCAGCACGAACACCCTGTTTCATCAGGTTGCGGTAATCCTGATCCACGCCGATATGGGTCCGGTGCATGATCTCCACGATTTCCCGGTCGATGTTTCTGGGCTTGACACCCCATTTTTCCCATTTTTCATAAAGGGCCTGGGGGGCACGCTTAAGATAAAGCACCTCGCCGTCGGGCTTGCCCCATTCGGCCATGGCCATTTCACCAACTTCCACCGCGACTTCATCAAGATCCCGGTCCTTGGTTTCCCCGTCGACTTCCACGGTAGTGGCCACGCCCAGAGCTTCAGCCACCTGAAGCAGTTTCACCGGATCCTTGATCTTGTAGTCATCGCTTTCTTTCCGGGCGGCGGTCAGAAAGACTTCAGCCACTCCCCGGCCGTGGTCGGAGTGGGCAGCCGCGCCGCCGGCGATCATCCGGATAAAGTTTCTGGCGGCAATGGTATTGGCCGTTGCCCCGCATAGGCCTTTTCGGGTATCCTCGCCCTCGATGCCGCTTTTGGGCAGCGGCAGCCGGCAGGGACCCATGCCGCAATTCTTGCAGCAGGTACCCTGGGAACCGATGTTACAGGGTTTCATGGTTTCGGCACGGTCAAAAACCGTTTCAACACCGAGTTTCTGGGCGCGAGCAATCAGTTGCTGGGATGCAACATCAATGGTCGCTGCAATCGGATCAGCTAGTTTTTCCTTTTTCGGAGCAGCTTTTTTTTCTTTTTCTTCTGCCATTAGAGGTTCCTCCTCTTGTTGCTTTTAAATTCGGCAAGTATGCATGTCGCGCCGGTGTCGGGCATATCAGCGGGTCTTTCCGCCATGGCGCAAGATGTATTGGATGCCTTTGAATACCATATTTTATATCTTCAGACTTTCCGGTGAATCCGGTCCAGTCTTTCCACAATTTTATCCAGGTGGGATTTCTGTTCCGCTGCCGGGGTCAGGGCTTCGGGTTTTTCTGCTGCGGCCTCGCGCTTCTTGTGAAGCTGCTCGCGCTCCTTGGCCCGTTTTTCGCGCAGTTTTCTTTCTTCCTCCTCCCGATTGGCCCGTTCCTCGGCCTCGGCGTTTTTCCTGGCCTCTTCTTCAGCCTTGGCCTTGGCTTCGGCATCGGCCTTGGCCTTGGCTTCGGCTTCCTGTTTTGCCTTGGCTTCAGCCTCGGCCTTTTTCTTGGCGTCTTCTTCCGCCTTGGCCTTGGCTTCGGCCTCTGCTTTGGCCTTGGCTTCCGGATCCTCTGCCGGCTTGGCGGCCTTTTCCTCGGCTGTGGGCTTGGCCTCTTCGGCCTTTGGCTCGGCCTTCTTTTCTGCCTTCTTGGGCTCAGCCTTCTTTTCTTCCTTCTTCGGTGCAGCCTTCTTTTCTTCCTTCTTGGGGGCGGCTTTCTTGGGGGCGGCCTTCTTTTCCTCTTCGATCTTCAAATCCGGCTCAGGCGACATTGAGGCATAATCAATGTCCACGTCAGCCAACTGCTTTTCGATGGGAGCCACGTCACTGGCGGATCCGCCTTCCATAATCAGGTCGATGAAGCTTTTGACCATGCGAATGGCCTCTGGATGCCGCATAATCAGAATGTCAGAGCCAGCCATCAGGTAGGTGACCGCGCCCACGGCTTCCATGAGAATGCCCCGGCGTTCCGGGTCACCCAGCTCAGGTGCATCGTCGGCTTTCTGATTGGCTTCCTTGCAGCGCCAGACTTCGTTTCCGAGGTTGTTGACAATGGGATACTGCAGCTTGTCATCACCTTGCAGCAGGGCTGCCATGCGGATACGCTCCATGACGGAATAGGAATACTCCATGCCGTAGCCCAGACCACCGGTAGTGGGATCGATAAGGATACGATCATTGGGAACGCCCAGGTTTTCCAACAAAATATTGACCTGCTTGGCCAAGTTGACGTCAATGGGTGAAGAGGAAATAATTGTATGGCCAAAACCCATTGCGCTTGCACCAATACCTTTGTGATTGTCGTCTTCCACCGGTCCAAAAACAAGGTTTTTGCCCTCGCAGGCCTCAGAGACCTTTTTGAGCACTTCCTCGTCTTTCTGCACATTGGTGGTGCCCCAAAGAATCAGCGGCACGTCAATGGCTTCGAGAATGCTTTTGACTTTTTTCACGATTTCATCGGGGCTGGCATCGGTCCCGTTGGGATCGGCGCTTTTGAGCTGCAATACAATCATCTCCGCCCCGTACTGTTCCACGCATTTTTTGGCCCATGCCGCAGGATCACCCAGTACGTCCTCAAAGGGTTTTTTGGCCGCCTCTGACCAGTCTGTCGGCTCCATGTCCCAGATTTCCATTGCAATCTTGGGCTTATTGGGCATCTCCCCTTCGAACTTATAAAGCGGGAGACAGCTTTCGCCACCGACTGTTACGGCCTTTTCGCCTTTGCCGAGAGTGATCGGCCTGATGCTGCCTGCATAGGATTCTTTAAAGATTTCGAAGCCCAATGTTACCTCCTTATTCTTAAGCGATTTCAGTTGAAGCGGTATCCATTTACAATCTAATCACGATTTCGATTTATTACTGCAAAACAGACAAAGCCTGCCCGGCTCCTCTGTGTGATCGCCGGCTGCGCAATTGAGCCGATATCCTGCTTTGTTGCGCAGGCAACACCCGGTGCCAGAATGCACGCGTCACCTTTTCATTTATACAGTTTTAAAAGATAAATTTAATATCAAAAAAAAACGTTTTGTCAATCATTATACAAGCAATTTTGTGGGCAAAACAGCAGCCATGCCTCCCTGATCAGTCCCCGAGCTGCCGGTGCCGTTCATCCATCCGCTTCTTTAATTTTGGAAACAGGTTCTGTTCCGTATGAGGTAGAAACAGTGCCGCAATATAATTGTCCATGAAGGACTGGGTTTCCGAAAGTTCAAAATTGGTCATCCGGTTGACCGTGGCCACCACGTCACGCCGGATGCTGTTGGTCAGCGCACTCATCCGGGCGCCCATGAGCGATCCGTTTCCGATAAAGGTAACTTTTTCCGGGTCGATTTCCGGCAGCAGACCGATGGTCATGGTTTTTTCCAGATCAATATAGCTGCCGAAGCCACCGGCCATGATAATGCGGTCCAAATCGTTGATCGACAGGCCCACCTCAGACAGAAGGGTCCGGCACCCGCTGTAGATCGCGCCCTTGGCGCGAATCAAGTTGTCGATATCAATTTCGGTGAGCACCAAGTCCCTGTCAATTCCAGAGACATCCTGCCAGGCCAGAACATATTCATACACCCCGTCGACTTCCCGGATACGGTCTGTTTCCAGGTCCCGGTTAAATTTGCCCCGGTTGTCGATAATGCTCATTTCGAACATGGTGGCCACACAGGTGATCAGGCCACTGCCGCAGATGCCTTTGGGCCGGACATTGCCGATGGTAACATTCATGGGCTCCAGGGTCGCCGGATCAACGGAGAAGTCCTCGATAGCGCCTTCCGAGGCCCGCATGCCCAGCTTGATACCGCCGCCCTCAAAGGCCGGGCCTGCCGAGCAGGCTGCGCAAACCATCCAGTCCTTGTTGCCGATGACCACCTCGGCGTTGGTGCCGATATCCATGTACAGGGTCAGTTCCTCGTCCTGATACATCCCGGAACCCATGACACCGGCCACAATATCTCCGCCCACGTAGCTTGAGACCTGGGGATAGACCAGGGCCATGACATGATCCGGCACCTCCAGGCCGATCTCCACGGCCTTGAAGGCCGGATAAATGTTGGCAGCCGGGACATAAGGCGACCGGCGGATGTATCTGGGATTGACCTTTAAAAACAGCTGGGTCATGGTGGTGTTGCCGGCAAACGTGATCGTGGAGATCTCGTCTGCATCAATGCCGGATTTTTTGATGATTTTGCCGATCACGGAATTAATCGTGGATATGACAAGGGAGTGGAGTTTTTCCAGCCCGTCTCCTTTTTCCGCATACACAATGCGGCTGATGATATCCTCGCCGTAGCTGATCTGGGAATTAAAATCCCCGTACTGCGCCAGGACCTCGCCGGAAATCAGATCAATGACCTGGCCGTAGATGCTTGTTGTGCCGATATCCACGGCAATGGCAAAATTGCGCTCTGTTGTATCGCCGGCATGAACACTGATGATTCTGTTTTTGCCGTCTTCGCGCACCGGCCGGGCAATGGTGGTGGTGACCTTGAAATCCGCCTCGCGCACCACGTCCGGAACTTTGCGGATCACCGACAAATCCAACTCCATGCGGTGTTCGTTGTGATCCTTGTGCAGGGCCTGAACCAATCGGGTGACGTCGGCCTCATTGTCGGTTCCCTCGGGCACGGGCATTTCCACGTAAACCTTGTCCACGGCCGGAACAAACATGCCCTTTTCTTTGAGATCCTCTAAATTCAGCTGCTTGATCCGCGCGGTTTTTCGGGCCGTGGCCTGCAGGTTCAGCACCTTGGCGTCAATGTAGGATTCCGTGGGGACCCGTACGGTCAGGTCGCTTCTGACCTTTGACAGGCACGCCAAGCGGTAGCCCTTTTCCTGATCCTGCTGACTTAACTGCTCGGAAACCCCGCCTTCGACCTCACCGCTTTCAATGATCACCCGGCATTTGCCGCAGACGCCTTCCCCTCCGCAGGAGGCATTGATGTGAACGCCCGCATCCATGGCCGCCCGGATCAGGCTCTGGCCTTCTTCCACGATAATTTCCTTGTCGTGCGGCTGAAACGATACTTTATATTGTGTCATAACCTCTCCCATAATGGTGTCGGTTTTTACTTCAATTCAGTCCTTGTTTACACATAACCCATGAGCAACCATCCGCGCAAGGATTTTGAGCATTAACCCAAAATCAGCACCACTTTTCCCGATTACCCAATCAATAACCCGCCCCCCTGGTAAACAACAAACGAAGCCATCCATGCCACCGCCGTGGTGTAAGCCACACTCAGAAACGCCCACCGGACCGAACCGGTCTCCCTGGCAATGGCGGCAACAGTGGCCAGGCAGGGGATATAGAGAAGGACAAAAACCATCAGGGACAATGCGGAAAGCGGAGTCATCCCGGAACTTTGCAGTGCCCGGCGCAGGGCCTCGGAATCGGTTTCCCCGTCCACGGCATACAAAACCCCCAGGGTGCTGACCACGATTTCCTTGGCCACAAAACCGGTGAGAATCGCCACACTGCCGCGCCACTCAATGCCGATGGGCTCAAAAACCGGGCTCATCACCTGACCGATGCGGCCAAGGTAGGATTTTTCGGCATGTTCCACCTGTTTTTCCCGCCGGAGACGATCGATTTGTTGCTGCTGCTCCTGTTTGAGGCCTTGCTTCTGCTGCGGGGCGGCATCGGCGATCTGCTCCGCATATTGCTGGTTTACCGCCTGGATCCGGGCCTGGTAGTTCACGTCATAATCGATGTTTTTCGGATAGGCGGACAAAACCCATATGACGATGGATCCCACAAGGATAATGCCGCCCATTTTCTTTAAAAACATCTTGGCCCGGTCCCACATGTGAATCAGCAGGCTTTTAAGCATGGGCACCCGGTAGGGCGGCAATTCCATGACAAAGGGGGCATCGGCTCCGGTGAGCAAAAAACTCCGCAAAAGCCGGCCGGTTAAAATGGCCACGGCAATGCCGGCGAGATACAACAGAAATATCATGGTGCCGGCGTGGGCGGCAAAAAAGGTGCCGGCCAGGACGATATAAACCGGAAGCCGGGCCGAGCAGGACATAAAAGGGGTGATCATCACTGTTAGAATGCGGTCCTTGGGACTTTCCAAGGTCCGGGCCGCCATAATCGCCGGCACATTGCAGCCGAATCCCATGAGCATGGGGATAAACGACTTGCCGTGAAGCCCGATCAAATGCATGATCCGGTCCATTAAAAACGCGGCGCGCGCCATGTAGCCGGTATCCTCAAAAAGCGCAATGCAAAAAAACAACAGCAAAATATTGGGCAGAAAAACCAGCACGCTGCCCACCCCGGCAATGACCCCGTCAAGCAGAAAACTTTTCACCACTCCCGGCGGCAACATTGCATCGAGCCCGCCGGAAAGCATCCCGATTCCGGCTTCCAGCCACTCCATGGGATACGCGCCAAGGGTAAAGGTGACCTGAAACATTGCCCAGATAAAAAAAATAAAAATGGGAAAGCCCAGAAACCGGTTGGTCAGCACCATGTCTATATTGCGGGAAATATCCACCCGCCGGCGGGTGGAGGCAATCATCACCTCCTTGATAATACCGGCGATAAACCCGTAGCGCTCGTCTGTGAGTACAATTTCGGGCTCTTCGTGGAACAGGTCAGCCAGCCTGGCCCGAAGCCGGCCGGCAATCTCCATGAGCTCACGGCTGTCTTTGCCCAGAAGTTCATCCAGCCGTTGCCGGATAATGGTATCGTCTTCCAGCAGCTTGACGGCTGTCCATCGCCGGTCATAAGGGAAATCCGGCCCGGTGCATTCTTCGATTGCAGCCCGAAGCTCGGCAATGGCCTTTTCTATATCCTTTGAGTAGCGAACTTTCCGGGTTTCCGGGATACAGACGTCGGTTTGCGCTGATTCCACGGCGGTCTTCATCAGCTCGTCGAGCCCCTGCCCCTTGTTGCCTACGGTAAACACCACGGGCACGCCCAGCAGTTCGGAAAGTTTGGCCGCATCGATTTTATATCCCCTGGCGAGGGCCAAGTCGGCCATGTTTAGGGCAAAAATCACCTTGCAGTTCAATTCCCGGAGCTGATTGGCCAGATACAAGCTGCGCTCCAGGTTGGAGGCGTCGATGATGTCGATGACCACATCCGGATTTTCATCCAGTATGTAGTTGCGTGCGACGATTTCTTCAATGGAAAAAGGGGTAAGACTGTAAGTACCGGGCAAATCGACAATTTTTAAATGATAGCCGAATTTTTCAACATCGCCTTCCTTTTTTTCCACAGTCACCCCCGGCCAGTTGCCCACTTTCTGGCGCGTTCCGGTGAGATGATTAAAAATGGTGGTTTTGCCTGAATTGGGATTTCCGGTAAGGGCGATTCGTATATTTTTTTCAGCCATGGTCCGCCTCCAGTGGTTCCACGGTAATGGCCATGGCCTCCTTTACACGCAAAGAAACATGCATCCCCCGGGTGGTCAGCTCAAGGGGATCACGCAATGGCGCATATTTTTCAATATAAAATTTTGAGTCCCGGGTCAGGCCCATTTCCAGTATCCGCCGCCGCAGGCGCATATCTCCGCCCACGGATACAATCCTTCCGGACTGTCCCTCTCTCATTTCGCTCAAACGCATGCCGGCATTTTCTCCATTCTATCGCATTGCCCGGGCCAAATCCAGTTTTTGCTCAGGCCATTGGGGTTGGTATCAGGTTCATCAATTATCGGGCGGCATCTGCGCCCTGCCCGGTATTTTTTCCGGCCTCCGGCTCCACGATAATTTTGCCGGCCAGGCCCCGGCCAAGCACGTAACGCTGGTTGCCCGCTGCCACCACCACTTGGCCCCGGCCGTAATTGGTAATAATTTCTACATGGTCATCAACGCGCAGTCCCATGCTCATCAGGCGCAGTCTGGAACTGCTGCCGCCGGTCAATTCCGTGATCACCACCCGCTCTCCGGGTTTGGCCGCATACAGCGGCATCTGGTGCATCCGCTGCTGCATGCAGTCGGAACAAATGCCGTACATTTCCAGGCGATGCTGCAGCAGATGAAATCCGTACGAGTGGGCCACTTCCTGCTGCAGCGCTTCTATATGCTGATTTTCAAACTCTATGACCCGGCCGCACTTGGTACATATCATGTGATCGTGATGATGGCCCAGGTGCCGGTGTTCATACTGTGCTTCTCCGTTTTGAAAACGGTTTTTCTGGGCAAATCCGAACCGGCACATCAGCTCCAGGGTTTCGGTGACAAAATTTTCGGAAAACGGATCTCCGTATTGCTCCTGCAGCTTTTGTTCAAGCAGTCCGGCGGTGACGTGGCCTTCAATCTGCAAAAACGCGTCAAGAATCTGCAGGCGTTTATCAAGATGATCAATCTGCTCCTGGCGAAACAATTTTTCAAACTGCTGTCGCTCGTATTTGTGAACATGTGCCATCGGGGGGGTCCTTGCCAATATGTTTTCGTTGAAACCAACGCCAAATTCAAAAACTTTCCATTAATATAATCCGGTCGACATTGTCAATACTGCCAAACATTTTTCATTGGTACAATAATAAGTTCCCTGATCCCAAAGTAAAGACGGATTTTTCATGGACCTGCCTGAAGAATATGGTATAGTTGCCTGCCAGAAAGACGCTCTGGCGCAAATACAATCAAACCGGCCCGGTTTCGGAAAAGTCTTTCCGGCCCGGCAGGCCGGACTCAATTTTAGCCATACGACAATTTTACTTATGCACAACTCATTGCCCAAACACACCCTGGTCGATTCTTATCACCGCCATATCAACTATTTGCGGATCTCCATCACTGACCGATGCAACCTGCGCTGCTGTTACTGCGCGCCGGGCTGGCCCATTGAAAAGATGCCCCATGAATCCATTCTGCGCTACGAGGAGATCCTCCGCGTTGTCCGGGTCGGGGTCCGCCTCGGCATTGTCAAGGCACGCGTTACGGGCGGCGAACCTTTCGTACGCAAGGGCTGCTGCGATTTTCTCGAAGAACTGACCCGAATGCCGGGTTTGTCCGACATTTCCGTGACGACCAACGGGGTAATGTTAAAGCGGCATCTGCCCAGACTCCGGGAAATAGGCATCCAGCGGCTCAACATCAGTTTGGATACCCTGCAGCCGGAAAAATACAAGCAGATTACCGGCGTGAACGCTTTTGACAGGGTATGGCAAAGCATTGAGACGGCCCTGGACATGGGATTCGCCCCGGTAAAAATCAACGCGGTGGCCTTAAACGGCGTCAACGACGATGAGCTCACCGAGCTTGCCCGACTGACATATGCGTACCCCGTGCATGTGCGCTTCATTGAGCAGATGCCTTTCGGGGAAACCTCCTTTTCCGATCATGCCCCTCTGCTGGCACCCGAAATCCACAACCGCCTCCAGAGTGTTGCGCCGCTGGAACCGATAAACCGGCAGCAAAATGACGGACCGGCCAGGCGGTACCGGTTTGCCGGGGCATTGGGTGAAATCGGCCTGATCACTGCCGTGAGCCGGCATTTCTGCCGGGAATGCAACCGGCTGCGCCTTACAGCCGACGGCCGTCTGCGCGCCTGCCTGCTTTCCAACCAAACCACGGATATCAAAACCGCCCTGCGGAACAAGGCTTCCGACAAAACCCTGTCCGGCATTTTTCTCGCAGCCGTGGCCAGCAAGCCCGAGCAGCACAATCTCCAGACCCGGCAAGTCACCGGCCTCAGCCGCATGAACACCATCGGCGGATAATTCCGGTTCCGGAATCTTGATGGCGCCGTAAAAAGTCCAATATCTGCGTTACGCGCAATTTCTCAGAATTTCACGTACGGATAAGTACGCTGCATTCTTCGAAATTGCGCAAGCCTTGATCTTGAACTTTTTACGGCGCCATCTGAAATCAGACTTTTTACGGTGCCATCAATTTTCGGGCTGAAAAAATAACACTAAAAAAAACTGATTGACAACTCACTCAGTTTCTGAAAAAAATCAAATCTCCGTTTGCATGGAATAAAAAATTCAAATCCGCCGCAACCCAAAGAGGCGAACCCGTGGGCCGTAAACAGGCAATTATTGAATCCGCCACCAGACTTTTTGCACAAAAAGGTTTTGCCGAAACCTCCACGGCAGAAATCGCCGAAGATGCCGGCGTGGCTCATGGCACCCTGTTTTATCATTTCAAAAACAAGCGGGGCATTATCCATGAAATATTTTCCATCGCCGGCGAGGTTTACCTGCGCAGCCTGAAGAAAGTGCTTTGCCGGCAGGCCACCGGCATGGCAAAAATCGAGGCCCTGATCCGGTTTAACGAAAACTACAGCCGGGACCACATTCAGCAGATCCGGATATTCCAGCGGTTTTTCCCGGACCCGGCAGATGATTGCGACCCGGAAAAAATGCTGCTGGACTCCCTTAAGCAGCAGGTGATGAGCCTTATCAAAGAAAGCCTGGAAACCGGTGTTTGCGACGGAAGCATCGCCTCTGTGGACATCGATAAAACCGCAGCCGTGATCCACAGCCTGATTTTCGGCATCACCCACATGAATCTCATGGAATCTGCTGACACCCCCAAGCTTACACAAGGAGCCATTGCTTTTTGCCGGCGGGCGCTTACCCCCGGCGGACAAGACTGCCAAACGGTTTAATATCACTTTAAAACAGGTAACAAATAGAACAAGGACAATGACATGCAGGGGCAATCCATGAAAAAAACCGGCCTTATTTTCACGGTGGCAGCTGTGATGCTCATGCTGACTTGCGGCATGGCAAAAGCCAGGCAGACCGCTTCGGCTGCCCCCGGGCAAACCCAGGGCTTAACCCTTGAGCAGGCATTTCAAACCGCATTAAAGGAAAATGAACAGGTGGGCATTTCCCGCCAGGACCTGGTCAACGCCAGAACCGATATCACCTCGGCCACTTCCAATCTCTATCCCCAGCTCAGCCTGCGCGGGGCCCACAACCGGCAAAAGGATTCGGATCTGGGCAGATCATCGGCGGGCGGAGGATTTTCCTCGCTGTCATCCCCCGACAACTATAACACTTTGACCCTGCAGCTCGATCAGCACATCTATCAGTGGGGAAAGGTCTGGAGCGCCAGAAAAATCGCCGAACACTATTATGACGGTTCCAGATTCCGCCACTTGAGAAGGGTTCAGGAAATTTTGTACCAGGTCAGTGTCCAGTATTACGAGGCGCTGCTGGGACGAAGGGCCATTGAAATCGCCGAAAATGCATTAAAAAGGGCTGTTCAGCAGCTGGACCGGGCCGAGGCCCAATTCCAGGTAGGTATATTGACCCAAACCGATGTGCTGCGCGCCGAAGTCCAGGTGGCCCAGAGCCGGGAGCAGCTGGAGCGTGCCAAAAATCAGCATGACATTGCCCTGGAACGCCTGGCCCTGGAAATGGGGATCGACTCCATTCCCGGGCCCATCCAGGAACCTTCTGAACGTTCATTTGGGTCAGCGCCGATTTCAGAATTGTTTGCCAGGGCCATGGCCAACCGGCCGGATTTTGACCAGGCCGCCCGGGAGCTGCAGGCTTCTGATGAGCGGGTGGATTATGAAAAGGCCGACTATTTCCCGAACCTGAGCCTGAATGCCCAGTACGTCCGCACCGATGAAGAAGACCTGTTTTACGGTGAGCACGATGACTGGAACGCCAGCCTGGTGCTTTCCTACCCCCTGTTTACCGGCTGGCAGACCACTGCCGAGGTCGACCGCGCCCGCTCGGAGAAAAGCCAGGCCCAATTCAGCCTCAGCCGACTGCGTAAAGAGATCCGAAACCAGGTGCGTAGTGTCTATCTCGACATTAAAACCCAGCAGAAAGTCATTGATCAGCTCAAACGGCAGGTACGCTCTGCAACGCGCAATTATGAGCAGGTCTCTGCCCAGTTCGAGGAAGGACTGGTGACAGCCGTGGACCAGGTGGATGCATTTACCGCGTTAAATGAAGCGGAAAACCGCCTTGCCCAGGCCTATTACACCTATCAACTGGACCTGATCCGGCTGGATCTGGCAACCGGAACATTTCAAAGCGATCTGCTGGAAAAGGAGATTCTCAATGAAAACGGATAGAGCAGACAGGCGGCGGGCCCGCGGCACGGCTCCGGGACTTGCGGCCCTGATCCTGGCACTGCTGCTGGTATGGGGCTGCGGCGCCGATGACAGCGAAAAGGACGGGCAGCAGGACAAGGAGTCTGAATCATGCGTCAGCGTGGACCGGACCAAAGTGGAAACAGCCGATCTTGAGGAAATCATCGGCGGCATCGGCAGCATCGAGGCATTTCAGAGCGTGCAGGTATACCCGGAAATCAGCGGTATCATCGAAACCGTGGAGTTTGAAGAAGGCGCGCGGGTGGAAAAGGGACAGCTGCTTTTCACCATTGATGACGCCAAGATCCGCGCCGAACTCGATGCCCGGCAGGCCGCCCTGGAAGAGACCCGGGCCAACCTGGAAAACGCCCGCTTGGTGTTCCAGCGCCGCCAACGGCTCTATGAGCAGAAACTGGGCACCGAGGAAGCCCGTGATGAAGCGCGCACCCGGTATCAGGCCCTGACCGCCCAAGTCAAACGCATTCAGGCTGAAATCGAAAACATCCGGGAAACACTGAAAGACACCAAAATCCGGGCGCCGTTTGACGGGTTTGCAGGCGCCCATCACGTGGATGCCGGACAGCTTGTCGACACCGAGACCCAACTGACCGCTGTTGTCCAGGTGGACCGTTTAAAAATCCGCTTCACCGTGCCGGAGCGCCACATGGGAAGGGTCGGCGTTGGCCAGCAAATCCGCATCAGTGCACCGGCTTATCCGGAGAAAAAATTCCCCGGCACGATTGATTTCATCGACCCGCAAATTGATCCCGGCACCCGGAGCCTGAGAATCCAGGCACATGCCGAAAACCCCAAAAACCTGCTGCGGCCGGGCGGATTTGCATCCGTGGAGCTCATCTCCGGGACCCGGGAAGGGGTGCTTACCATCCCGGAAGAAGGCTTGATCCCCACGCGATCGGGCTATATGGTCTTTGTTATTGAAAACGGTCGCGCCAAAGGCCGGGAAGTGGAAATCGGACTGCGCAGGCCCGGCATTGTTGAGATCACAAGCGGATTGGAAGAAGGCGAAACCATTGTCCGGGCCGGCCATATCTCCTTGTACGAAGGAGCTCAAGTTTGCCCGGAATAAACCCGGAGTGTTGCGATTTAATTTTGTCCGGGTTTGACCGGACACGAATATAAGGTATTTGACCGATTATGATCTGGAATCTATGCATCCGCAGACCCGTATTGACCACGGTCCTGTTTTTGGTGATTTTCATTTTCGGGTTGTTTGGCTACAACCAGATGCCGGTGCGGGAATATCCGGACGTGGAGTTTCCCATTGTCAACGTCAGCGCAGTGCTGCCCGGAGCCGACCCCGAAGTCATTGAAACCGAGGTGGTCGAACCCCTTGAAGAACAGCTAAACACCATTGAGGGCGTCAAGGAGATCAAGTCCACCAGCCGGGAACAGGTGGGGGTGGTCACCGTGGAATTTGAACTCTACCGCGACATTGACCTGGCTGCCCAGGATGTGCGCGACCGGGTCACCCGCGCCAGACCGGATATGGCCGATGACATTGAGGAGCCGGTGATCCGCAAGGTTGACCCGGATGCCCAGGCAGTAATGTGGATTTCCCTGCGGGGAGATAAACGCTGGGACCCTGTGAGCATGACCGAGTATGCTGACACGGTGATCAAAAACCGCCTGGAACGGCTCCCCGGGGTGGGGCAGATTTTTATCGGCGGTGAGCGCAAGTACGCCGTGCGTATCCGCCTGGACCCCGACAAACTGGCGGGCCACAACCTCACCCCCCGGGAGGTGGTGGAAAAAATCCAGGCCCAAAATGTGGATATCCCGTCCGGGCGGATTGAAAGCAAACAGCGCGAGTTTCTGATCAAAACCGAAGGCCGGTTTGCCGACGCCGAGCCCTTCAACGACATTATCATCACCCATCGAAACGGCTCCCCCGTGCGCCTGGCAGACGTGGGCGAAGCAGTGGACGGGGTGGAAAACGACCGCAATGTGGCCCGCTACAATACCGAACCCTCCGTGGGCCTGGGCGTGGTCAAGCAGTCCGATGCCAACCTGGTGGAGGTGGTTGAGCGGGTAAGGCGGGAAATGAAGTCTGTTGAAAAAGACTTTCTGCCTGGACTGCGGTATCAGGTGGCATCGGATGACTCTGAGTTTGTCAGTGAGAACATCAACGACCTGATCACCACCATTTTTATTGCCACAGCCCTGGTGGCCGTGGTGATCCTGTTTTTTCTCGGAACCATCCGCGGGACCGTGATTGCCGCCATCACCATACCCACCTCCCTTCTGGCGGGCATGGCAGTAATTTTCTACCTGGGATTTTCATTAAACGTGCTCTCACTTCTGGCCCTGATTCTGGTGGTGGGTTTAGTGGTCGATGACGCCATTGTTGTGCTGGAAAGCTGCTACCGGCACATGGAGCAGGGCGCGGACGCCAAGCCCGCGGCCCGCACCGGAACAACGGAAATCGCCTTTGCCGCCATCGCCAACACCCTGGCCCTGCTGTCGGTCTTTATTCCGGTGGCCTTTATGCCGGGGATGATCGGCCGGTTCTTTTTCGAGTTCGGCCTCACGGTTGCGGTAACCGTTCTGGCCTCCACGTTTACAGCCCTGACACTGACGCCCATGCTGTGCTCCCGGTATCTCAAGGCGCCGGCCGCCTACGCCAGACGGCCGGTGGTGTTTCGCTTTACTGAAGTTTTTTTCAAAAGCCTGGAAAAGCTCTACAACCCGCTTCTCAATGCCGCACTCAGACAGCGGGCCGTGACCGTGGTCGTTGCGGTGCTGGCCCTGGGGGTGGGTTTTTTCTTTCTCACCCGCCTGGAATCTGAATTTGTACCTAGCTCAGACGAAGGCCAGTTCATGATCGCCTATGAAACCGTGGAAGGCGCCACCCTGACCAACACAGACCGCTACGGAAAGCAGATCGAAGAGATACTCTCCGGCATTGAGGAAATCCGCTCCTTTTTCATGGCCATCGGCATGGCCAGGACCGGGCCGGGCAAGGTCAACGAGGGCATGGTGTTTGTGCGCCTGACCCACTATTCCGAAAGAGACCGCAATCAGCAGGCTATCATGGCCGAAGTGCGGGATAAAATGGGCCGCCTCACCGGCGTTCGCGGCTATGCCATTGAAGGCGGTGGCCCGGTGGGCGCCGAAGCCCCCCTGCAGGTGGTGCTCACCCATCAGGACATTGAAAAACTGGCCGGGGCCCAGGAACAGGTCATGAACTGGATGCGCTCCCAGCCCGATTTTGCCGGGGTGCGCGCGGACATGAAACTCAACAAGCCCGAAGTGCAGACCTGGGTCAACCGGCAGCAGGCCGAGGAAATGGGAATTACCGTGGCGGAGATCGCCAACACCCTGCGATTTGTTTTTGGCGAGCCCGATATCACGGAAATCGAACGACAGGGCGAACGCTATGACGTGATCACGGAAATCGCCGAAAGGGAAAACATCCCGGATGCAATCAATCGCATTTATCTGCGTAACCAGGACGGACAGATGGTCAACATGGCCCACCTGGTGGAACTGGAAGAAGGCTCCGGCCCCAGCGAAATCCATCACTTCAACCGGGCCCGGGCCACCACCATCAGCTCGGATCTGCCCCCGGGCGTGCCCCTGGGGCGCGCGCTTTCCAAGGTGGAAAACTATATTGACACCGAGGTGCCGGCTGAGTTTGACAGCACCATCACCGGTCAGTCCCGGGACTTCCGGGAATCGTT
>NZ_JAWODO010000083.1:0-11654 GCF_046483245.1 Desulfosalsimonas sp. | reverse complement strand
GTTCAGGAGAGGCCTGGGAGGAAACCAAAAAGGGATTTTCCAGGGCGTGGCGCGATTTTCAGCGCTCCCTGGAAGACACCGAGGACAAAGCCCCAAACGAGACCCGGATCTGAAAAAACGCGCTCACGGCAGATCTGCGGAATCCGGGTTCTGTTCGATGCGCTCCAGTTCCAGCCGGTAGCCCAAAACGCCGTGACGCTCGATCACGATGGTATCTGCCGGCCTGAGACCGGCTTCGCCCGACGCCGGCGCCCGGGTAACGGAAACGGTCTGGGTCTTTTTTCTGCCCGGGTTGTATTCAATGATTTGCACATGGTTCGGGCCGGCCTGCACCACATCCAGAAAACCGCCGTCGTCTAACAAATAACGGCACACCGGGTGGTTGTCTGGATTTTTTCCCGCGGCAACCATCAGGCCCCGGGGGGGTAAAAACACCTGCCGGAGATCGGGAAACAGGCGGTCTGGGAATTTTTCGCTGCCAAACGGACCGATGGCCGGCCCAACCCGGATCTCGCCATTTGCCTGTCCTGAAAATCGAACCAGGCCCTCGATGCTCATGATCACGCACTTGATCCGGCCGGATTCCGGCGACACCCGGGTGACGGAAATGCCCTGGTAAGTCTCGTCATTGGGCATCCGTGCGGTCATGGAATGCACGACCTGCCGGGGGGTGCTTGCAAACACTTCCCGGCAGGCCGTTTTCACGCGGGATTCAGAAACAGGGCCTTCGAGCCGAATTTCCGGCAGCCCCGCACATCCGGCTGCCATAAAAACCATGAAAACCAGAATCAATGCCGGCCGGGCAACCCACAAGCCCCTGCAAGATGTATATTTGCGGTTATTCAACTTTTTCCAGGTTTATGGGCGTGCCGTTTTCCTGGGCCAGGTCATCGTCATTGAAATAATTGCCCCGCAGCACGCCCTTTTCCTTCATCTCCAGCCGGGCCGTGTAATAGACCGACCCGCCGGAGAGAAACACCAGATAAACCTCGCTGCCGCTGACCCTTCCGGTAATGTTGTAGTTGCCGATGTGGCCCTCGATTCTGCCATTTGTTTGCTCCAGCATGCCCCTGCCCCATCCAAACGGGGTGTTGGGATCCACATCCGCATCCTGCCATTTGCCTTCCACGTTGACAGCAGGGGCTCTGCTGCCGGAAATGTCGGCCAGCCACGGATCAATCTCACTTTTTTTCAAGCTTGCGGCGCAGGAAATCAACGCCACGCCCATCAACACCAGAAAACCGCCGTAAATCCATTGTTTCATCATCAACCCCCTTTTGCGGATAAATTGAGATATGGCCTGCTGCAAACAACATGTTCGCACGTACCGGCATCTGAAATAAAATATTATTCCAAATCAGCAGGGTGCAAACGATTTGTCAGCCCTTTTCTATCCGGCCTGCTCAAATACGCTGTCTGCAATCTCCGGGTTGATCTCTGTGTCATGAAACACAATGCGGGTATAAGAGGTTTCATCCTCGTAAATAAAAGCAGACTCGATCACGCCTGGGGTGTCGGTGAGCTGGAGTTCAATTTTTTCGATTACTGCGGCGATGTTTTTGTCCGCAGGGGTCAGCAGGACCCGGCGCCCTTTTTTGAGTTCTGGGGAAAAAGCGGTGTTTTGATCAAACCCGCCGCGGATCCATTGGCCCACCTGCTCCAGAAAAACACGCATGGCCTCCAGATCCCTGCCATGCCGGGCCTGCATGCCGTCTTCAGCCATGGTGTATTGCCGGATCCGGTCGCGGTTCATCAGCAGGATGCTTTTTACGGGATCTGTATATTCCCAGCGCAGGGAATTCGGGGCCCGGAAATACAGCTCGCCCTTGGATATCAGGGGATTATCGAGCATTTCCAAATGCTTTTCCTGGACAAACCGCGCTTTGACCGCCCGGATATCGGCTGCCTGATCTCCGATCTCCTCCATGGTGTCGGCCCAGCCGGCAAAAAAGGGCACGGCACACATCAGCGCGGCAAAAAGCCCAAACCGGTAAAAAATCCTACGCATGAAGACAATCCCGGCCATCAGCCCATCCCCCCGTCCACACTGATCACCGCACCGGTGATATAAGAGGCATCTTCTGAGCACAAAAACCGCACCACCTTTGCCACTTCCTCAGACCGGCCGATGCGGGCCATGGGAATCATCTGCTTGATGAAATCCACGGGCGCCTCCTGGATCATTTCGGTTTCAATCAGACCCGGGGCCACAACATTGACCCGGATGCCCAGGCGCGCCACTTCGGCTGAAACCGCCTTGCTCGCCCCGATCAGGCCGGCCTTGGCAGCCGAGTAATTGGCCTGGCCCCGGTTGCCCCGAATGCCGGAGACCGAGGAAAGGGTCACCACGGATCCTTGTTTTTTGCGCATCATCTGCTTTAACACCGGCTTGGTGACATTGTAGAATCCTGAAAGGGCTGTATTGATCACGTTGTGCCAGTCTTTTTCCGGCATCATCACAAACAGCCCGTCTGCTGTAATACCGGCATTGTTGACCAGCACACCGATATCATGGCCGGCGGCAATCTCTGCCACCGCCTCTTTGGCTGCAGCGGCATCCGTGATATCAAAACCCATGATTTCCGCGGCCCCGCCCGCGCTGCGGATCTCGTCCCGGGTCTGCTCGGCCGCATCCCGGCCGGATCGGTAATTGATGATCACAAAATAGCCGCAGGCGGCCAGTTCCAGACAAATCGCCCGCCCGATGCCGCGTCCGCCGCCGGTTACAATCGCTGTTTGCTGTTCCATATATCCGCCTTCTCCTAACCCAAACGTTTCAACCAAAAAAATAACTCTCTGATTTTACTTAACACTTAAAACTTAACACTTAATCACTTTCACCCGGTACGCAGCACCTGTATAAAAGCCCGGCCCAGTGCCTGATCGTTCATGGTGCAGGTACCTTCGAACTCGGCGTAATTCATGTGCTTGGAGACCTTGACGGCGCAGGTTTCAATCTCCGCATCCAGGGGGATTTGCCCACAGAAAAATTCCGCCTCCTTGATGCCAACGATAAACCCGCCGCCGGAATGGCTCGCCGGGTCTTTTTCCAGCTCGCTCCACCGGATTTGGATACCGGAGGTCTGGGCCACCAGCTCAATTAACACCACCGGATGGACATAACCGTCCATTTGCATGGGCCACCCGGCAGAAATTTTGGAGCGGGCCACGGCCTTTTGCTCGTCTGCGGCCACGATGCTGTCCACGAGCTTCATGGCATCGCGCTGGATCAAATATTCTTCGGTATCGGACAAATCCTGGCTCATGGACAGGCACCAATGATACCGCCCGGGCATGGATGCACGGGCAGAAACCATTCATATGTGAAAGAAGATTGACTTTGCAAGGGGCGGCTGGTATTTTCGGTCATTTCAGGGTTCCGGAGAAGTTCAAAATACGGTAATAGGTGATGTTTTCAGGCTCGCTCAGGTTTTCAACATAGAATAAATTTACTGGTTTGACAAGGTCATTTCAATGCAGCAGCTCATTGACGAACTCAAGACAAAGATTATTGATACACTGTATCTCGAGGATATCACGTCCGAAAAAATCGACGAGAACGCCCCCCTGGTGGGTGGAGATCTGGGCATTGACTCCATTGACATCCTGGAGCTGGTAATGATGGTGGAACAGGACTACGGCGTTGTCATTGACAACAAGGAGGTCGGGGAAAAAGTCTTTGCCTCTGTTGCCGCCCTGGCCGAATATATCCGGGACAACCGGCCTCAGACAGCAGACATGTCCGGATAACCAAGCCATGAAATTCAAACTCATCTATCCCAGGTGGGCCAAGCTGGCCCGCCAAACTGAATTTCACCTTCCCCCCCACGGGCCGGTGGTGTTTGCCGCAAGCCTTCCCGAAGACGTGGAAGTCACATTCGTGGATGAAAACCTCCAGGACATTGATTTTGATGAATCCGTGGACATTGTGGGCATTTCCATGATGCTGACCATCCAGGTCAAACGGGGCTGGCAGATTGCGGACCATTACCGGAAAAAGGGGGTTTGTGTGATTTTCGGCGGCATTGCCGCAACCCTTCATGCCGAGGAAACCGCACAGCACGCCGATGCCGTGTTTCTGGGCGAGGCCGAAGGCAAAATGGAACAGGTCATTGAAGATTTCCGCAACAACCGGCTGCAGAAATTCTACAACGCCCTGGAAGCGCCCCCGGCCATTGAAACCGTGGGCCCGGCCCGCAGGGATATTTTAAACAAAAGCCTGTACAATTACCGGGGCATCCAGATGGTGGACCTGGTGCACGCCTCCCGTGGCTGCCGGTTTAATTGCTATCCATGCGCAGTTGCCTACCTGGGCGGCCGCCGGTTCCGGCCGCGGCCCGTTGACCGGGCAATCGAGGAAATCGCCGGCATTGACAACAACCGCCTGTTTCTGGTGGACAACTCCCTTGCCCAGGATACTCAATGGGAAAAGGACTTGTTTGCCGAAATGATCTCTTTGAAAAAAAACTGGTGCAGCCATCCCATCGAAGACGACCCCGCAGTCCTGGACCTGGCCGCCCAAGCTGGAGCCTGGTTTGTCTACCAGGCGGTGTTTGACACCTCGGATTACATCCGGGAGCGCATTCGGCGCTATCACGATCACGGCATTGCCGTAGAAGGCACCATTTTGCTGGGCCTTGACCGGCACACCGAGGATTTTATCAAGCGGCTGGTGGACTTTTTGCTGGAAATCGAACTGGACCTGGCCGAATTTACCGTGCTCACCCCGTTTCCCCACACCCGGGCCTGGGACCGGCTCCACAAGGAAAACCGGATTTTCTCCTATGACTGGGACGATTACACCGCAGACAAGGTGGTCTATCACCCAAAGCAGATGAGCGCCGAACGCCTGCAGGAACTGCTGTCTTACGCCTGGGACACGTTTTACGCAGACAAGCCCCAGCAGGTGCGCATGTTTGAGCTTTTCCAGAAGGTCATGCGCAAGGAAAAGGCAGACGGCACGTTTCAGCCCAGGGACCGTAACCTGATCAACCAGGCATTCGGCCGGCCGGTGAAACGATAGGTCCGCACCAGAAGCCGTAAACTTTTTTTCCGTATTTAAACCAGCAAGGCCAAAGACGCGTGCAAAACAGCTGTCACCGCAAGCAGGATTCCGGTTTTCCGGTGGGTACGCGGCGATATCCGGATCACATGCAGTCCGGTTGTCAGCTGCCAGGCCACCAGCACCAGGTTGACAATCCCCAAAGCCAGGATCATTTCCACCTCCCTAAGGTTCCTATCTATTCGGCCGCTTCGGCCGGGGCATCATTGGATGCCACCGACACGTTCATGACATCTGTGTTGCGGCTGCCATGCATGTTGCACGAGGCCCTGGCACTTATCGTAAAATCCTGGTCTGCGGTGTGAAAATAGCGCACGGTAAATTCTTCGGCAGGCGGCTTGCTGAAATTGGAATACTCCCATTTCTCAACCAATTCATCGTTGATTCCCAGCTCCACCAGCTCGGTGTAATGAATGAAATTGTTGCCGGAATGCGACACATGCACCAGGATCTCCACCTCCTGGCCGGACCGGACCGACTCCGGGGCCTCGATGCGCACCGCGGACTCGTCTGCAAAAGCCGTTGTCAATGTCACGCAAAACAAGACCAGAACTGCTATCCCCACAATCCTGCCAATTTTCATTTTCTTTTCCCCTTTGCGTCAATCCTTGATTGTTTTCTTCCAAAACCGCTTCCACCAAAACCATAAAATAACCCCGCCCCACAAAAATCGCCACCCAAAACCACCCTTGCCTGGTTTTCCAAGCAACTATAACCCGGACATTTTCAAATTTTTAAAGTTTTGTTTCCCTATTATCTTATTGGTGCCTGGGTTTGGCCAGAGAAGACCGCTGCCAAGGAAGCCCTGCGGTCGGGTGCTGTTTTTGAAGCGACATTGAGCGTTTTTACGGAAAAATTCAGCAAATGCCGAAGCGTGAAAATTTCAAACTGTCTGAGGCCGACAGGCCGAGTTTTTGAAATTTCAGCGAAGGCATTTGCTGAATCCGTAAAAACGGTCAGAAGCGAAAAAACTGACCCCGACCGCAGGGCTTCCTTCCTATGAATTTTATCACACCGGCAAAACCGAATGCGCAAGCAAAGGTTTTCTGCTATAAAAAGGACAAAACAACAAGACGAATAAGGTTTCCAAGGAAGTCCAAGGTCGGGGTCTGTTTTTGAAGCGACATTGAGCGTTTTCGGGAAAAATTCAGCAAATGCCGAAGCGTGAAAATTTCAAACTGTCTGAGGCCGACAGGCCGAGTTTTTGAAATTTTAAGCGAAGGCATTTGCTGAATCCGTAAAAACGGTCAGGAGCGAAAAAACTGACCCCGACCGCAGGGCTTCCTTCCTACAAAACCAGCAGGCGATGTAAAATGCTTTTTTAAACTCAAAGAAAGGTGCCGGCCATGGAAATCAAGCTGCCCTGGGGGCAATCGTTTACAACGCTTCAACTGCCCGATACCTGGCATGTGCACATGCCCGAACGCGTCGACATCTCCGGCCAAAGCCGCCAAAGCAGCGCAGACATCGTGGAAGCCGCCCTGACCAACCCGGAAGGCGCCAAACCCCTTTCCCAAAGAAACCTTTCACAAAAACGCATCCTGATCATCGTGGATGACAACACCCGCCCTACCCCGGCCCATGAATTTTTCCACCTGATTTTCCAGCATTTGCAGCAGGCCGGCGCAGATGCCAAAAACATCCATGTCATGCCCGCACTGGGCATTCACACGGCCATGAGCCGGGAAGAGATGGCAGAAAAAATCGGGGAAGACAATTTAAGCAAGATCAACTGGTCCAACCCGGACGCCTTTGATCCGGCCACGCACCATGATTTCGGCACAACCGGCAGGGGCACGCCGGTTCGGCTAAACCACGAAGTGGCCGCGGCAGACCTGATTGTCCTGGTGGGCATGATCGAACCGCACCTGTGGGCGGGATTCGGCGGGGGCATGAAAAACCTGTTTCCCGGCGTGGCCGCGGCAGAGGCCATCGGCGCCCACCACGGCATGATCGCAGAGCCGCCATACCTGTTTAACCGGGTGGGAATGGCCCCGGATGAAAACACCTTCCGCCGGGACCTGGAAGAAACAAAGGATCTGGTCCCGGGAAAAATATTTGTTGTCAACGTACTGCTTGACGAAAATCAGCAGATCGCGGCCGCCTTTGCCGGCGACGCCCTGGCCGCGCACAGAAAAGGCATCGAATTTAACAAGAAAATCGCCGGCATAGACCTGCCGCATCTCATGGACGCGGTGATTGTCAACTCCCATCCCATGGACATCAACTTCAAGCAGAGCATGAAATGCGTTGGAAACGCCCTGCCCGCCCTTGCGCCGGGAGGGGTGATCATGGGTTTTTTAAGGGCCGCCCGGGGGATGGACGATATCCCCCTGCCGGATAAGCCGCCGCCGCTTTTTGTGCTGCGCACCATCCTGAAACTGGTGGGCAAATCCAATGTAATGGGGTTTTTAAACGTGATGAAAAAGGGGCTCAATGTGGAGGAGCGGTTTTTGACTTATTACTCCATGCGCCTGATCCGGGAATACAGGATGTTTTTTCATGTGCCGTCGCTTTCAGAAAAAGAAATCCGGCATCTCGGATTTTTCCATCCGTGCGGCCGGCCGCAGGAGGTAATTGACCGGGGGGCTGCCAAACTGAAAAAGGACGCGCACGTGGCCGTGTTCCCGGACGGCGGGGCAACCTTTCCGATCATGAAAAAAGCCGGGAACAATTTTTGAAGCCACATTGAGCGAAAAAACTGTTCCCGGACACGAGGCTTGCTTACTGACAAACATCAGGTGATGTAAGCAGCTTTAGAGGATCTCCTGGAGGGTAATCTCAAATTTCAGATCCTTGCCGGCCAGGGGATGGTTGGCGTCCAGAGTAACCTTTTCCTCGCCCACGTTGGTCACCGTGACCGTGACCTTCTGGCCGTCGGGCTGCTGGAGTTCCAGCTGCTGGCCGGGCTCGGGATCAATGTGTTCGGGAAACTGGGTTTTCTCGACCTCGATGACCATATCGTCTCGGTATTCGCCGTAGCCCTTTTCCGGCGGAATCGTGGCTTCCTTGGTTTCTTCGGGCTGCATGCCCACAACAGCCTCTTCCACACCGGTAATGATATTTCCGGAACCAATTTCGAACTCCAGGGGGTCGCGGCCTTCACTGGAATCAAATACCGAGCCGTCATCGAATTTGCCCGTGTAATGAATCTTGACGGTATCGCCTGATTTCGCCTGTGTCATGAATGCTCCTTTTGATTTGAAAATTAAACAATTCTATATTTTTTGTACCATAAGAAGACTTGGCCGGCTATGCAACCCCTGAAACCGGTTTTTCTTTTCAGCAACAACACAACTTCCGAACAACCTTCCAGAATCAAAGAAAATACACTTCCACCACATCCGGATTCCATTGACAGGAAGATTCAATTCAATCATTATTATATTTTTAATCACCTGAGACAAGAGCCTGTTACGGAGCCGCAAATGGCCGAACCTGACAACACACCCGATCCGGCGTCCGGAATACGCCGCTTCTTTGACGTTCACCCCCCGGTATTCTGGCCCACGGTGATTCTGCTCGTTGTTTTCATCTCCATTACCCTTGGGGTGGGCAAACCCATGGAGCGGATCTTTTCCGCCATCCAGACAAATGTGTCCGATTATTTCGGATGGTTTCTGATCCTTTCGGTGAACTGCTATCTTTTGATCATGCTCTATATCGCCCTGGGCAAATACGGCAGCATCCGCCTGGGCGGCAAAAACGCGGTGCCGGAGTTTTCCCGCACCGCCTGGTTTGCCATGCTCTTTTCCGCAGGCATGGGCATCGGCATTTTGTTCTGGAGCGTGGCCGAACCCATCTATCATTTCACCAACCCGGATTTCCGCGGGGCGGACACCATGGAGGCCGCAGGCAATGCCATGCAGGTGACCTTTCTGCACTGGGGACTGCACCCCTGGGGCATTTACGCCCTGGTGGGCATGTCGCTTGCCTTTTTCAGCTTTAACCGAAACAAGCCTTTGGCCATTCGCTCGGTTTTCTATCCCCTGCTCGGAGAGCGTGTCTACGGCCCCATGGGCGATGCCATTGACGTGCTGGCCGTGCTTTCCACCATGTTCGGCCTGGCAACCTCGCTGGGCTTCGGGGTTCAGCAGATCAATGCCGGGCTGAATCATTTGTTCGGCCTGCCCGATACCATCTACATCCAGATGGTGCTTGTGGCCGTGATCACAAGCGCTGCGGCCATGTCCGTGGCCTCGGGGCTCGACCAGGGGGTCAAACGATTGTCCGAGCTCAACATGAACCTGGGTGCCGTGCTTTTGGTTTTTGTGCTCATTGCCGGCCCAACGCTTTTTATCCTGGACACCTACGTGGAAAACATCGGGGTGTATCTGAATGATTTTTTCAGAATCAGCTTCTGGGCCGAGGGCTACCGGGGATCGGACTGGCAGAACTCCTGGACCATATTTTACTGGTCCTGGTGGATTTCCTGGTCGCCGTTTGTGGGCATGTTCATTGCCCGGATCTCCAGGGGGCGAACCTTGCGTGAGTTTGTGCTGAGCGTGCTCATTGTCCCGTCGCTGCTCACGTTTTTATGGCTCACCACTTTCGGCGGCTCCGCCCTGTTTCTGGAACTGAGCGACGCGGGAAACATGGCCGCGGCCGTCAAGGAAAACATTGCCATTTCCATCTATGAACTCCTGGGCAACTTCCCGTTTGCCATTGTTGCCAATTTTGCCGCCATCCTGCTGGTGGTCAGCTTTTTTGTCACCTCGTCGGATTCCGGCTCCTTGGTTGTGGATACCTTTACCTCGGGCGGAAAGCTGTCATCTCCCGTGACCCAGCGGATTTTCTGGGCGTTTCTGCAAGGGGCCGTGGCTGCGGTGCTGCTGTTCGGCGGGGGATTGGACGCGCTTCAGACCGCCTCGATCACCACGGGCCTGCCCTTTGCCGTGGTGCTTTTGCTCATGGGATGGAGTTTGACAAAGGGCCTGGAAAAAGAATACCAGGCCGAGCGGATCCGCGCCCGGGACATGGAGCGGGAAAGCTACCAGCAGCTCATCCAGGATCTGGTCGAAAAAAAAGCCGCCGGCAGGGCCGGCTCGGAAAATCAAAACAGGGAAGGCCAATAACCCATGAAAACCATCAAGCATATTCTGGTGTGCCTGGATTTAACGGATATTGACAAGCACCTGATCCCTTACGCTTCCCTGGCCGCGCGGGTATTTCACGCAGACGCGGTGACATTCATCCACGTGATCCAGGCCTATGATCTTCCCAACAAAAGCAGCAAGTCGTTTCCGGATGTCAAAAGCTCACTCAATGCCATGATCCGGGAGGAACTCGACGGCAGAATCGATGAAAAATTCCGCAATAGCGTCTCCACCCGGATCAAAACCCGGGTGGCTGAAGAAGACGCGGCAGAGGAGATTTTGTCCTTTGCCGGAGAAATGGATGCGGACTTGCTGCTCATAGGGCAGAAATACGGCGAAGACCGGCAGAAACGATACGGCGGCGAGCTGTCTGCGAAATCGGAATGCGATATCCTATTCGTACCCGAAGACCCGCCCCTGGAAATTGCCCGGGTGCTTTGCGCAATCGATTATTCCAAGGCGTCAAAAGCAGCTTTTGACAGGGCCCTGCACCTGCATCGCCAGCAAAATGCACATCTTGTTTGCTATTACATCCAGGACAGCACCCGCAGCTATTTTCCGGCCTCCACCCAAAAAAGCGCAAGCCAGAACCTAAGCCGGGCCGAAACCCGGCATCAGGAACTCATGGAGCAATTCGGCCTGGACCCGGAGGCCTTTCCCTGCAGAATCGACGCATCCGAGGCCCTCACCAGCGAAGGGGAAAAGCTCTACAATGCCGCAGAGGATGACAACGCGGATCTGATCATCGTGGGGGCCGCCGGGCATACGGCCACCGAAACCTCGCTTCTGGGCAATATCACTGAAACCCTTCGGCGCATGGAAAAATCAATCCCGGTCATGATCGTCAAAGACCGGGAAAACAAAAAGTTTTTCGCTCAGCTGCTTTCGTGAAACGAAATAAATCGGGGGACACGATACTTAATTCGTCCAATTTCGTCGGGATCTCCACCAAGAGAATGTCGGATTAACCCCACTTCGTGGAAATTTCGTGAGTAGAGAGAAAAAATAGGAGATTTTTGCATTTGACGGGCAATGATTGCAACAAGTTACAGGTCTGGCGACGTTTGTAGTGACAAAATCTGTAATTTTATATCTGACGGAGCCTTTTCTTTGTTGTAACCCCCTCTTCATGTTTATTCGAGCCGTTGAACACAAAGACACAAAAAACCGTAGGAGATGCCTGACCTACAAACTGGTCGATTCGGTGCGCACCGAACGGGGGCCCCGGCAGACCACCGTCCTGAACCTCGGCACGGACTTCGACCTGCCCAAAGAGGATTGGAAACAGCTGGCGAACTTGATCGAGGAGATCATTACCGGACAAGGTAGTGCGGATGATCGCACCGGGTTCGGAGCTGTCAACCCATTACTGGCTGCAAAACACGACTGCCCTGGCAGAGTTGATAGGCTTTGACTTTTCACGCGTTAGCCTTGATCGCCTATATAAGGCGTCAGACCACTTGTTAAAAAACAAGGAAGAGATTGAAAATCACCTG
>NZ_JAWODO010000056.1:0-27749 GCF_046483245.1 Desulfosalsimonas sp. | reverse complement strand
AAGAGACCATAAAATTATTTTGGGCTTGGAAAATTTAAAAGATATTTTAAAAGAGGATATTTTCCCCGAAGTATATAAAGAAAAGATAAAAAAAGAATGGGACAGCCTTAAAATCCTTAAAGGCTCTGAACTCGTTGGGCTATCCTATCGTCCCTTGTTTGAGGTCAAGGAATTAAAAACAGAGACTTCCCACAAAGTCTATCCGGCTGATTTCGTAAGCTCGGAAGAAGGAACGGGAATTGTCCATACGGCTGTTATGTACGGGGAAGACGACTATCTTCTCGGAGAGAAAGTTGGCCTGCCTAAAATCCATACTGTTGATGAATCGGGTAGATTTACAAAAGAAGTTGGCCAAGGACTGGCAGGCAGATATGTTAAAAGCGAGGAAACAGAATCCATAATTATTGACTACTTAAAAAAGAAAGGCTTTCT
Source organism: Desulfosalsimonas sp. (assembly GCF_046483245.1). GTDB lineage: Bacteria > Desulfobacterota > Desulfobacteria > Desulfobacterales > Desulfosalsimonadaceae > Desulfosalsimonas. The sequence continues at coordinate 27,317 of NZ_JAWODO010000056.1, read as the reverse complement.
TTTTGCTCAAAAGCCTTATGAGCATGATTATCCTTTCTGCTGGAGATGTTCCTCTCCTTTGCTTTATTACGCTAAGAGAAGTTGGTTTATTAAAGTAAGAGAAGTTAAAGACCAGCTCATTAAAAACAACCAAAAAATTAACTGGTATCCTTCCCATATTAAAGAAGGCAGGTTTGGAGAGTGGCTGAGAGAAGTTAAGCGCAAACCCGATGACAATGGCGGTCAGGATCAGGGCCTGGGGCAAAGCGTTTGCCATGGGCTGGGCCGCAACCCCCGCATCCGGATCAATAAGCGGCGGATGGGTCTGCGAAAGCCGGCCGGCAACGAAAATCAACAGGTTCACCGCGTTGGTAGCCAGCGCCAGCCCGAAGATAAAACGGATCAGGTTGCCTGAGAGCATCAGGTACAGACTTGCGGCCACCATAAAACCGCATATCACAGACAGCAGGGTTTCCATGTCAATCCTTTTCCAGATCTTCTGCCAGATCCTGTTCCAGGGCCAGAATCAGGGTCAGAATCGCACCCAGAACAATGGCATACACGCCCACATCAAAGAAAAACGGGGTGCCCACAACCATTTCCGTGCCATTGAATTCGGCAATGGTCCACCACAGACCGGTTAGAAACGTTTTTCCGGCCGCCGCGGCAGCCAGCCCGGAAACAAGAGCGGCCAGCATGCCAAGGCCAACCAACCACAGCGGATCGATCCGGATGGCCCGGCGTACGGATTGCGCCCCTTCTGAAATGGCATACAGGGCAAAGCCCGTGCCCGCTACCAGGGCCCCGGAAAACCCGCCGCCCGTGGAATTATGCCCGCGCAGCAGCAGATAAACCGAAAACACCAAAATCATGCTCACCAGAAAACGGGTGGCGGTTGCCAGAATCACCGAGCGGGTCATGGATTGAGCCTCCTTCTGCGGATCAGGGCATAGCCGGCAATGCCGGCGGCTGCCACCACGATGATTTCTCCCAGGGTGTCAAAGCTTCTGAAATCCACCAGGATCACGTTGACAATGTTTTTGCCGTGGGCGGCCAGGTAGCTGTTTTTCTCAAAAAACTCCGTCAGCGAGCGGTCCAGGGGCGAAGACAGCATTGTGAGCATCAGGGTGGTGACCAGAATTCCAGTGGCCGCGGCCAGAGCCCCATCAAAAAACTTTCGCCGGCGGGCCCGCCTGTCGCCGGAACCCAGCGACGGCAGCCGGAGCAGAATAATGGAGACAATGATCACGGTCAGGGTTTCCACCAGAAGCTGTGTCAGGGCCAGGTCCGGGGCTCCGAAGATGAGAAAAACAACAGCAATACCGGCGCCCACCACGCCCAGCGAGCAGATGGCCAGCAGCACCGAGTGCGTGATCACCACCGCGGCCGCCGCAGCCAGGATCACAATGAGCAAAAGTCCCTGCTCCACAGGGGGCATGGTAATTGAAACAGCGGCAAACCCTTGCATGCCGCGGACATAACTCAAGGTGGTAACCATGAAGAACGCGGCCACCACGATGAAAAAATAGCGGTGCAAAGACCCGTTCTGCAAAATCCGGTTCTGGGCCTTGCCTGCGGCTGCCACCGCGTTGATCACGTGTTCATATAATTGCGAGGCATCCAGGGAAACGGCTGCATACACCGCGCACACCCCGCGGTTGACCCGTTTGCGGTTGACATACAGGGCCGCGCCAATGGCCAGGGTCAGCACGCTTAAGGCCAGAGGATCGTTGATACCGTGGAACAGGGCGAATTCAACATATCCCGTGGGCTCATGAATCGCCTTTACCGCCGGTTTGATCAAAACCCGGCCCACGAATTCCGGCACAACACCAAAAAAGATGGTAATCATCCCCAGTATCATGGGGCCGGACCACATGCGGATCCCGGCTTCTTTTGTCTCCAGATGAATCCCGGCCCGATCCGAGAGAAACGGGCGGATCAGAAAAACTCCCGCCACTGCGGTCATCAGGCCGTTTGCCAGCACCGCCGCTGACGCGGCCAGCCCGGGCATCATGGTTTCGGCCAAAACGCCCTTGTACATGATCTCCTTTCCGATAAACCCGAAAAACAGCGGAAAACCAGCCATGGAAAGGCATGCGGCAAATGCGGCAAATCCGGTAAACGGCATGGACCGGGCAAGCCCGTCTAACCGGGCGATCTCCCGGGTGCCGGTCTGGTGATCAATAATGCCCGCCACCAAAAAAAGAGCGGACTTATACAGGGCATGCACCAGCAGGAAGGTGAGCACAGCGGTCATGGAAGGCGTGCTCTGCCCGCCCAGCAGCATGGTCATGATCCCCAGGGCCGCCACCGTGGTATAGGCCAGGATCTTTTTGAGATCCGTCTGCCCCAGGGCCGTAAAGGCGCCCAGCACGGCCGTGAATCCGCCCACAAGCACCAGGGTGGCCTCCCAGGCCGCAGTCCCCCCCATGATGGGATAAAACCGGGCCAGCAGATAAATCCCGCCCTTGACCATGGTGGCCGAGTGCAGATACGCGCTGATGGGCGAAGGCGCGGCCATGGCATTGGGCAGCCAGAAATGGAATGGAAACTGGGCCGACTTGGTAAATGCGCCAGCAAACAGAAGCACCAGGATGGGTGGGTAGAGCCCATGGGCCTGCAGATCGCCGGCAACATGGATCATCTCCGAAATCTCGTATGTGCCCGAAGCGATCTGTAAAAGCAAAAAACCCGCCAGCAGGGCCAGGCCCCCCGCACCCGTGACCAGAAGGGCCTGACGGGCGCTTTTGCGAGATTTTTCATGTTCGTGCTCAAATCCGATAAGCAGATAGGAAAATATGGTGGTCAGCTCCCAGAACACAAACAGGGCAATGGCGTTGTCTGCGGTGACCAGGCCGAGCATGGAGATCATAAAGGCGTGAAGAAAAAAGAAAAAACGGCCGGTGCGGGCATGGCCGTACAAATAATCCACGGAATAAATGCTGACAAAAAACCCGATGCCCGTGATAATCAGGACAAACAAAAGGCTTAACCCGTCGATCATCAGCGACAGGTCCACGCCCAAAGCCGGCACCCAAGCAATGGCCGCGCGATAGCTGCGACCGGCCATGATCCCGGGAACCAAGCCCAGGGCGGCGGCAAACAGGGCCAGGGGCAGCAGGCCTGACAACCTTGCGGCCAGGTGGATATGATGATTGGACAAATGCGTGCTCATTTAAGGCAACCCGCCCCTAAACAATGTCTCCGAGCCGGCGCACCGTGATCATGTTTGTGGTGCCGGCCTCCCACATGGGATGACCCGCGGTGATCACCACGAGATCGCCCTTTTTGGCATGCCCCTTTTCAATGGCAAATTCCGAGGCCCGGTCAAACATTTCATCCGTGTCCTTGGTGTAATCCATGAGCCCGGGCAGACATCCCCAGTAAAGGGCGAGCTGGCGCACGGTCCGGATATCCGGAGATACGGCAATGATCCGGCTTTTCGGACGGAACCGGGCGATCTGGTGAGCGGTGTAGCCGCTTTTGGTGGTGGCGATAATGGCCCGGGCCGCCAGGTGATCGGAAAGAATGCAGGTGGCATGGGCCACGGATTCGGAAATCCGGGTCTGAAGAATTTCCTGAAAGGATTTTTCGTAAGGGTATTTTTCCTCGGTGACCTTGGCAATGCGGCCCATGTATTCCACGGCGCGCACCGGGTGATTGCCGGTGGCGGTTTCTTCTGAAAGCATAAGGGCATCGGCACCGTCTAACACCGCGTTTGCCACGTCAGTGGCCTCGGCCCGGGTCGGGCGCGGGGAGTCGAGCATGGAGCGCAGCATCTGGGTGGCGATGATCACCGGTTTTCCGGCCTCGTTTCCTTTCTCTACCAGCATTTTCTGGGTGCCGGGCACATTTTCCAGGGGGATTTCCACGCCCAGATCCCCCCGGGCCACCATGATGCCGTCTGAGACGTCCATGATGTTGTCTATATCCTTTAAGGCCTCGTGCTTTTCGATCTTGGCGATCACCGGGGTGCTGTGGCCGGCATGGGCGATGATCTCCTTTGCCTGGCGCACGTCCTCGGAGCGGCGCACAAAGGACATGGCCACGTAATCCACATCCTGGGAAAGGCCGAAGGCAAGATCCCCCTTGTCCTTTTCCGTTATGGCCGGGGTGCGAACTGAGCCGGAAGGCAGATTGATGCCCTTGTGCGATGTCAGGGTACCGCCCGAGATCACCTCACAGTGCACCTCGGTTTTCGTGGTCCGGGTGACAACCATCTCCATGAGTCCGTCTGCCAGCAAAATGGTGTCGCCGACAGAAACGTCCTCGGGCAGGTGAGGATAGCTCACAGACACCCTGTTGCCCTGCCCGGCTTCGGCATCGGTGGTCAAAACCAGGGTTTCCCCGGTTTTTAAATGAATGCCCGGGGCCTCAACTTCTCCCACGCGAATCTTGGGCCCCCGAAGATCCTGAAGGATGGCCACGGGCACCCCGGTTTCCTCAGAGGCGGTGCGCACCATCCGGATCATTTCCGCATGCGCTTCCCGGCCGCCGTGGGAGAAATTGAACCGGGCCACGCTCATGCCGGCATGGATCATGCGCGAAAGGATATGGACATCCGCGCAGGCCGGTCCGATGGTACAGACGATTTTGGTCTTAGACATGGAATCCCCTTCGGGAAGTTCAAGGTTGATGGCACCGTAAAAAGTCTGATTTCAGATGGTGCCGTAAAAGTTCAAGATCAAGGCTTGTGCAATTTCGAAGAATGCAGCGTACTTAGCCGTACGTGAAATTCTGAGAAATTGCGCATAACGCAGATATTGAACTTTTACGGCGCCATCAAGGTTCAAGGTTCAAGGTTTAGCCCAGGTAGACGGTGAGCTTGTCTCGGGCGGCGTCCACGTGCTGGAACGTAACCCGGGCCAGGTCTTGAGGCTTTAATTCCACCCCGGCGGATGAAGGCAGGCGAGCTTCCATGAGATAGTCCTTGAGCAGGATGGTATAGCCGTCGCGCCGCCTGTCCAAAACAATGGCTTCTGCCTTGCTGCCGATCATGCCCTCGAGGTATTTGAGAATCCAAAACCGCATCCGGCGGTTTTGAACCAGTCTGGCATGGGTCAGGGGTGGCTGGAGCAGCTGAAGAATCTCCTCGATTTCGGAGTCGGAATAGCCCTGCTCCAGACCCAGACACGCCCGGAGCTGCCGCTGGGAAACCAGGTCAAAATACTTGCGAATAGGAGATGTGGCCGTGGTATAGGCGTCCAGTCCCAGCCCGGAGTGGTGATCGGCCCGGGTGCCCAGAATGACCCTGGACAGCATCCGGCGCTGCATCCAGTTCTGAAACAGGGTTCCCTCGTCTGTGCCGGAATACAGCCGGCCCCGGGGATGGTTCTGGGCCCGGAAAATGGCCGGCATCTGCTTTTCCGCCAGAAACCGGGCCATGACCCAGTTGGCCATGATCATCATCTCCGCCACCAAAAGCCGCCCCGGGCTCTCTCGGTCCAGGATCCGTACCCGGATATCGTCTGCACTGCACACCCGTAGGTACAGCTCGGGCAGCAGGATCTGCACGGCCCCGTTTTCCAGCCGCCGCTTTTTAAAGGCCTGCGCTGCTGCATGCAGCGCGCGGATGCGATCATCGCTTTGGGCCACGGCATCTGTCTCGAAATAGCTCATCTGCCGGCTGACCCGGATCACCGAGGGCACGATTTCATAGTCCACCAATTCGCCGTGGGGGGTGACGGTAAAAAACGTGCTGATTGCCGGCCGCCTCTGCCCCTCTAGCAGGCTGCAGACATCTTCGGCCAGGGCAGCGGGCAGCATGGGAATTTTCAAATCCGGCATGTAAATGGACGTGCCCCGGGAAATGATCTCCTGGTCGATTACCCCGCCCTTTTCCACCCGGGCGGCCACATCCGAGATATGCACGCCAATGCGCAGGTTTTTGCCGGCTTCCTGTACACTCAAGGCGTCGTCATAGTCCATTGTACCCTGGCCGTCGATGGTGATAATATCCAGGTCGGTCAGGTCCCGGCGATGGGCGTATTCGGGTATTTGATCCGCAGCGCCTTCCAGTTCTGCGGCGTTTCCCAGAACCGATCCGGGAAATTCCATGGGAATCTCGTAGCGGTAAAGATCCAGGTTCTCGTGGGCCTGCCAGTGACCGGCGCGCACCATCACCGGGAAGATGGACTCTGCGCTGTCCACGCCAGCCCGGGTGAGAATGGCCCGGGCGGTGGTCTGCCGGGCACTTTCCTTGCCGTAGAGATAATAGGCCTTGAGCAGTTCGACGACCTCAGGGTCCACATCCGGCGGCACGCTGCCGTTGTTTAACACCGCGCGCACCCACTGGCCGCCTTCCTCAACGAGCCGCTGGCGCCGCTGTTCGGCCTCCTGGCGGGCAATGTTGTTTTCCACCACCTCTTCGGGGTGGGGATAAAACCAGTCGTGGCTGAATTTAAAATAAATGCGGTTTTCAAAAAAGGCCCGGATCACGGCTGATTCCTGGTCATTGTCCGGCTCGCCGGAAAAACAAAACGAGGTCATGGTGTCCAGGTCGATCCATTCCTCCAGGCTGTGGACCGCCTCCCAGATTTCCCTGATGTCAATGTGGGCGCTTAAGGCCTGCCTTCGCTGACCAATGGTTTTCAGCGATTCCACCAGTTGATCGCGGCCCTGGGTGAGCTTCAGCCCTGTACGGGAGACATGGGAAAGCCGGGCGGCCTTCTGGTTGATCTCCCGGTTGTTTTCATTTAACAGGCGCAGCCGCTCGTCTTTTTGCTCCAGGACCACAGCGCAGATAATGCGCTGCTGGTCGATATATTCCACAACCGTTCCGGATTCCATAAATTCCTGTCGGCGTAAATGATAAGTTTCAAATGAAAAACATACTGACGGCCACCGGGGGCGACAATATCATGACAATAAGGAAGTCCTTCGGTCGGGGTCAGTTTTTTCGCTCCTGACCATTTTTACTTAAAAATGCTCAATGTCGCTTCAAAAACCGAACCCCAACCTTGGACGCCTTAAATCCATTCTTTTTTTCTTCAATATACACATTAATCCGGGCAGGCACAAGGACAGTCCGTATAAACAGGCAAACCCGGGCAGACGGATCGACAATGCACAAATCCTTGTTATGTTTTGGGTCATACAGACAACTGCACAATCAATGCATCCATTTCAAGGAGGCGGCAATGATATTGAGGCGTTTGACAGTTTTTGCTGCGGCACTGGCCGCGGCTTTTGGGATTATGACTTTGGACGGCGCTGCCCTTGCCCAGCAGGGCAGCCCCAACGGATGGCACATGGGCCCGGGCATGATGGGCGGATACGGCTTTATGGGATGGTTCGGCGGCATATTTACCATCGTGGTCTGGGTCCTGATCATCGTGGGTCTGGTTTTGCTCATCAAATGGCTTGTGCAAAGCACCAGATCCGAGCCCGGCGCATCAGCCGGAACCGGGGCTGCCACATCCAGGGCCCTGGAAATCCTCAGGGAGCGGTATGCCAGAGGGGAAATCGACAAGGCCGAATTTGAGGAAAAGAAAAAAGACCTGACTTCATAATATCGGCTTACTTGCGCTGGACAATAAAGGAGATCACCCGGTTGCCTTCGACCTCCTTGACCGTGACCACGAATTTTCCGATCACGATCTGCTCCTGCTCCCGGGGAATCCGGCCGATCTGCTCTAAAATAAAGCCGGTAAAGGTTTCATAAGAGGACGATTCCGGAATGTTCATGCGCAGCCTGGTATTGACGATGCTGATGTCGGCCGAGCCCAGCACCAGCCATTCCTTGTCCCGGATCTTGACCACCGGGGGTTTGACAATGTCGGTTTCATCCACGATATCGCCCACAATGGCCTCGAGCACGTCTTCAAGGGTAACCAGGCCGCAGACCTCGCCGTATTCATTGACCACGATGGCGGCATGCTCCTTTTTGCGCTTGAACTGATTGAGCAGCTGGTCGATCTTTTTGTGCTCGGGAACAAAATACGGCGCACGCATGATCTTTTCGATATCCACCCCGGTTTCAGTGCGGATTTCCTGCTTAAACAAGTCCTTGACATTGACCAGCCCCACCACGTGATCAATATTGCCCTCGATCACCGGAATCCGGGTATATCCGGATTCCAGGATTTTTGCCAGGTCCGGTTCCCCGCCCCGTTCAAGCACGAACATGTCCGCGCTCGGGGTCATGATCTCCGAGACGTTGATGTCATCAAGCTTGATGATGTTGTAGATCAGCTCGCGCTCCTCAGGATTGATCTGGCCGCCTTCATGCACCACGTCAACAAACGTGATCAGCTCGTCTTCTGTCACCGGCGGCGTGCCCCGGGCGGCGCCGGCCAGGCGCGGGATGAAATTTAAGATCCAGATCACGGGCAGAAACACGTAAGAAAGCCAGAACAGCGGCAAGATCACCACGCGGGCTACTGCCACGTTGTGCTGGGTGGCCACGGTCTTGGGAAAAATCTCGCCAAACACCAGAATCAGAAATGTCATGATCCCGGTGGCGATGCTTACGGCGTTGCTGGACAAATAATGCATGGCAACAGCCGTGGCCAGGGACGAAGCGGCAATGTTGACCAGGTTGTTGCCGATCAAAATGGTGGAAAGCAGCCTGTGGGGATCTTCTTTCATCCGGAAAATCAGATCGTTGATCCGGCCCCCGGAATTGCCCAAATACCGGGCCTTGGTTTTGCTGATGGAAAACAGAGCGGTCTCAGACGATGAAAAAAAGCCCGAAAGCACTACCAGTACCGCCAGTATAACAAATTGTGGTGTCATGCTTCGTTTTGCTCCTGTGCCCCGGCTGACGCAGGGGGCTCAAGTTTGCCGGTTTTCAGATAAACATCCCGCTGGGGAAAGGGGATGGTGATGCCGTGCTCCTTAAACTGCTTGTCAATATCGCAGCGCACGTCTGTTTCAACGGTTAAAAACCAATCAATGTGGACCCAGAAACGCAGCTTGAAAATCAATGCGCTGTCCCCGAAATCCGAAAACAGCACCTCAGGGTGGGGCCGGCGCAGGATCCGGGGATGCTGGTAGGCCACGTCCATCAAAACCTCCCTGACCAGCGCGACATCGGAGCCATAGGCCACCCCCACCTGGACAGTCCTGCGGATCCGGGCATCGCGGTAACTCCAGTTGGTGACCACCTGGCTGATCAGATCCGCATTCGGAATGATAAGTTCTGCGTTGTCAAATGTGCGCATCTGGGTGGATCGCACGTTGATTTCCCGGATCGTACCCCATATGTCGCCGATTTCAATGACGTCTCCGACCTGGATGGGCCGCTCGAACAGCAGGATAATGCCGCTTAAAAAATTATTGAAAATGTTTTGCAGCCCGAAACCAAGCCCGATACCCAGGGCACCGAAGACCACGGTAAGGGCGGTTCCGCTGATGCCCACGGTGCGAAGGGCAATCAAAATGCCCGCCGACCAGAGCACGTAACCGGTGATCCGGAGTATGGAATCCTTCAGGCCGGCCTCCATGTCCGTATCCCTTAGCACCCGGCCGCGGAGAAACTCCTTGAAGATCACGGTAAAAGTATGGACAAACAGCAGCACGATCAGGGCATAAACAAAGCCCATCAGGCTTAAGCGGAAATCGCCCACCGTGGCCTCGTAATTGATGGCATACAGAATATCCACCAGAAAGGTGCGGGGCGCCCCCCATGCCACAAAAAAAGAAAACAGGGCCCCTGCCATGACCCCGATCCGAAGCAGCCGGACAATGAGCCACCGCACCGGATAGGGCCGAGGGCTGAGCGGGTCTATATCCACATCATCGGAACGCTCAATGTGGGCCGCCACATCCGATTCCCGCAGCACCCGATACAGAATAACCACCCAGAACAATAGCAAGGCTGTTTTTGCCCACCCGAAATACCAGTACGCGGCCAGCCCGCCAAAACCCATAAGCTCAGCCAGCAGACCCGGCAGCACCAGCCCGTAACCCATGGCAATCAGAAAGGGTTTGAGCAGCGGAAACCATCGATGCTCGGAAAACTCGGACCCGGCGGTGCTGCGGCGGAATACATAAAAAAAATAAATGCACCAGCCCAGAAGCAAAAATTCAAAGATCAGCCGCCAGGCGATCAGGGTCATGCAATTGGTGCAGATCAACCGGCTTAAAAACAGATAACCAATGCCGTATATCAAAAATCCGGAAAACAGGCGGCGCAGGGGCGAGTATATGCGATGAAACAAGGGATCCGAGGTTTGCCCGCCCAGGGCCTTTAAAAATATCCAGCCCCATCGCACCACCATGACCAGCGCAATCACCCGGATGATCAGCGGCAGCAGGGAAAATACCGGGGTCAGCTGGTATATGGGACGGATCGGGAAAAAATACAGGTAGGCCATGGCCCCGGCCCATGGCAGGGACTTTTGGAACAGCTTGAGCAGGACGTAATGCCAGAAACGTTCATCATCCAGGCTTTTCTGCATCCGTGACCCGCAAAACCGGGTGCATGCATACAAGATCGCCTGGAGCACGGCCAGCAAAAACAAAAACACGCCCAGAAACAAGCTGTACTCATCCCAGGTGACCATCCCGGTTTTGGTCCAGGCGGTCTCGAATATCAGGACGCGGAGGCTCTCAAGGGATTCGCCCAGATTGGTCCGCAGTTCCCCCCTGGCCAGCCGCAGAATCGGGCTGGGATCGTGCTGCAGGATGCGGCTTTTTTTGCGCACCTCGATGTGTTCCTCGATCTTGTCGCCAAGGGGACGAATCCTTTCCAGCAGCCTGCTGAAGCCCTGCTGCTGATCCTTATAAATTTCCAGGATCTGCTCGATCTTGGCCTGCTTGGTTTTGAGCAGGCCAATGAGGGTATCGAGTCCTTCGGCCAGTTCGCTGCTAAGGGATACCTGGGGCGGCCGGGTTTTGATTTCCGTACGCTGATCCGTATAGGACGCAACCTGCTCACGGGTCTCTTCCAGGGCCTTTTCCCAATCGGCGATTTCATCCTTGATTTTTTCGAGCTGTTCCTGAATGTAGCCCACAGCAACGTTTTGGCGGCTTTTGGCCCGTTCCAGTTTCCGGACATCCACCGAGGGCAGCAGCAGAAGATTGGAATAGGTGGATTCCATGAGCTGAATCCGGTTCATCCGATCTTCCACCTCTCCGGCTTCGGCCTGAAGAGACTCAAGTGCTGCGGCAACCCGGTGCAGTTCCTCTTTCTCCACCTCCATGGCTTCGCCAAAGGACTGGGTCAGGGTCTGATAAAGTCGGCTGGCCGGCTGGTTGGTTTCGGTTTCCTGGGCTTCATTGACGGGCTGATCCTGCTGGGCCCGGGGGTCCGGAGACAAGACCAGAAAAAAAACGACCACAACAGCCGCAAACCACGGCCAGTGGCCGCCGGCTGCAGGCCGCCGGTCTTTCTGATTTCCGGAAAAATATCTGCTGGATCTCATTTCCAACTTTCAAACAGGTAAATCAACCGGGACAGGGACTGGCCCGGAAACGGATCCGGCGCGAAAACAGCCAGTGAAAAACGTTTGCGCCGCAACTTTTTCTTATCACAGAGCGATATCAAATATCAATGCACTTTGTGGACCTCTTTGCGGCCCACCCCGGGTGCAGCCGGGGCCTTGTGCCGGCATCAAAAAAATCTTTACACCGCGTGCACCGGCATAGTAATCCAAATGCCACCATCAAACACGGACAGGTCCATGCGTTCATTTCACCTGATAAAACCTTATTTCTCACAGCGGCGGAACCTGATTTTCATCGGCATTGTCTGCCTGATGATCGTGGACGTGCTCCAGCTCTTTATTCCCCGGGTGGTAAAATGGACCGTGGACGATTTGACCGCCGGCCAGGTTGACATGGCCGGCTTGGGCCGGTATGCGGCCATGATCGTAGGCATTGCCGCGGCCATGACCGTGCTGCGGTTTTTCTGGCGCCGGCTTTTGATCGGCACCTCCCGGGTGGTGGAAGAAGGGCTGCGCAACCGGCTGTTTTCCCATATCCAGACCCTTTCCGCCCCGTTTTTTGATCAGCGCTCCACCGGCGATCTCATGGCCCATGCCACAAATGACATCAACAACGTGCGCATGGCCGTGGGCATGGGAATGGTGGCCTTAACCGACGCGATGTTTCTGGGAAGCGCGGCCATCGGGTTTATGGCTTATATCGATCTTCGCCTCACCATTGCGGCCCTGCTGCCCATGCCCGTGATCGTGGTGGTCACCCGGGTTGTCGGTCGAAAAATGCACCGGCTCTACACCCGGGTCCAGGCCACATTTTCGGACATGACCGAAATGGTCCGGGAAAGCTTTGCCGGCATCCGCACGGTCAAGGCCTACAACCGGGAGCAGACCGAACTGGCCCGCATGCAGGATGTATCCAATGCCTATATCACTGAAAACCTCAAACTGGTGCGCATCACCGGCTCTTTTTTCCCCCTGATGGTGTTTTTCACCAACCTGAGCCTGACCATCGTGGTTTTCTACGGCGGGCGGCTGGCCATTTTCGAGCGGATCACGGCCGGCGACTTCGTGGCCTTTATCAGCTATCTCAACATGCTCATGTGGCCCATGATGGCCATGGGATGGCTCACCAACCTGATCCAGCGGGGAAGCGCCTCTTTGGACAGAATCGACTCGATTCTGTCCAGCGAACCCGAAATCCGGGATGCAGCAGACGCCCGGCCGCTTTCCCGGGTCAGGGGCGAAATCCGCTTTGAACAGGTCAGTTTTTCCTACCCGCAGGCCTCGGGGCCGGCTGTTGAAAACATCGAGCTCAAAGTGCCAGCCGGCGATACCCTCGGGATCATCGGCCCCCAGGGCTCGGGCAAGACCACCCTGCTCTACCTGCTCACACGGCGCTATGACGTGTCCGCCGGGGTCATCCGGATCGACGGCCATGATATCCGCACCCTGAAACTCGACGATCTGCGGGAACAGATCGCTCACGTGCCCCAGGAGCCTTATCTGTTTTCCGGCACCATTGCCGAAAACATCACATTCGGCAGATCCGTGGACCATGATCGGCTTGTGGAAGCCGCGCGCCGGGCCTCGCTTTATGAAACCATCTGCGAGTTTCCAAAAGGATTTGAAACACCGGTGGGCGAAAAAGGGGTGGTGCTTTCCGGGGGGCAGAAACAGCGCATCGTGCTGGCCCGGGCCCTTCTGCGGGATGCGCCTGTTTTGCTGCTCGACGATCCCATCGGACAGGTCGACACCCGGACCGCGGCCGATATTATATCCGTGATCCGGGAACTGGCCCGGGAAAAAACCGTGATCATCGCCTCCCACCGGATCCCGGCGGTGTCCTTTGCCGACCGGATCATTGTGCTCGACAGCGGCCGGATTGCCGAGGCCGGGACGCACGGGGAGCTGATGGAACATAACGGGTATTATGCAAGGACTGAGATACTGCAGAGATATGAGTGAGGTTCAAGGTTCAAGGTTCAATATTGAGATCAGGCGATTGGGCAAAGGAATGATTTGGTAAATGAGTGGTGAAAGGGACATATTTGCGGAAAAGGAGCTGGGAAAGGCCCGGGATACCGGACTTTTGCGCCGGCTTTATCCGTTTGCCGCCCCCTACCGGGTGCTGCTGGCAGTGGCACTTGTGCTCATGGCCGCGGTCACGGTGCTGGAACTGGCCATTCCTTACGTGACCAAGGAGGCCATTGACCGCTATATCGTGCCGGAAAAAAATATAAGCATGCCCGGGCCCGGGGTTTCGGCTGACGAAGGAGCAGCGGAGAAAGCCCGGGAGCCGGGGCAAACCTCTTCGGATGCGCCTTCGGAAACATCCCGAAATCTTTCAGAAAACGAGCAACTATCCGGCCTGGGCCGGGCGGCCATGGTGCTGGTGGCCATTATTCTGCTCAACCTGGCGGTCAACTTCCTCCATGTAATGATTGTAGAATACACGGCCCAGCACGTTATGCATGATCTGCGCCTGAAGCTGTTTGACCACATCCAGCGGCTGTCTGTACGATTTTTCAACCACAACTCCGTGGGCCGCCTGGTGACCCGGACCACCAACGACATCCAGAACATGCACGAGATGCTGACCTCGGTGATCATCTTTGTGCTAAAGGACCTGTTTCTGCTGCTGGGCATTACAGCGGTGCTTTTTGCCATTGACTGGCAGCTGTCGCTGGCGGTTTACGTCATTTTTCCCCTGGTGTTTTACGCCGGTTTCCGGTTTGCCGGCACCGCCCGGCAGGCCTTTCGCACCCTTCGCATCAAGGCCGCGGAAATCAACACCAAGTTTTCCGAAACCATCGGCGGGGTGGGCATTATCCAGCTCTTCGGCCAGGAGAAAAACAATTACGACAACTTCCGGCGCATCAACCATGAAAATTTCCTGGCCGGAATGCGCCAGATCACGGTTTTTGCCATGTTTATGCCCTTTATCGAGCTGATGAGCTCGGTGGGCCTGGCCGTCGTGATCTTTGCCGGCGGCTCCGGGATACTGGCCGGCCGGGTGAGCCTAGGCGAACTGGTGATGTTTATATCCTATGTCCGCATGTTTTTCCGGCCCATCAGAGATATTGCGGAAAAATACAACATCACCCAGAATGCCATGTCTTCGGCCGAACGGATTTTTCAGATCCTGGACGAAGACGACCGCATCCCCGAACCCCGCGCACAGGATGCTGAAGCCGTGCCAAAGCGCTTTGAGAAAATCAGCGCTGATAACCTCTGGTTCGGGTATCAACCGGAGCAGCCCGTGCTAAAGGGAATCGATTTCACCCTGGACGCCGGCCGGACCCTTGCGGTGGTGGGGCCCACGGGCGCGGGCAAAACCTCGCTGATTCACCTGCTGGTGCGCTTCTATGATCCGGACCAGGGGGCCATCCGGATCAACGACATTGATATCCGAAAGTTTGCGTCCGGCGCGCTTCGCAGCAAAATCGCCCTGGTCTCCCAGGAGCCGTTTTTGTTTTCCGGAACCATTTTCAACAACATCTTCGGGGCCAACGGCACGCCGGACGAACAAACCGTGGCCCGGATCCTGGATCAGTCCCGGAGCCGCTCGTTTATCCAACGCCTGCCAGACGGCATCCACACCCGTCTCACAGAACAGGGCGCCACCCTGTCCTCGGGCCAGCGCCAGCTGATCTCCATTGCCCGGGCCCTGGCCGCAGATCCGGAGCTGATCATATTTGACGAGGCCACGTCCTACATTGACTCGGAAACCGAGGCCAGCATCCAGGATGCGCTTTCCAACCTCATGGCCGAGCGTACGTCCATCGTGATTGCCCACCGCCTGTCCACGGCCAGAATCGCAGACACCATCCTGGTCCTGCACCACGGGCAGATCGCCGAATCCGGCTCCCACGCGCAGTTAATGACCCGAAACGGGTTTTACAAAAGGCTGGTGGAAATACAGGGATAAGACACCGTTGAAAGCTGCCGGTCGCAAGGCACAAAGGCGTTTTTGAAATTTTTGTCTTGCCGGCGATGAAATACGTTGGATTGGTCTTGTCAAAAATGGGCCGAAATGGTATGTAGAAAGTTCATATGCTTGTTTAGGCCGTAACCCTTAGATAATATTCATTATCAACCCAAAACGCCAAAGGAGAGAAAACATGGCATACGATGTAAGCAAAATGGCCGACTGGCAGGTTTCCGAAGCGGCGGAGCAGAACATGCCCATGCCCGAGGAATGGCAGGACAAACTGGGGCTTACCCGGCAAGAGATGATTCCCATGGGCCGGCTTTCCAAGATCGATTTCCTAAAGGTCATGAACCGGATGCAGGACAAGCCGGACGGGAAATACATCGAGGTTACCGCCATCACGCCCACCCCGCTCGGTGAGGGCAAATCTACCACATCCGTGGGCCTCATGGAGGGCCTGGGCAAACGCGGCAAGAACGTGGGCGGCGCCCTTCGACAGCCTTCCGGCGGACCGACCATGAACATCAAGGGCTCTGCGGCCGGCGGCGGCAATGCCATCCTGATCCCCATGACCGAGTTCTCCCTGGGGCTGACCGGTGATATCAACGACATCATGAACGCCCACAACCTGGCCATGGTCGCCCTGACCGCCAGAATGCAGCACGAGCGCAACTACGGCCCGGAAAAAATCGAAAGACTCTCCGGCATCCCGGCCTTAAACATCGACCCCAACCGCGTGGAAATGAACTGGATCATCGACTACTGCGCCCAGGCTTTGCGCAAGATGGTCATCGGACTCGGCGGCAGGGCCAACGGCTATACCATGGAATCGGGCTTCAACATCGCGGTCAGCTCCGAGTGCATGGCCATCCTGGCCATCGCCAAGGACCTGCCCGATCTCCGGGAAAGATTGAGCAACATCACCGTGGGTTTTGATATTTCCGGCAACCGGGTCACCACCGGCGACCTCCAGGTCGGCGGCGCAATGACCGCCTGGATGCGAAACACCATCAACCCGACCCTGATGTGCACCGCTGAGTATCAGCCCTGCTTCGTGCATGCCGGCCCGTTTGCCAACATCGCGGTTGGCCAGTCCTCCATCATCGCCGACCGGATGGGCCTGAAGATGTTTGACTACCATGTCACGGAAAGCGGTTTTGCCGCTGACATCGGTTTTGAAAAATTCTGGAACGTCAAGTGCCGCAACTCGGGCTTAAAGCCCCACGTTTCCGTACTCACCGCCACCATCCGCGCACTGAAGATGCACGGCGGCGGACCCAGGGTTGTTCCGGGACGTCCGCTTCCCGAGGAATACACCAAGGAAAACCTGGACCTGCTGGAAAAAGGCATTGAAAACATGGTCCACATGATCGGCGTGATCCGCAAGTCCGGCATGAACCCCGTGGTTTGCATCAACTGCTTCCCCACCGACACCAAGGCGGAAATCGAGCTGGTCAAGAAAAAAGCAGAAGAAGCCGGCGCCCGGTGCGCACCGTCCACCCACTTCATGGACGGCGGCGACGGCGCCCTTGAGATCGCCGATGCCGTGATCGACGCCTGCGAGGAAGAGTCCAAGTTCGATTTCCTCTATTCCATGGACAAGCCCCTGCGCGAGCGCGTGGACACCATCGCCCGCGAGGTCTACGGCGCAGACGGCGCGGACTGGCTGCCGGATGCCGAAAAGAAACTTGAAATGCTGGATTCCGATCCCCAGTTCAAGGAGTACTCCACGATGATGGCCAAGACGCACCTGAGCCTGTCCCATGAGCCCACCTGGAAGGGCGTGCCCAAGGGATGGCGACTGCCTGTGCGCGACATTTACATCTACTCCGGGGCCAAGTTCCTGGTACCGGTGGCCGGCGCCATCCCGTTTATGCCCGGCACCAGTTCCAGCCCGGCCTACACCAAGGTCGATGTGGACACGGAAACCGGCAAGGTCAGCGGACTGTTCTAGCAAAAACGAAAAAACCAGCCTGACACAACAAAAGCCCCGGGGCGCGCCCCGGGGCTTTTTAGTTTGAAATGGCGCTTTGACCAAAATCAAAGCAGATAAACGAGCATTTTCTGGGCGATGCGGGCGGCGGTAAATTCGGAAACCTGGGTGTTGGGGATTTTGGCCAGCTCGGTGATGTCTGCGGCAACCACTTTTTTGCCGGAAGCCCCCAGGCGGTGCAAAAGCTCCACCATCTGGCGGTAGCTCAGCCCGCCGGGCTCCGGGGTGCCTGTGCCGGGGATCACGGACGGGTCCAGGCCATCGAGATCCACGGTGAGATACACCCGCTCCGGCAGGGCGGCAATGGCCTGGTCCATCCACGAATGATCCAGGGGATCAATCCCATGCGCAAAAATCGGGTTCAAACCTTGATCTTTGACATATAAGGCCTCTTCTGCGGAAAAAGACCGGATGCCGGCCTGGACAAAGGGCAGGCGCAGATCGTCTGCCACCCGGCGCATGACGCAGGCATGGTTGAAGCGGCTGCCGTTGTACGAATCGCGCAGATCCAGGTGGGCGTCAATCTGCAGCACACCCATATCCGGGTATTTTTCAGCCGCGGCTTTTGCCGTGGCAATGGTAATGGCGTGATCGCCGCCCAAAAACAAGGTAAACTTTCCGGTCTCCAGGCACCGGGCGGCAGCCGCGCGGATTTCCTCCATTGCAGGCTCCGGCCGGGGTGTGGGCGCAAGCGCGTGCAGGGTGTGAATGCCGACCCGGCCCCAGTGCACAAGGGTTTGCTCGTCCACATCCTCGAGTTCGGCCGATGCGGTGAGCAGGTGAATCGGCCCTTCCCGGCTGCCGATGCCGTAGGACGGGGCAACTTCGTAGCAGACCGGCAAAACCAGCACAGCGGCTGCGTCCATGTCCCGGACCTGCATTTCCGCGCCCCCGAAGGGGACAAACAAGTTGGAGGCCATGATTATTTCACGAATATGGCGGCTGCCAGCACCGTAGTCCAGAGGCTGCCCTCGGCGCCCAGGGCGGCCTGGCTGACATGCCTGGAATGAATGATTTTGCCCGACATCTTGTAGATGTCTCTGCGTTCGTCATAGTCTTTTTCCGGGTCAAACTCGATGCCAAGGGTGGTGGCCAGCATGGAGGCGGCCATGTCTTCTGCAAACTCGCCGGCTTCCACCTCGGTCTGGCCGAAACCGTGATGCTCGGAAAGATAGCCGTAGCGCTCGTTTCCCTCGGGCAGTGCAAGGCCGACGCTTGCCACCAGCCGGCGGCCGGGCTCCCGGCTCTGCTCCCGGGCCATGACACAGTGGGTGATCTCGCCGGGCTCGAGCTTGGCCAGGCCTTTTTCCTTTTCCAGGATCTTGCAGCCGGGCGGAAAGATGGAAGAGACCTGGACCAGGTTCAAATGGGCGATTCCGGCCTCCCTTAAGGCATTTTCAAAAGAAGCCAAGTGCGCTTTATCAATGCCGACCCCCTTGGTAAAAAACACATATCGTGGTACATACATGATCAGATTCTCCTGCTTGCAATCCGTGCAGTCGTTCGTTTATGGGCAAATTGAATTAAATTTTAAAAAATAAATAATTATATCAAAAGCACCTACAAAAATGAACCTTAAAATTTCAACCAAACGCCACTGCATTGAAACCGAGGTCAAACGGCAATACAACAAGGCGGTTTCCAAATATTTCAAGGCATCCGGCAAAAACGAAAAAAAAGACCTTGAAAACCGCATAGACCTTTTGCATCATGCCATTGAAACACTTGATTTCAGTTCCCTGCGCAGTCGTTATCCGGACCTGCGCGGCGATTCTTCAGCAGAAATTGGCCTGTTCCGCGATGATGCAGGCGCCATCGGCATAACCATCAATGGAGAAGAAATTGAGACGACAAACCCGAATTGACATACGCCGGTTTTCCGCAGGACAGGGACCGGGCCGGGGGCCTTATGACAGCACCCTTGTGCCCATTGTGCTGGCCAAGTGGCTGATCACAACAGCAGCCGTGTTTGCGGCCGCCTACATGATCGAAAATATCGAGGTGAGCGGATTTTTGTCCGCACTTGTTGCAGCCGCGGCCATCGGCCTGCTCAACCTGTTTTTCCGCCCGGTGCTGCTGGTGCTGACCCTGCCCATCAATGTCATGAGCCTGGGCCTGTTTACCTTTATCATCAACGCGCTGATGTTAAAGATTGCATCGGTTCTCACCCCGGGTTTTTTGGTGGTTGGGTTCTGGAGCACGGTTTTCGGCTCCATTATCATCAGCCTTGTGAGCTGGATCCTAAATTCCCTTCTGGCCGATATCCAGCGCCCAGGCCCGGGTTCGGGCCCGGGACGAAGACCGGGATCCGGGCCGGGGCCGGGCCCCGGGTCGGGATCAGACGATCATATTGACCTGGAAAAACGAGGAGACAGATGGGAGTAAAACCGGCTGATGTGCTGCGCGATCAGCTCAGGCGCATTGACGGCAAGGGATATAAGGCCTACAAGGATATCGTGGGCGGCTATGATTTCAAAAAGTTTGCCCTATACATCGATCATGTGCAGGGCGATCCGTATGCCGCCCCGTCGCGTCTTCGGGTCCGCGTCAAACGAACGGATTGCGGATTTGCCAAAGATACCACCGAAACCAGAAGCCGCACCATCGCCCTTGGCGATTTTTTAACCCGGCGGTTTTGGCAGCAGAGCCGGCGGCTGTCAAAGGGAAGCCGGGGCAGCGGAAAAAGCGGGATCATCACCATTGACCGGCCCGGCCAGCAGATCCTTGAGCGAAGCGCTTTTCTGATCAATGACGATTTCGTGGAAACCCGTTTTTTCATGGGGCTTCCGGCATTTGGCAGAAAAATCGCCGGCCGGGACGCAGAGGCCATGTTTTTCTCCGAGCTGCCCGAGATTGTCAGCACCTCCCTGTTTTTTTCCGCCCTGGACCCAAAGGCCGTCTACCGGCACATCGAAACCGCGGAAGACGCGGACGCGGCCCGGGCCATGCTCCTGGAAAAAGGCCTGATCGCATTTATTGCAGACAACAGCCTGCTGCCCCGAAGAAGCGGAATCGACGACCGCCCCCTGGATGATCCCCGGGCGGTGCAATTTGCCTCTGATAACACCTACCGGGTCACCCTGGATCTGCCCAATTGCGGAAAAATTACCGGCATGGGCATTTTTCGCGGCATCAGCCTGATTGTGGGCGGGGGATACCACGGAAAATCCACCCTGCTCCATGCCCTTGAACGCGGGATTTACAACCATGTTCCGGATGACGGCAGACAGTTTGCCGTCACAGTGAAAAACGCGGTCAAGATCCGGGCCTGCGACGGCAGAAGCATTGCACAAACCGATATCTCCTCATTTATCAGCAACCTGCCCCTGCAAAAGGACACAGCCCGGTTTTCCACCCAAAACGCCAGCGGCAGCACCTCCCAGGCGGCCAACATCATCGAGGCCGTGGAAGCCGGGGCCGAAGCCATACTGCTGGACGAGGACACATCCGCCACCAACTTCATGATCCGGGACCGCCGGATGCAGCAGCTGGTGGCCAAGCAAAGCGAGCCCATCACCCCGTTTATCGACAAGGTTCGCCAGCTCTACACCGAAAAAGGGGTTTCCACGGTGCTGGTCATGGGCGGCTCAGGCGATTACTTCAGCGTGGCCGACCATGTGATCCGGATGACTGAATACCTGCCGCGGGACGCAACAGATGCGGCCAGACAAATCGCCCAAAACGACTCCGCCGGGCGGCAGGCCGAGGGCGGGACGGATTTCGGCCGGATTGCCGCCCGCATTCCCCAGGCACAAAGCATATCCGTGTACCGCCGCAACAAAAAGATGAAAATCGCCGGCAGAGGGGTCCGGGAAATCCTGCTGGGGGAAACAGATGTGGATTTAAACGATCTGGAGCAAATCGTGGATACTTCCCAAACCCGGGCCCTGGCCCATGCGGTCTATCATGCCTCCGGGTTTATGGACGGCCGCCTGCCGCTGCGGCAAGTAGCTGAAAAGGTGATTGCCGATATTGAAAAAAAAGGACTGGATGTGCTCACCCCCTTTGTCACCGGCGATCTTGCGGCAATCCGCGCCATTGACATCGCCGGTGCCATCAACCGGATCCGCACCCTGAAGGTGAGCCAGCAATAAAGGGCGCTTTTACGCCAGCAGCAGGGTGCAGGCCAGCACGGCAAACATAATGCCGGCCAAATCTGCGGTCAGGGCCGCGGCCATGGTGTGGCGCACCCTCCGCACCTGCACGGCCCCGAAATAAACCGCCAGCACGTAAAACGTGGTCTCTGTGGAACCCTGGAAGGTGGAAACCAGGTAGCCGATATAGGAATCCGGCCCCACCGCCGGGTCATTGATGATCGAGGCCAGCACCCCGTAGGCCCCGGAGCCTGAAAGGGGCCGCAGCAGGGCCATGGGCAGGGCTTCCGCCGGAAGCCCGATTTTTCCCGTCACCGGCCCCAGCATGCCCACCATGGCCTCCAAAGCCCCGGATGCCCGGAACATTCCCACTGCCACCAGAATGGCCACCAGGTAGGGAATAATTTTGACCGCCACATAAAACCCCTCCTTTGCCCCCTCCACAAACACCTCATAGACCCGCACACCCCGAATCATGCCGTAAGCAAGAAAACCCGCCACCAATCCGGGGATAATCCAGGGAGAAATCACGGTGCCGTAGACAATGGCCAGGGGGATGATTGCGAGCACGCAGCAAAGCACCGCAAGGCTCACCCAACCGGGATAGCCCGCTGAAGCCGATTCAAGCATATCGGCATATTCATGCTCCGGATTTTGGTCCGAATCCGGATCTGAGTTCTGATTCGGGTCGTGTTCTTCTTTGGCTCCGGTGCGTTCGGCAGCGTCCGTTATGGGATCTGCGGCTGGCCCGCCTGCCAAAACAGCCGGGGCCGGCGATGAAAACCGCTGGTAGAGCTTGGTTGCCGTGATGGCCACCAGCGTGGAGCCCAGGGTGGCAAACAGGGTGGTGGGCAGGATTCCGGCCGGGTCCCCGGATCCGGCAGCGGCCCGCAGGGCGATCACGCCGGTGGGCAGCAGGGTAATGCTTGAGGTGTTGATGGCCAGAAACAGGGCCATGGCATTGGTGGCCGTGCCCTTTTCAGCGTTTAACGTGTCGAGCTCCTGCATGGCCCGAATGCCAAAGGGGGTGGCCGCGTTTCCCAGGCCCAGGGCGTTTGCGGATATGTTTAAAATCATGGCGCCCATGGCCGGATGATCCGCGGGCACATCCGGAAACAGCCGCACCATCACCGGCCGCAGCAGCCGGGACATGACATTTAAAAGACCGCCCTTTTCCGCCACCTTCATCAGGCCCAGAAACAGGGTCATCACTCCGATCAGGCCGATGGCCAGTTCCACCGCACCGGCCGCCGAGTCCACCACGGACTGGGACAAGGCCTCGATGGGCATGGTGTCCCCGGTTTGCGGGCCGCTGAACACCTGGCGGCCGGCGGCAAACAAAAACGCGATCATCACAATGGCAAAAAATATCACATTCATTGCAGCAGGCCTTAAAACAGGCTTTTCTGAACCGGAGCCGACGGTTCAGGTTTTTCCGGGGTTTGAGCGGATTCGGCGTGCCCGCCATTGAAGAGGCCGGCAGGTGGGGCGTCATCATAGCCGACCACAAAACGCCCCGGCTCCGGCACGTGCACTTTGTGCGGGTAAAAAAATCGCAGGGCGGTCTCCTGGCGGGTCATCACGGGAAAACCGTAATGCGCATTCATGTATTTCAGGGGCTTGCCATCGGCCTTTCGCGCGGCTGCAAAATCCATGTGCGCACGGAGCCGGTCGTCAATCACCTGCCCTGCAAAATCCGGGATCTCCCGGCTCTTTTTTTCCATGACCGGATAAAAATCCTTTTCCATTTCCACGCCCGCGCTGTTTCTGGCTGCGGCCATGGCTGCAAACAGGGTGGTGCCGGTGCCGGCAAAGGGGTCGAGCACAGTGTCTCCGGCCACGGAATACATGCTGATCAGCCGGTAGGGCAGCGCAAACGGAAACGCGCCGCTTCGCTTGCGCAGATTCTTTTCCACCAGGTCCTGGCGGGCGCCCTTGAGATCAAACCAAATATCCGAGAACCACTGGTTGCGCTCCTCCCAGAAAAACGCGCTCTGCTGGCGGTGCAGGCGCTGGTCCGCGCCTTTAAAGTCCCGCTTGGCGCCTTTTCTGAAAATCAGCACGTATTCGTGCTCCAACGTCACGTAAGCCCCGGCCGGCAGCATGCCCGAACCCATGAACTTGTTGGGCGCGTTTGTCTGCTTGCGCCACAGCACCGCAGGCAACGGATACATGCCCAATGCCATAAAGGCCTGCATGATCCGGGAATGATTGGGATACAAAGAAAAATTTTCGCCTGCCTTGCGCACGGCATCGCCGATATTGATACAGGCAAACCCGCCGGGGGCAAGCACCCGGCACACCTCCTGCCAGACAGGATCCAGCACTTGGTGCATCCGCTCAAAAGCGTCCCACCCGTTTCCGGCTTCCAGGCTTTCGGCAATGGCCGGCTCCAAGTGCGAAAAGATTTCATCCCACATTCCGATCATGGGATAAGGCGGGGAGGTCACCACCAGTTCCACGCTCTGATCGGCCAGAAAATCCATTTTCCGGCTGTCGGCAAAACAAATCCGATGGCTGGTTTCCATCATGGGCGCTGGACCTGGGCGAACTGCCTGACAATCTCCAGGACCTCGGCAGGGTCATCTGTCAAATGAATAATGTCCAGATCCCCGGACGAGATCGTCTGATGGGACAGAAGCTGCTGTTTGATCCATTCCAGGAGGCCGCTCCAGTAGTCCCGGCCGAACAAAATCACCGGCAGGGGCACAATCCGGTCGGTCTGGATCAGGGTGACGGCCTCGAACAGCTCATCGAGCGTGCCAAAGCCGCCCGGCATGATCACATAGGCGGACGCGTACTTGACAAACATGACCTTGCGGACGAAAAAATACTTGAACTCCACCTGTATATTGGCAAATTCATTGGGGACTTGCTCCCTGGGCAGCTTGATGTTCAATCCTACGGACTCACCGCCCTTGTCTGCCGCGCCCTTGTTGGCCGCTTCCATAACACCGCCGCCGCCGCCGGTGATCACGGCAAAACCGTTTTGCGCAAGCATCCCGGCCAGCTCCATTGCCTTCTGATAATAGGGGTTGTCGGCTGTCATCCGGGCAGAGCCAAATATGCTCACTGCCGGGCCAAGGTCATATAAGGCCTCGACACCATCGACAAATTCCCCCATGATCTTAAACAGCCGCCAGGCTTCTGTGAGCTTGATATCTTCGACTATGTGCTGCTTTTCCATGTCCCAACCTTTCTTCTAAATGATAAGCATTCGGCTTTAGTAACAATCCGGGTATGGGTTGTCAATTGTTTAAACACCCGGTTCAGGCGATATCCGGCAACGATTTAGTTGACAGAATAAAGGGCAACGTGTTAAAATTATAAAATTATATTAACAAATTATCAACGAAATGAATCATTTGGATAATCACTTGACAAAAACCGTCACCGTTGTCAATGAACTCGGCCTGCATGCCAGGCCTGCGGCCATGATTGCAAGACTTGCCATGAAAGCCGAATCCGGCGTCTGGCTGATCAAGGACGATGAAGAAGTCGATGCCACAAGCATCATTGATATTCTCTCAATTTCCGGCACCAAGGACTCCCGGATCACTCTGAGAATAGAGAATTCCTCAGACGATGAAATTCTACAAAAAATCAGCAAGTTATTTGAAGCCGGCTTTGAGGAGTAATTAGTCTTATTATGACAACAGAACCCACAGAAGAAATCGTTCTCCACGGCATCAGCGGCTCCCAGGGCATCTGCATCGGCAAGGCATACCTGGTGGACAGGGAGGGCGTTGATGTTATTGAACGCTATAATATCGACAACAAGGATGTCGACAAGGAACTCAAGCGCTTCAAGGGCGCCGTCAACAAGGCCAAAAACGAACTTTCCGGCATTATTGAAGACATCCCGGAAGACCTGCGCCAGCATGCCTATATCCTGGAGACCCACCTGCTGCTCCACAAGGACAAAATGCTGTACGGCAAAACCATTGAGCTGATCAAAAACGAGCAGATCAATGCGGAATGGGCCCTGAAAAAGGCCTCGGCCACAGCCAAAAGCGTTTTTAAAAACATCTCCGATCCCTACCTGCAGGCCCGGGCCGCAGACATTGAGCATGTATGCGACCGAATCCTGCGGCATTTGATGGGGACCGTGGACGTAAATATCTCCGGGATCAACAAGCGGGTTATCCTTGTGGCCAACAATCTTTCCCCGGCTGAAACCAGCCAGATCCAGCTCAACCGGGTCATGGGCTTTATCACCGACCGGGGCGGGAAGACCTCCCATACCAGCATCATCGCCCGCACCCTGGAAATTCCTGCCGTGCTGGGCCTGGAACGGGCCACGGCGCTGATCAAGAACGAGGATTTGATCATTGTTGACGGCAATGAAGGCATTGTGATCATCAACCCTGAAGAAGAGACCCTGGTCCGCTACGAAGAGCTTTCCCGCAGATACGAGGCGTATAAAAAGGAAGAGGTGCGCCGGGGCGAGCTGCCGGCCACCTCGGCAGACGGAAAGCATTTCAGGATCATGGGCAACATTGAGCTGCCCGAGGAGGTCGTGGCGGTCAAGGACCATGGCGGAGACGGCATTGGACTTTTCAGAACGGAATTTCTGTATTTGTCGAGAATCGATTTTCCCGGAGAGCAGGAACTCTTTGATCAGTACAAGGAAGTCGTGGAGCTCATGTCGCCCCTTCCAGTGACCATCCGCACCCTGGATATCAACGGGGATAAGGAAATAGAGAGCATGCCCTCCCCGGAAGAAGCCAATCCGGCCCTGGGCCTGCGGGCCATCCGGTTCTGCCTCAAAAACCCGGAAATTTTTAAAACCCAGCTCCGGGCGATTCTAAGGGCCTCGGCCCACGGTTATGTCCGCCTGCTTCTGCCCATGATATCCGGGGCAGAGGAAATCACCGAGTGCATCCGGATCCTGGACCAGGCAGCAGCAGAGCTGGAGCAGGAAGGCCTTGAATACAACCGGGACATTGAAGTGGGCATTATGATCGAAATTCCCTCTGCTGCTGTCATGGCCGACCTGCTGGCCGACATGGTGGATTTTTTCAGCATCGGCACCAACGATCTTGTGCAGTACACCCTGGCCATTGACCGGGGCAACCGCCACGTAGCCCACCTCTACAGCCCCATGCACCCGGCCGTGATCCGGCTGATCCGCCACGTTGTGGATGCCGGCCGACATAAGGGCAAAAAAACCTACATGTGCGGGGAAATGGCCGCAGAACCCATGCATCTTCCCATTCTCATGGGCATGGGAATTGAAGAGCTGAGCATGGCCCCTCAGTCCATACCCAAGATCAAAAACCTCATCCGCAAAATCAACGTCTCCGAGGTGGAAAAACTCATGGACACCCTTTTGCAGCAATCCTCGGTGCAAGACATGGAGCGGATCATCATGGACGCATACGGCGAATTGCTAAACGAAGACATTTACGGCAAATAACCGAATTCTGTCCGGTGAACCATTTTTCAGTTTAAACAGAAAGTCATTCATGAATCAAGACCACGTCAAAATCGTTACAGAAAACCGAAAAGCCAGGCACGAATTTTTCATCCTGGATGAATTCGAGGCCGGGATGGTTTTGCAGGGCACAGAGGTCAAATCCCTGCGCCAGGGCCGGGCCAATCTCAAGGACTCCTACGGCAAATTTAAAAACGGTGAGCTCTGGCTCCACCAGATGCATATCGGGCCCTACCCGTTTGCCTATTATGACAACCACGAACCGGAGCGGCCCAGAAAGCTGCTCATGCACAAATCCGAACTAAAGCGGCTTTACGGCAAAATCAAGGAAAAGGGCCACACTCTGGTTCCCCTGCGGGTGTATTTCAGAGACGGCAAAGCCAAGGTGGTCATGGCCCTGGCCAAGGGAAAACGCCAATACGACAAGCGCGACTCCATTAAGGAACGCGAGGTCAAGCGCGAAATGGACCGGGCCAAAAAACACGCAAGGTAA
>NZ_JAWODO010000118.1:0-15716 GCF_046483245.1 Desulfosalsimonas sp. | reverse complement strand
GAAAACGAGGACAGAAAGCTGATTCCCTCTCCACGGCAGGTGCGCACCTATGATGAAAAACCCGAAATGAGTGCCTACGAGGTGGCAGAAGAAGCCGTGTCCCGGCTTGAGTCGGAAAAATAAGACCTGATCGTGATCAATTTCGGCAACATGGACATGGTGGGCCATACCGGGGTCATGTTGGCGAAATTGATCACGATCAGGTCGTATTTTTCCGACTCAAGCCGGGACACGGCTTCTTCGGCCACCTCGTAGGCACTCATTTCGGGTTTTTCATCATAGGTGCGCACCTGCCGTGGAGAGGGAATCAGCTTTCTGTCCTCGTTTTCAAACGGGGTCTCCTCCCCGCCGTTGAAAAAATAGGTCACATGGGCGTATTTTTCGGTTTCGGCCATGCGCAGCTGGTGCAGACCGCTTTTGCTGATCACCTCGCCCACGATGTTTGTCAGGTGAACCGGGCCGAAGGCCACGGGCAGGTCAAAGGATTCATCAAACTGGGTCATGGTGACATAGCCGGACAATTTGGGCCGCTTTGTGCGCTCAAAATGCGCAAACGGGTCTTCGGTAAACGCCCGGGTGATCTGCCGGGCCCGGTCCGGGCGGAAGTTGTAGAAAATAATGCCGTCGTCATCAGCCACCGTGCCCATTGGTTCGCCCTGGCTGTCCGTGATGACCACCGGCTTGACAAACTCGTCTGTGTCGCCCCTGGTGTAGGCGTTTTTTACGGCGCGCACCGGGTCTGTTTCCGGCTCTCCCTGGCCCAGGGTATAGAGCTCATAGGCCATGCGCGTGCGGTCCCAGCGGGTGTCGCGATCCATGGAATAATAACGGCCGCACAAAGTGGCGATTTTGGCATACGGATGTTTTTCCAGTTTTTCCTGGATTTGGCGAACATACCCCACGCCGCTGTCCGGCGGGGTGTCTCTGCCGTCTAAAATCGGATGGATATAAACCTTTTCAAGCCCGTAGCGCCCGGCCATTTCCACTAAGGCAAACAAATGCGCAAGCTGGCTGTGGACCCCGGCATCCGAGGCAAGGCCCATGAGATGAAGGGCTGAGCCCTTGTCACGCACGGTTTTCATAATTTCGGCCAGGGCCGGATTTTCAAAAAAGGAGCCGTCCTTGATGGCCAGATCAATGCGCAGCAGCACCTGGTAGACCACCCGGCCGGCGCCAATGTTTAAATGGCCCACCTCGGAGTTTCCCATAACCCCTTCCGGAAGGCCCACGGCCGGTCCCGTGCATTCCAGATAAGTATTCGGGCAGGTTTCCATGAGGCGGTCCAGAAACGGGGTATTGGCAACGGACAATGCATTGTCCGGTCCGGCCGGGGCAAGACCCCAGCCGTCTAAAATCAAAAGCAGGCATCGGTTTTTGGGAAAATCATTCATCACTGTCATCACTTCCTTCAGCCGGTTGTTGAAATTGGGGATATACAGACAAGTCAATGCGCCGGGCATCGGCCCACAGGCTTTCCAGGTCGTAAAACCGCCGCACCGGATCATAAAAAATATGGATGATCACGTAGCCGTAATCAATCAGGGCCCACTGGCCGTCCTTGACCCCTTCAACGCTCAAGGGCCGGATTCCGGCTTTTTTGAGCTCGGATTCCACATACTCGGCAATGGCGGATACCTGCCGGCTGGACCGGCCGCTGCAGATCATAAACACGTCTGCCACGTCCGTGACCCGGGCAACGTCTAAGGCCACCAGCTCCATTGCCTTTCGGCCCAGGATGGCTTGCACAAACGGCTTTAAATCCGGTTCGGTTTTTGCCCCTGTCATATATACAACCCCTTTTGGTAAATATAGCGCTCTGCCGCCTCGGGCACAAGGTAGCGGATGGATTTCCCCTGTGCGGCCAAAGAACGGATCCGGCTGGCGGAAATATCCAAAGCCGTTGCCTCAAACCAGTAAACCGCCTGCTTATCCGGGTGTTGAAACCGCCGGGCCGCCGGATCATATTCATAGCTGGCAGATATGCGGCCAAAAATCACCTCTGCCATTTTTTCTTTCGGGTCCGCGGGTGCCGGCCGGGAGATGACAATCACCTCGATGGTGTCAAACAGGCCATGGTAATCCTTCCAGGTGTCGATTTCCGCAAAAGCGTCCAGGCCCATGATCAAAAAGCAGCGGGCGCCTTGGGGCAGCATGGCGGAAACCTGGCTTACCGTGTCAATGGTATAGGATCGGCCCGGCCGGCGCAGCTCTGCGTCCGAAATTTCAAAGCCGGGGTGTTCGGAAATGGCGGCCTGAAGCATTTTATAGCGGTCTTGGGCCGGGGCCAGATCCTTGTCGGTCTTGTGGGGCGGATTGGCTGCGGGGATGAAATAGATTTTGTCTATGCCAAAGGCCTCGCGCACCTCTTCGGCCATGCGCAGATGGGCCAGATGCACAGGATTAAACGTTCCCCCGAAAAGCCCGGCCTTGATTTGCATCGGATCCATACCTGGTTTACGTCCGGATCTGGCCGGTTCCCAGAACCACGAACTTGGTGGTGGTCAGTTCCCGAAGGCCCATGGGGCCGAAGGCATGCAGCTTTGAAGTGCTGATGCCCATTTCCGCGCCAAGGCCGAGCTGGCCGCCGTCGTTAAACCGGGTGGAGGCGTTGACCAGCACCACGGATGAGTCGGCCTCCTGCAAAAACCGGTGGGCGCGCTGGTAATGGCTCGTGACAACGGCCTCTGTGTGCTGGGAGCTGTAAGCGGCAATATGAGCCAAGGCCTCGTCCATGGATTCAACGGTTTTCACCGCCAAAATCAGATCCAGGTATTCCTCAGGCCAGTCGGCTTCCGTGGCTGCGGCAATATCGGGCAGAATTTGGCGGGTTTTTTCACATCCCCGCAGTTCCACGCCAGCCTGGCCAAACTGCCGGGCCATTTCCGGCAAAAAGGTTTGCGCCGCATCCTGGTGCACCAGAAGGGTTTCCATGGCATTGCACACCCCCGGGCGCTGGACCTTGGCATTCATGCAGATTTCCATGGCCATGGCCGGTTCTGCCGAGGCGTCCACGTAAACGTGGCAGACCCCCTTGTAATGCTTGAGCACGGGAATTTTGGAATTTTCCGCCACAAACCGGATCAGGCCCTCACCGCCCCGGGGGATGATAAGATCCACATACGCGTCCTGACTTAGCAGGGCGTTGACCGCCTCGCGGTCCCGCA
The DNA here is from genome assembly GCF_046483245.1 of Desulfosalsimonas sp. Lineage (GTDB taxonomy): Bacteria > Desulfobacterota > Desulfobacteria > Desulfobacterales > Desulfosalsimonadaceae > Desulfosalsimonas. Next base: position 12,552 of record NZ_JAWODO010000118.1, on the reverse strand, counting down.
CGGAAATAAAACTGACCGCGGTTTCAGGCAGGCCGGATTCGGCCAGGCCCGCGGCCACGGTTTCGGCCAGGATCTGGTTGGAGTGCAGGGACTCTGATCCGCCCCGCAGAATCACCGCATTTCCGGACTTGATGCAGAGCCCGGCCGCGTCAATGGTCACGTTGGGCCGGGATTCGTAGATAATGCCGATCACCCCCAGGGGAATGCGCATGCGGCTGACCGCCAGGCCGTTGGGCCGGACCCAGGTGCCGTCCATGGAACCCACCGGGTCTTCCAGGGCAGCGACATCCTTTAACCCGTCTGCCATGGCTGAAAGCACCTTGTCTGTGATGGTCAGCCGGTCGATCATGGCCGCAGACAATCCCTGGTTTCGGGCCTCGTCCACGTCTTTTGCGTTTTGGGCCTGAATTTCAGCCTTGTTTTCAATGAGTTTTTCGGCAATGCGGTTTAAGGCGCTGTTTTTCTGTACGGATGAACATCGGGCCAAGGCCCTGGCGCCCTGGCCGGCCGCCTTTGCCATTTCCGCCACTGTGGTTTCGATATTCATGGCATCCGTCCTTTCCTGGTATTTTTCGGCCATTTTCTTACCCCAGAAGGGTCATGTTGTTTCTGTGAATGACCTCGTCATAGGATTTATGCCCCAGCTTCTCGCTGATCTGGCACGACTGGCAGCCCATGATCCGGCGGATCTCGGCTGCGCTGTAGTTGACCAGGCCCGCTGCCAGGTGCCGGCCCTCTGGATCCACGATATGCACCGGCGAGCCCGCGCCGAAATCACCGGCCACATCCCGGATGCCGCCGGAAAGCAGGCTTTTTCCCTTCTCCAGGATGGCCCGGGCCGCGCCCTGGTCAATGATGACCTCGCCCCTGGGTTTTAAGGCAAACCCGATCCAGGATTTCCGGTTGGGAATCCGGCTGTGGGCGGGCGCAAAAAACGTACCCCGGGCCCGGCCTTCAAATAGCCGGATCAGCACGTCTTCTTCCCGGCCGTTGGCAATGACCATTGGAATGCCGGCAACCGTAACCTTGCGCGCTGCCCGGATTTTTGACAGCATCCCGCCTGTGCCCAGCACACCGGGCAGGCCGCTCGCGGTTTTTTCAAGGTCCCGGGTAATTCGCTCCACCACCGGGATCTGGCGGGCTTCGGGATCTGTTCTGGGATCGCCGGTATACAGGCCGTCGATATCGGTGAGATTGACCAGGATGTCGGCATTCATCATCAGGGCAATCAAAGCGGAAAGATTGTCATTGTCCCCGAACTTGATCTCCTCGACCACCACGGTGTCGTTTTCGTTGATAATGGGCACCACGTGCCAGGCCATAAGGGTGTGCAGGGTGTTTCGGGCGTTTAGATACCGCCGCCGGCTCACAGACAGATCATCGCTGGTCAGCAGAATCTGGGCCACCTGCCGGTTGTAGCGGGCAAATGCGTTTTCATAGCACAAAATCAGGCCGGCCTGGCCCACGGCCGCCATGGCCTGGCGCTTGGGGATTTCCTCGGGCCGGCGGTCCAGTCCGATTTTTTTCTGGCCCGAGGCCATAGCCCCGGATGAGACCAGCAGAATCTCCAGCCCGTTTCGGGTCAGATGGCAGATCTGGCGGCTTAAGCTGGCAATCACATCGGTGTTTAGCCCGTCATCTGCGGTCAGCACCCCGCTTCCCACCTTGACCACCACGCGCCGGGCCTGATCAAAAAAGGTTTTGCGGTCAATTTCCATTGAAGTGTTTTCCGGAGTTGACAATCTCGTTTAGCTTATTGACAAGTTGGGCAACGCCTTTGCCTGTGGCAGCGGAAATTTTGATCACCGGCAGGTTGCCGGCCGCACGGATAAAGGCCTCAGCCCGGGTTTTGCTGTCGGGCAAATCCATCTTGTTTAGCACCACCACCTGGTTTTTTTCCGCCAGCTCCGGGTTAAATCCCGCCAGTTCACTATTGATGGCCCTGTACCCGGAAAGGGGATCATCTGCGTCAATCTCTGAGGCATCCACCAGGTGCAGCAATACCCGGGTGCGCTCAACGTGCCGCAGAAACCGCGTGCCCAGACCCGCTCCCTGGTGGGCGCCCTGGATCAACCCCGGGATGTCGGCCACCACAAAGGGCTCACCTGTCTCCGGGCTCACCACGCCGAGCACCGGATTGATGGTGGTAAACGGGTAATCGGCAACCTTTGGCCGCGCAGAAGAGATCCGCCTGATCAGGGTTGATTTGCCGGCATTGGGAAAACCGATAATGCCGATGTCGGCAAGGAGCTTGAGATCCAGCTTCAGGCTGCGGGTTTCGCCCGGCTCGCCCGGCTGGGCGTGTCTGGGGGCGCGGTTGGTGGAGGTGGCAAAGCGCCGGTTGCCCCGGCCGCCCCGGCCGCCTTTGGCAACCACAAACGTTTCCCCGGGTGTGACGCAGTCATGGATTATTTCATCGGTTTGCCGGTCCCGGATCACGGTGCCGGGCGGAACTTCAATGATTAAATCCTGGCCGTTTTTTCCGGTTTTCTGGCTTCCCTGGCCGTGGCCGCCGCTGGCTGCCTGAAACTGGCGTTTGAAACGGAACTGGTGAAGGGTTCGCAAACGATGCGATGTGTGGATTCGTACATTGCCGCCGTGGCCGCCGTCTCCGCCGTCCGGGCCGCCTTTGGGAATGTATTTCTCCCGCCTGAAGCTCACGCATCCCCGGCCCCCGTGGCCGGCGGCCACGTCAATTACAACTTCATCGATGAATTTCACGCCGCATAAACGCTGACTTTTTTCCGGGAGCGCCCGAGACGTTCATAACTCACCATTCCGTCGATCTTGGAAAACAGGGTGTAATCCTTTCCCATGCCGACGTTCTCACCGGGATGTATTTTGGTGCCAAGCTGTCGCACCAGGATGTTGCCGGCCCGAACTTTCTGTCCGCCGTACCGCTTGACTCCCCGGCGCTGTCCCTGGGAGTCCCTGCCGTTTTTAGAGCTTCCGCCCGCTTTTTTGTGTGCCATTTTCCGTATACCTCATATAAAAATTTGGATCAGCAAAAAATTGTTACGCACCTGCGATATCATCGATCTGCACGGCCGTGTAGGACTGGCGGTGACCTTTTTTCAGGCGGTAGCGCTTGCGGCGCTTGTATTTGAACACCAGAATTTTCTTGGACCGCGCCTGTTCCACGATCCGGGCCTGCACCGACGCGTTTTCCAGCACCGGCTGACCCAGGGATACCGCGTCACCGTCTGACAGCATCAAGACCTTGTCAAAGGTCACGCTGTCGCCCACATCCCCGGCGATCTTCTCGATGCGCAGCACATCGCCTTTTGTTACTTTATATTGCTTGCCCCCTGTGGCAACAACTGCATACATGGCTAAAACCTCCCAGAAACTCATATTTTCAAAATTTATCTAATATACCCGATTTTATCCGTTTGTCAATAAAAATTGACGGCGCCATCTGTAAACTCATTTTTTAGGATTACATCAAAATCGGCAGATACGTAAAAGGGTTCACCCATCGGGTTATGATGAGTGAACCCCGGAAAAAATCGTTTTTGAAAAACTGCGGCCCGGACTATCCCTGGCCGGCCACTTCCCTTTTGACGCTGGTGACCACCTTGTACAAAAGGGTCAGCACCAGAAATCCAAGGGCGTACACGCCGATGGTGATGACAATCTCGGGAATCGACGGAATGTATTCGTTGACCTCGTGTAAGGGGTTGGGCACAAACCCGCCGGAGATCATCCCCAGTCCCTTGTCAATCCAGGTGCCCACAAACACAAACGCGCAGGAAAAAATCAGTGTTGTTTCATTTCGCCGGGCTGCGGGAATGATCAGGAAAATCACCGCCAGTACCATCAGGGCCATGGAACTCCACATCCAGGGCACCAGGGCATCATGGCCGTGGAGACCGAAAAACAGGTACTGCAGATGGCTCATATGTTCCGGGATCTGGCTGTAGACGGCCACAAACACTTCGCAGAGAAAGAAAAACAGGTTGGCCAGCACGGCATAGGCCACGATCTTGGCCAGGGTCTGCCGGGCCTGGGTTCCGGCGTCAAAGCCGGTAAACCGGCGAATGATAAAGCTCAGCAGAATCAGAAACGCCGGGCCTGCGGCAAAGGCGGATGCCAGAAAGCGGGGGGCCAGCACCGCGGTCAGCCAGAAGCCCCTTCCGGGAAGACCGCAGTAGAGAAATGCGGTGACCGTGTGAATGCTCACCGCCCAGGGGATGGAAAGATAGATCAGGGGCTTGATCCATTTTTCCGGGGCCGTGTTATTTCGCTCCGCATCCAGCACATTCCAGCCGATGAGGATGTTTAAGAACAAATACCCGTTTAAGACGATCATGTCCCAGAACAGCATGGAATTTGGCGTGGGATAGAAGATCACGTTTAACAGCCGCATGGGCTGGCCCAGGTCCACAATGATAAACAGCATGCACATGAGCACCGAGGCCACGGCCAAAAACTCGCCCAGCACCGTGATCTTGCCGAAGGTCTTGTAATCGTGCAGGTAGTAGGGCAGCACCAGCATCACCGCCGATGCGGCCACCCCGACCAGAAAGGTGAACTGGGCGATGTAAAACCCCCAGGTTACATCCCGGCTCATGCCTGTAATGCCCAGGCCAAAGTCGAGCTGGCGCAGGTAGACAACGAATCCGACGGCAATCACCACCGCCAGGGCCAGCAGCCACATCCAGTAGGTCTTGCTTCCTTTAAGCGCTTTTTCTAGCATAGCTCCCTCATACGATCAAACGATATAGAACACCGAGGGGAAGGTCCCCAGGTTCGGTTTCCGCCGGATGGCATACTCGTCTGCCAGCAGTTTGCGAATATCAGAGTCCGGGTCATTGAGATCCCCGAAGGTCAGTGCGCCCCCGGAGGCCTCCACGCAGGCCGGCATCTTGCCCACAGCCAGGCGTTCTGCGCAGAAATTGCATTTTTCCACCACCCCTTTCATTCGGGTTGGAAAATCCGGATTTTCCTCTTCTATGGCCGGCCGCGGGTCACGGAAGTTAAAGCTGCGGGCGCCGAACGGGCAGGCGGCCATACAGAACCGGCAGCCGATGCACCGGTGGAAATCCATGAGCACGATACCGTCTTTTTCCCGCTTGAAAGTGGCCTTGGTGGGGCATGCGCGAACACAGGGCGGGTTGTCGCAATGGTTGCACAACACCGGAACCGGTGCGTGTTCCAGCCTGTCGGACAGGAATTCGGCTTCCTGGCCCGGAAAGGCATGCTTGAACTCGGTTGCCCAGATCCACTTGATTTCATGATTTTTTTTATCAAACTTGCCGATATGGTCGGGCACGTTGTGGATGCTGTGGCAGGCTTCTTCCATTTTCCGGCAGGTGCGCTCGTCCAGGTTGCGGGTGTCGATCACCATCCCCCAGCGCCGGGCGTGTTTGGCCTCTGGCCGGTGGCCGAACTCCGGCCCGGGTGCGGCGCCCGGGCCTGCGGCAATCGCGGGTCTGCCCGCAAGGCCGATGAGCATGGAACCGGCACCGACTCCCAGTATGGAAAATCCTGCGGTTTTCAAAAAGCGTCTTCTGCTGTTTTCCATTACTCTGTCTCCTCCGGATATGTATGACAATCCCAGCAATAGGGATCCACCGAGGTGTAATTATGGCAGCTGTCGCAAAACTCCTCCTTATTGGAGTGGCAGTCCATGCAGGTGTTGGAAAGGCTGGCTTCATACTCCTTGCCGTTTTCGGCCTTGTAGATCCGCTTGCCGTCCCGGACCACCGTATCCCGCCATTGATCAAGAATCTGCATATGCTCGGTGCGCATATGATCGGTTTCGGCAATACAGGTTTCCGCTTCCTTGGCGTTATCGGTCAGTTCCGGTTCCGGAGCCTTGGCGGCTCCGGCGGCGCCGAAAATCAGGTTGAACCAGAAGGGAAACAGCAACACTACAAAAAAGATGACCAAGCCCGCGATGATCTTGTTCTTATCATTCATCGGCGTCTTCCTCCGTTTCTTCGTTCAGGGGTTCGAAGCGCAGGTCCATGGTCCGCTCGATTTCCCCGTCCATCACCAGCGCATTGCCCACCAGTTCGTGAATGCCAGTTACGCCGACATCGGGCACCCAGTAATCCATCAACGGCGGAAAGGCGGCGCGGTCAATGGCGCATATGCAGGAAAGCATATTGACCCCGAACTTGTCATGGACATGCTTGACCGCGTTGGCCCGCGGCAGGCCGCCGAGCAGCCGCAGTTCCATAATCTCTTCAGTGTTGAGTCCCGATCCGCTGCCGCAGCAGAATGTCTGTTCCCGGATGGTATTTTCCGGCATTTCGTAAAAATGGTTGCAGACGCTGTTGAGCACGTACCGCGGTTCATCAAGCAGGCCCATTGCGCGGGAGGGGTTGCAGGAATCGTGAAAAGTGACCACGTGCTTGTCATTTCTGGATGGATCGAGTTTCAGCTTGTTGTTGCGGAGCAGGTCTGCGGTAAACTCGGTTATGTGAACCATTCGGGTGGAAGCCGCGTTTTCAAACACCGTTCCGGTGATCGGGGATTTGGGCACTTCCCCGAAGTCCGCAGGCCCGTTCATGGTATCCATGTACTGGTTGATCACCCGCCACATATGGCCGCACTCGCCGCCAAGGATCCACTTGACCCCGAGCCTTCTGGCTTCGGCATACATCTTGGCGTTCAGCCGTTTCATCACCTCTGAAGAGGTAAACAGGCCGAAGTTGCCGCCCTCGGAGGCGTAGGTGGACAGGGTGTAGTCCAGGCCAAGGTGTTCAAACAGGAGCAGATATCCCATGAAAGTATAGGTGCCAGGATCGGCAAAAACGTCGCCGGAGGGAACAATAAACAGAATCTCGGCGCCCTTGCGGTTAAACGAGGGGTTGATGCGCACACCAGTGATTTCTTCAATATCGTCACAGAAAAAATCCACCATGTCCTTAAAGGCGTGGGGCTGGATTCCCAGGTGGTTGCCGGTACGGAAGCAGTTGGCAACCGGCTCCAGGACCCAGTTGATGTTGAGTCCCAGCAGCGACAGGAGTTCCCGGCCCATCATGGTCACTTCTGCGGTGTCAATGCCGTAGGGGCAGTACACCGAGCATCGCCGGCATTCCGTGCACTGGTAAAAATAGGAAAACCATTCCTTTAATACCTGCTTTGTCAGGGGCCGGCCGCCGTTGATCTTTTTTAAAATCTTTCCGGCGGTGGTAAAGTCATTGCGGTACACCGAGCGAAGAAGTTCCGCGCGGAGCACCGGCATGTTTTTGGGATCACCGGTACCAATGAAAAAATGGCATTTGTCCGCACATGCCCCGCACCGGACGCAGACATCCATGAAAATTTTCAGGGAGCGGTACTTTTCCAGCCGGTCCTTGAATCCCTCGTGGATGATTTCCTTCCAGTTGTCCGGAATGGGCCATTCCTCGTCTGCCGGCGACCACTCATCCTTGGTGGTGGTGGGCAGGTCCAGATATTCCAAATTCTTTTTCTTGGTGGGATAGCAGAACCGGCCTTCGGAAAGATCAGGCGGAATCTCTTCCCACGGCTCATCCGGCAGGCTGTGATCAATATTTTGAAACAGTTCTTCGGGTTTCGGCGTCTCTGCCATAGCTACTCCTTTTCAACTGGAAGGCCAGCCTCTTTCATTTTATCTCTGAAATCGTCTTCATATTCTTCGTAAGTATGGGTCTTGACCGGATAATTCCAGGGGTTGACATGGCGCTTGGCCCGGGAATTATTGGCCAGGTTGCGGGTGGGGCTCAAAAAGACACCGCCCATGTGCATCAGCTTGCTAAACGGGATATAGGCCACCAGAAGAGAAACAAAAAACAGGTGCACGTAAAAAAGCCCGCTGATGGATCCCTCGGGAATCGAGGGCTGGAAGGTGGCCAGTCCCATGGTCAGTTCCTTGACCCGGACCACGTCCACCTTGCTGATATAACGCATCATCAGGCCGGTTACCGCAATGCCGATGATCAGAAACAACGGAAAGTAATCGGCCGGCCTGGAAATGTAGACCAATTTCGGCAAAAATACCCGGCGCAGCAGAAGCAGCGAAGCACCAGCCAGCAAAACCACCCCGGAAATAAACAAATTGGGCAGCATAATCTGGAGCATGCCGTCGATGCGCTCGAGCATGGTGACAAAAAACGGCACAGGCTCGGCAAAAAACCGGAGATGCCGGATCACCACAACCAGAAAGGAATAATGAAACATCAGAGCAAACAGCCACAGCCACACCACCCATTTGTAGGTGATTTTCTGACCGTCTTTTCCGAATCCGGTTCTGAGATTTTTAAACAAAGATCGAAACAGCAGGATTTCAAGAGCCATGCGGACCACCACCTGGCCGGTGGTATAGGGGCTGTCAAACTTGTTTTGTTTGATCCACGGCAGACTCTTTTGCTGGCCCATGGTCGTGGGAATCCGGAAAGGAACCGGGGATTTGGTCCAATCCAGAATCTTGTTGGCAAAGCCGATCAGAAAAACAATCAGGGCGAGATACGGTATGATCACGCCGAATAAAACTTCGAGTCCAGCTGCTTCCGCGCCTGCGTATGCGATCAGTCCCAGAAGCACAACTGTAATGAGGGAATACAAATACGCTGCATTCATTGACCACCACCTCGCTTTGCCCGGCTGCGGCATGTGCCGGAGTATCCCGACCCCGGGCCGCCATGCCGGTTGTGCCGGTTAACCTTGTTTGTTTATTCCATAACTGCCGGATCGATATCCGGCAATTCGCTAATCAGCTCATTTTTGACCAGCAGCTGCCGGACACTGTCTCGCGCCTGCCGGGCCCGAAGGGTATAAACATGCTTCTTGCAGCCCATATAAAGATCAAAAGCCGTCAGCAGGGCTTGGTCAGCATGTTCGGCAATTTTATCCATCCTGATTTTATCCGCCCTGGCTGCATGCCTTACGGCTTTGCCATCCCCGGCCATGATCGCCTTGATCTGGGTTATAAAACCAAGAGCCGCCGAAGGTGCCAGTTCCTGTATGGCCCGGACGCGGACCATGGGATCGAGGGCCTGGCGGGCGGCGTCCGGATCATAGGCGTCTGCTGCCAGTACTTCAAACAGATTTCTGATGCCATTTCTGAAGGCGGATCCCACCGGGTTGGCAAACGGGTCGGTGGTATCTTTGAAAAAACGGGCGGATTCATTGGGATAAGTGCTCATCAGCGCATCAAGCCACTGATCCATCCACTTTTCTTTTCTGGCGGAGACAATGTCCTGAAATTTTTCTTCCGGCATTTGCGAAATTCTCTTTTAACTTAAATTCAAATGAATTACGTAATTTAAAGGTGTTGACTATATGCAAAACCCGCTATATTGTCAAGCAAATTCAAATCAACAAGGCAGACGCAACCTGTTTTTGACCCGGCTTTTTTGCAATGGCCGGGCATAATAACGTCGCATACCGGGAACCATACAATATGGATATTGAAAAACAAGCCGCGCAGCTGGGCATGGATGAAGCCGAATACAAAGTGCTGCTCCGCCTTTTTGTCCAGACATCGGTGGCGGAACTATCTGATTTGCAAGATTCAATAAAAGCAGGGGGCCATGAAAAAGCAAAACACCTGCTCCACTCCTTTAAAGGCGCATCTGTCAACCTCGGATTCACGGAGTTGGCCGACCAAAGCCTTTATCTGCAAAACCTTGTTGATTCAGACCCGGGTCAGGCCCCGGAGTTGATCCGGAAACTGATCCGGGAAATCCGGGATCTGGAAAAGTATTTCACCGCATCCCGGTAAAGCGCCGGCCTTGGTAGGCCGGCCAATCGGTCTAAATGTCGAGCATGCTGACTTCCAGGGCGTTGCTCTGGATAAAATTGCGCCGCGGCTCCACCTCGTCTCCCATGAGGATGGTGAAAATATCGTCGGTATCCACGATGTTTTCCACATTTACCTGCAGCAGAGTCCGGCTTTCCGGATTCATTGTGGTGGCCCACAGCTGATCCGGATTCATTTCTCCCAGACCTTTGTAGCGCTGAATGGAAAGCCCTTTTTTGCCTTCCTCCATGAGGTAATGGATCAGAGCCTCCTTGGTTTTGACCACCACAGGATCGGATTCTTTCTGCTCGTCTTCGCCGGCCTTATAAATTTCAAATTCATCTCCGTCATAGGGCTCGATATCTTCATAAAGGGTTAGGGCCTTCTGGTAGTCCTTGGAATGCACCAGACTGCGGCCAATTTTGACCGTGATCTGCTTTTTCTCGGATATGTCTGAAAACATCTGCTCCATTTCATCCGCCTGTTTGGGATACACCAGCAGTTCAAAGACATTTCGCTCCTCGTTCCATTCCGGCTCGCCCACGGTAAACCCCCCCTGTTCAAGGACGCTTCGCAGGTGCGCAACCCTGCCTTGATCCTGCATGTGGCTTTTGTCGGATATGCCTGTGCGGATCATGGTTTCAACGAGTTCCGCATATATTCCATGGCGCTGCAGGCGGCCAAGCATGGTCAGGTATTCGGCCATGCTGGTGACCAGAAGATAAAACCGGTGGCCGGTCAATACCGCGTCCTCACTGCTCTGTATCCGGGCCTTGATATATTTTTCATCGCAGGCGCGCCGCAGGATATGCTCGATGTATTCCTTTTCATCCTTGAGGTAATTGTCCTTTTTGCCCCGGCTGAGTTTAAACAGCGGGGGCTGGGCAATATACAAATACCCCCTTTCGATGAGCTCGGGCATCTGGCGGTAGAAAAAGGTCAGCAGCAGGGTGCGGATATGGGACCCGTCCACATCCGCGTCTGTCATGATAATGATCTTGTGGTACTTGATTTTGCTGATGTCATATTCCTCGCTGCCGATGCCTGTTCCCAGGGCGGTGATCATGTTTTTGATCTCCTCGCTACGCAACAGCTTGTCAAACCGGGCCTTTTCCACGTTTAAAATCTTGCCCTTCAGGGGTAGGATGGCCTGGGTTTTCCGGTCCCGGCCCTGCTTGGCGGATCCGCCTGCGGAATCGCCCTCCACGATGAACAATTCCCGGAGTTCCGGCCTGGATTCCTGACAATCGGCCAGCTTGCCCGGCAGGGTGGAGTCCAGGAGGCTTCCCTTGCTGCGCGCCATATCCCGGGCTCTTTTGGCCGCATCCCGGGCCCGGGCCGCATCCACGGCCTTGCCGATGATCTTTTTGGCAATGGAGGGGTTTTCTTCGAGGAATATGCTGAATTTTTCGTGGATCAGCGACTCCACGATACCCTTTACTTCACTGTTGCCCAGCTTTGTCTTAGTCTGGCCCTCAAACTGGGGTGACATGATCCGAACGCTGATCACCGCAGTCAGGCCCTCGCGTACGTCATCGCCGGTAATCTTCGCCTTGGCCTTTTTTCCGGCATCCGATGCTGCAACATACTGATTCAAAGTCCTTGTCAGGCCGGTTTTAAACCCGATTAAGTGAAACCCGCCTTCTATGGTGTTGATGTTGTTGGCAAAGGAAAAAATTTTCTCATTATAAGTGTCATTGTACTGGATGGCGATTTCCACCTGGATATCGTTTTTCTCGCCTTCCACGAAAATGGGTTCGTGAACCGCGGTGTGCCGGCGGTTGAGATATTCCACGAACTCGGCAATCCCGCCCTGGTAGCAGAATTCCTCTTTTTCATCGCCTCGCTCGTCTTCAAGGACAATTCTGATTCCCTTGTTTAAAAACGCCAGTTCCCGCAGCCTGCGGTTTAAGGTATTATAATCAAATTCATCAGTGGTCAGAATTTGGGTATCCGGCTTGAACCGGATCAGGGTCCCGGTTTTTTCAGTCTCTCCGATTTCCTGGAGTTCAGAGGTTTTATCCCCGCCACTGTAGCTTTGGTAATAGATTTTGCCTTCCTTGTAGACCCATACCTCCAGCACGGCAGATAGGGCGTTGACCACGGAAACCCCCACCCCGTGCAGCCCCCCGGAAACCTTGTAGGAGTCATGATCGAACTTGCCGCCGGCGTGCAGCTTGGTTAGCACCACCTCAAGGGCGGGCATATTTTCGGATTTGTGCATGCCCACGGGAATGCCCCGGCCGTTGTCTTCCACGCTCACGCTTTTATCCGTGTGTACCGTTACCCAGATGGTGTCGCAATACCCGGCCATGGCCTCGTCAATGCTGTTGTCCACGATTTCATAGACCAGGTGATGCAGTCCCTGGAAATCAACATTTCCGATATACATTGAAGGCCGCATGCGTACCGCCTGCAGCCCTTTTAACACGTTGATGCTGTTGTGATCGTAGGTATAATTGGGATCTGTCATAGTCTTCTCGTCTCTTGGAAAGTCGGTTGCAGCCTTTTATATCTTGATGGCGTCGTAAAAGTCCAATATCTGCGTTATGCGCAATTTCTCAGAATTTCACGTACGGATAACTACGCTGCATTCTTCGAAATTGCGCAAGCCTTAATCTTGAACTTTTACGGCACCATCTGAAATCAGACTTTTTACGGTGCCATCATATCTTCATCGGCATGATAATGTTTAAATACGACAGGTCGTCTTCGGCCCGGACAATGCACGGATGATCCTCGTCCTGGATATTGAGGCGAACCTTGTCCGTGCTGATAAAATTGAGCGCATCAATGAAATATCTGGGATTAAATGCAATCTCCTGCTGGTGCCGGTC